>CAYRRF010000011.1:5378-15576 GCA_964426595.1 uncultured Bdellovibrionales bacterium | reverse complement strand
GATGGTCGCAATTCCGGCCGTGCTGGCGTACAACAAGTTCAACAGTGACTTGAGCAAATACGCTGATCGCTTGGATGGCTTTGCTGCCGAGTTCTCGTCGATTTTGGCGCGTTATCTGGAAGAGAATGCGTCGGAACAGCAACCCCAGCAGGTAGCGTAAGATGGCTATAAGCGTCACCCGCGCTTCGGGAGGTCGTGGCCGCCGCCGCGGTCGTCCGCACGCCGAGATGAATTTAACACCGCTGATCGATGTCATGGTAGTGCTCTTGATCATCTTTATGATTTCCGCGCCGTTGATGACGGTAACGGTGCCGGTGGATCTGCCCGAGGTCGGCAAAGGTGCCATGGCCGAAGGTGAAGAACCGTTGGTGATTACGATCGACAAAGCGAACAACGTGTATTTGCAGGACACCAAAATCGGAATCAACGAGCTGATCCCGCGCCTGCAGGCGATTACGCAGCAAAAGCCGGACCAGCGTATTTTTATCCGAGCCGATCAAACTTTAAGCTATGGCACCATCATGCAGATCATGAGTCGTATGACGGCTGCGGGCTTCACAAAGGTAGCGCTTGTGGCTGAAACGGGGAATTGATGTCCCAGCAAGATGCCAATCTTTCCCTTCTTAGCCGTCAACAAAGCGTCAAGCGTGCGTTGAAATGGGCGTTGTGGATTCATGTGGCGATTATTGTGATAGCGGCCTTGGGATTGCCGTCGTGGCGTAAAAAAGAGCCGTTTGATCTGACGCAGGCGGTGAGTGTGGATCTGGTGGCCGCAACGGGCGACATCTCGGCGGCGCCGAATGTGGCAAAGCGCAAAGCGCCTCCCGCGCCCAAAAGCGAAACCAAAGAAGACAAACCTCCGGTAGCGCAAGACAAGCCGCCCACGCCGGTGAAATCCGATGCGGCGAAAAAAGAAGATGTGCCCAAGCCGGAAGAAAAGCTGGAAGAGAAGCCCAAAGAAAAAGTCAAAGAGCTGAAAAAGGACGCGACCGAAAAAGCGGACGACAAGGTCAAGCTGGACAAGGCCGATAAAAAGAAAAAATCCGAAGACGATAAAAAAGGCGAAGAGAAAAAACAGGAAGAATTTAATTCGATCCTGAAAAACCTGCTGGGCGATACCAATGCGCCCGAAGGAACGCAGGTCGATGCGCCCGTGGATGATAAGGCTAAAACCGAAGGCACGGCGCCGGCGACATCCGAAACGCTGGCGTTAAGCGAAATGGATGCGCTGCGCTACCAATTGGCGCGCTGCTGGAATATTCCGTCGGGCGCGATGAATGCCGAAGATCTGATTGTCGATATTCGTATGGAAGTTAATCCTGACCGCACGGTGGCCAGCGCCGAGATCGTCGATCAGATGCGTTATAACAGTGACAGTTTTTTCCGTGCCGCCGCCGACAGCGCGCGCCGTGCCGTTTTTAATCCCATGTGCAACCCCCTTGCGTTGCCGGCGGAAAAGTATGATATTTGGAAAAATATCCTGATCCGCTTCAACCCGAAAGAAATGTTTGGAGGCTAGTTTTATGTTCCGCAATGTGCTTATCGCTTTGGTTATGTTTACGTTCCCGGCTTTTGCCGAATTGCGCATTGATGTGACGCGCGGCAATGTGGAACCGCTTCCGATCGCCATTAATGACTTTGCGGGCAACGCGGTAGGACAACAGATTTCCGATGTGGTTGCGGCCGATCTGGCGCGTTCCGGATTGTTCCGCCTGGTGCCTCCGACCAGCTTTATCGAGCGTGGATTGCCGGTTGATGGCACACCGCGCTTTGCCGATTGGCGCGCCGTCAACAGCCAGGCGCTGGTCGTCGGACGTGTGACGGGCGATGGCAGCAATTTGACAGTCGAGTTTCGTTTGTGGGATGTGCTGGCCGAGGGGCAAATGATTGGCCGCCGCTTTACCACGACAGCGGGCAACTGGCGTCAATTGGCGCATATGATTGCTGATGCGATTTACTCGCGCCTGACCGGTGAAAAAGGCTATTTCAATACACGCGTGGTGTTCGTAGCGGATTCCGGTCCGTATAACCGCCGTATCAAACGTCTGGCGATCATGGATCAGGACGGTGCCAATATGCGCTATTTGACCGATGGATCGTCGCTGGTATTGACGCCGCGCTTTTCGCCTTCGGAACAGGAAATCGCTTACATGTCGTATGAAGGCAATGGTCCTGCGGTCTACATCTATAATCTAAGTGCCGGTTCGCGTCAGCGTTTGGGGAATTTCCCGGGCATGACCTTCTCGCCGCGTTTCAGCCCCGAAGGCAACAGCGTCATCATGTCGCTGGCGCGCAACGGTAATACCGATATTTATCGCATGGATCTGGGAAGCCGCCGCATGACGCGCCTGACCAGCGATCCGACGATTGAAACCGCACCCAGCTATTCACCCGATGGCAGCAAGGTCGTGTTCGAATCCGATCGCAGCGGCACGCAGCAATTGTATGTAATGAATGCGGATGGTTCGGGAATCAAACGCATCACATTTGGTCAAGGACGTTATGCAGGTCCGGTCTGGTCGCCGCGCGGGGATCTGATTGCGTTCACACGCATGTATCAAGGTCAGTTCTATATCGGTGTGATTCGTCCCGATGGTTCGGGCGAGCGCATGATCTCGGCAGCGTATCACGTCGAAGGACCGACCTGGGCCCCCAATGGCCGCGTCTTGATGTATTTCAAAGAAATGCCGACCGGAGAAAGCCGCTTTTCGCGCCTGTACACGATTGATCTGACAGGCTCGAACGACCATCCGGTCGAACTGCCGACCTCGGCATCCGACCCGGCCTGGAGTCCGCATCTGCAGTAAAACCTGAATTTCCTTGACTTTATGGGTAAAGAAGGATACCCTGAGGGTTCAAAGGATTTAGGTTTTAGATGGTGTATACGCGCTCACCCCATCCATGGGACAACCCTTCGCCTGAAGAAATGGCGTATGTTCGCGCGGAACAGCAAAACCTGCAAAATCTCCGTTTTAATGATGTTCGCTCCACCCCTGGCTGGGTGAAAACGCTGGGAGCCTTCTTTCAGCAGGCGCTGGATATCTGTATAGGGTCGAATACCAAGCCTTCGGGCCATTCGATTATTCAAAAGCGTATCCCCTGAGGGGATAGGCGCTTTATTCTTTTTCCTGCATTCGCTAGACTTATTTAACTGATTTTCCCCATAAGGGTTACTATGACTGTTGACTATAAAGATACGCTGTTTTTGCCGCAGACCGAATTCCCCATGCGCGGCGAATTGCCCAAGCGCGAGCCCGAGACCTTGCAAAAATGGCAAGAGATGGATCTGTTCCAGACCCTGACAACGCAGGCCGCCGCGCGCGAAAAGTTTATCCTGCATTTTGGTCCGCCTTTTGCCAATGGCAATATTCATGCCGGCCATGCGCTGACGAAGATTTTGAAGGATATCGTGGTGCGGACGCGGTTTGCCATGGGTTATAATGCGCCGATGATTCCGGGGTGGGATTGCCACGGTTTGCCGATCGAATGGAAAATCGAAGAAAAATACCGCGCCGAGAAAAAGAACAAAGACGATGTGGCGCCTGTCGAATTTCGGCGCGAGTGCCGCGAATTTGCCGCGCATTGGGCCAAGGTACAAGCCGCGGACATGCAGCGTCTCGGGGTGCTGGCGGATTGGGAGCATCCTTATCTGACAATGGCGTACGAGTCGGAAGCGACCATCACCGCCGAGATCCATAAATTCCTGATGAATGGTTTGCTGTATCGCGGCGTGCGCCCGACCTTGTGGTCGGTCGTCGAGAAAACCGCTTTGGCCGCCGCCGAGGTCGAATATCACGAGCATAGCTCGACGACGGTATATGTGGCGTTTCCGATCATCAAAACCGATAAAAAAGAATTGCAGGACGCCAGTGTTGTCATCTGGACGACTACGCCCTGGACGCTGCCGGGCAACCGCGCGGTCGCTTTAGGGAAGGATATTGTTTATCGTCTTTATGAAGTTAAGGGCGTCGAAGAAGGTTCTTTATTAAAGGTTGGCCAAAAGATATTGCTTGCAGAAGCTTTGGCTGATACTGCAATGGTTGCGATGAAAGCGACATGGCAACACCCACGGGATAGTTATAAGGGTGCAGATTTAGTCGGTATTCAATGTCAACACCCGCTGGCCAGTGCGCATGACTATTATAAATTCCCTGTTCCGGTTTTAGCGGGGGATTTTGTGACGACAGAAACAGGTACGGGCTTCGTGCATATCGCACCGGGCCACGGTGAAGACGATTATTACTTGGGCCGTGCCAATAACATTGCCATTCCCGAAACGGTTGATGCGGACGGAACCTATTTGCCGGATGTCGGTTTGTTTGCCGGTTTGGATGTCTATGATGCCAATGGCAAAGAAGGCAAAGCGACGGGCGCTGTAATTGGCGCGCTGGTCAAGGCGGGAGCGTTGCTGGCCAAAGGCAAACTGCGCCACCAATATCCGCATAGCTGGCGTTCCAAGGCACCATTGATCTTCCGCACGACGGCGCAATGGTTTATCGGCATTGACGAGAAAATGAAAGACGGCACGACCTTGCGCGAAAAAGCTTTGGCGGCCATCGACAAGACGCAATGGATTCCCGGCGAAGCGCAAAATCGTATCACCGCGATGGTGCGCGAGCGTCCCGACTGGTGCATTTCACGCCAGCGTTTATGGGGGGTGCCGATTGCAATTTTCGTCGATAAGAAAACCCGCCAGCCTTTGCGTGATCCGGAAGTGAATGCGCGTATCGTTGCTGCTTTTCAAAAAGACGGTGCAGATGCCTGGTATGCACGCCCCGCACAGGAGTTTCTGGGCACGGCTTATAAGGCGGATGATTTCGAACAAGTCATGGATATCGTCGATGTCTGGTTTGAGTCCGGCTCCACCCATGCTTTTGTGTTTAACGCGCCGGATAACACATACCCGATTGCGGATTTGTATCTGGAAGGTTCAGACCAGCATCGCGGCTGGTTCCAATCCTCGTTGCTGGAATCGTGCGGTACGCGCGGCTGCGCGCCATATAAAGCGGTGATGACACATGGCTTTGTCGTGGATAAAGACGGCAAGAAAATGTCCAAATCCGCAGGCAATGGTTTGTCGCCGAACGAGCTGATCGCCACCTATGGCGCAGATATCGTCCGTCTGTGGGTTTTGGGTTCGGATTTCCACGAGGATGTGCGTTTAAGCCAGGACGCGTTTAAAATCCAAAGCGAAAACTATCGCCGCTTCCGCAACACTCTGCGCTATGTGCTGGGGAATCTGGACGGTTTCACGCCGGCCGAGCGCGTCGATCTTGAAAAAGACTACGCCAAGCTTCCGTCGTTGGAACAATGGGTGCTGCACCGCATGAGTGAAGTCAATGCGGCCGTCAAGAAAGCCGTGGCGGAATATAAATTCATGGAAGCCTTCCGCACCGTTTATGATTTCTGTAACGGTGACTTGTCGGCGTTTTATTTCGACATCCGCAAAGATCGCCTCTATTGCGACCGGCCCGACCTGTTCGAGCGCCGCGCGACGCGCTCAGTATTGGAAGCGCTTTTAGGTGCGCTGACAATCTGGCTGGCGCCTTTTATTCCGTTTACGGCCGAAGAAGCGTGGCAGGCCTATCCGGTCAAAGACTTTTTGGGCGATTTTGCAACGGTGCATTTGCGCCAATATCCAAGCTATCCGGCGCAATGGTTGAACGAAACGCTGGCCACACAATGGCAGCGCTTGCGGGATATCCGCCGCGTGGTCACGGGTGCCATCGAGGTTGAGCGCGCCGAAAAACGCCTCGGCTCGTCGCTGGAAGCGCATCCGACCTTGTATTTAAACGATGCCAAGGATTGGGATTTAAGTCAAAAAATCGACTGGGCGGAATTGGCGATTACTTCGCAATTCACGCTGGCCAAAGGAACCGCGCAAGGTTTTACCGTTAGCGACGTTGAAGGTGTGGTCGTTACCATTGCCAAAGCTGCGGGACAAAAATGTGCGCGCAGCTGGAAAATTTTGCCCGAAGTGGGAAGCGACAAAGCCTATCCCGAACTGTCGCCGCGCGATGCCGAAGCGGTGCGTTACTATCAAAGGAAAGCTGCATGATTTGCTGGAAGACCCCTGTGTGGCGCTGGATCGGAATGCTGATCAGCCTGATCGTGATTGCAAAAGATCAGCTGATCAAATGGTTGATTATCGTGCGCGTCTATCAACAGCAAAACCCGAATTTACTGCACTGGCTGACGGAAAAGGCGGATCGCTTTGAGCAAGCGCCGCGTGAAGTCACAGGTTTTTTCAACATGGTCATGGTGTGGAACCAGGGCGTCAGCTTTGGCATGTTGCAACAAGATGGTACGACGATGGTCTATGCGCTGTCGGGCATGGCGCTGGCGATTAGCTTAGGCTTTTTCATTTGGCTGTGGCGCGAACCTCTGCCGATGCACGCGTTGTGCGTCGGCTTGATTACCGGCGGTGCTTTGAGCAATGTCTGGGATCGCTTGCGTTTCGGCGCGGTCGCGGATTTCTTTGATTTTCACATCGGCACGCACCACTGGCCGGCTTTTAATGTCGCGGACAGCGCTATTACCTTGGGTGTGGCGCTGATGGTCATTCATATTCTTTTCTTTCCCCACTATAAGGAAGCTGTAAAATGAAAAAGATTATTCTTACGTTTTGTGCCACTCTGGCCCTTGGCGGTTGTGGCTCCAGTGTCAAAGAGACGTTAGGTCTGGAACGTTCCACGCCGGACGAATTTTCGGTTGTCGAGCGCGCGCCCCTGACCGTACCGCCGAATTTCGATCTGGCGCCGCCGCAAGATGGCGTGACGCCTCCCGCGACAGCGCAGGCTGCGTCGGTAACCAAGCAATTGGTGTTGGGATCGCAAACGTCTTCGGGGCCGACCAGCACCAGCCGCGCCGAGCAATTATTGCTGCAAAAAGCCGGCACGCCGGCCCCCAATATCCGCAGCGAATTAGCGGTGGATCAAGATGTGGCCCAACCCACAAGTGCAGCGGAAAAATTAGGGATCGTATCCCCCGAAAGTACCAAGGGCAAAGCGCTGGACCCTGCAGAAGAAGCCAAGAAGCTGCAACAGCAAAACGTCAAGACAGTACCGATCAAATCTGTTCCTGAGAAAAAATAATGCGAGCGCTTGCGGCGGTTGCATGTCTGTGGTGTGTGGCAACGATGCCTGTGCAGGCACAGGTTTTTCATCCCGAGACGGCCACGCTTAAAAACGGCCTGCAGGTTGTTGTTTTGCCCAATCATCGCGTGCCGGTGATTACGCAGATGTTGTGGTTTAAAGCCGGTGCGGCCTATGATCTGCCAGGCGCATCGGGCATCGCGCATTTTCTGGAGCATCTGAATTTCAAAGGAACTAAAAACCATCCGGAAGGCGAATATTCGCGGATTATCTCACATATGGGTGGACAGGAAAACGCTTTCACCAGCTATGATTATACCGCTTATTACGCCAGCTTTGGCAAAAAAAATCTCGAGACGGTGATGGCGCTGGAAGCGGATCGCGTTAAAAACTGGACGGTGACAGACGCGCAAGTAAATGCTGAACGAAAAGTAATCCTTAAAGAGCGGCAACAGACGGTGGATAATGATCCGATCGCGCGCTTTTGGGAAAAAGTGAATAATACGTTGTACGACGATCATCCCTATCATCGCCCGGTCATTGGCTGGAAAAATGAAATTGAAAAGCTGGATCGCGCCGTTGCTGAAAAATATCACCAGACCTATTACGCGCCCGGCAATGCTGTGCTGATTCTCAGCGGCGATATTACATGGGCCGAAGCCAAGCCACTGGTCGAGCATTACTTTGCGGATTGGAAGTCCTTTGCGACACCGCAAACACCGTTTAAAGACAGCGCGCCTCCTAACGAGACGCAACATATCGACGAACGCTCTTCCCAGGTGCGGGAGACGCTGTGGTCATCGCATTATTTGGTGCCGCCCGCCCGTCCCGAGACGATTGCCCAGAGTGATGCGTTGCTGGTGTTGAGCAAAATCTTGGGCGACAGTCGCATCGGACGGCTCTATCGCCGTTTGGTTGTAACCGACACGCTGGCAACGGCTGCAAGCTGCGGCTTTGATCCTATTGCGGTGGGGCCTGCACATTGGAGTATCACGGTAACACCGCGTCCCGGTGTCGATACACAGACAATAGAAAAAACTGTTACTGAAGAAATAGAGCGCCTACGTCAGGATGGTGTAACAGAAGATGAAGTTAAAGATGCCGCACAAGCGTTACAAGTCGAAGCGATTTATGCGCGGGACGCGGTCACGGGTCCGGCGATGATGGTAGGGCGCGCGCTGGTCAGCGGATTGGATACCGCAACGATCGAGGCGTGGCCACAACGCATGCAACATGTTACACGTGAGGCGGTGATGGCACAGGCGAATCGTCTTTTTGCCGCACCGCCGCGCGTCATAGCGGTTTTACGTCCGGAGGCGAAATGAAACGTCTGGCGTTTGTTCTGGTTTTGGGATTGTGGGTGCAGAGCGCCGTAGCGGCGCCCTTTCTAGCGATTGAAGAAATTACCACACCACGCCATCTGAAGGCCTGGTACGTGCATGACGAGACGGTGCCGATCCTGGCGCTGCATTTTTCTTTATATGGCGGGGCGCAATTAGACCCCGCAGGTAAAGAGGGAACGTCGGAAATTTTGTCGACGTTATTGGACGAGGGCACAAAAAACACGGATGCCGAAGAGTTTCAAAATGCGCTGGACCGTTACGGCATACGCCTGCGTTTTGCCAACGGCAAAGATTATTTTTCTGGCGCTTTGAAAACAACGACGCTTTTTCAGGATAAAGCCGTCGATTTGTTGGCGGAAGCACTTAACCAGCCGCGCTTTACGCCCGATGCTATTGAACGTATGCGTCAGGCGTTACTCAGCCAGCAGCGTTTTTTGGCGGAAGATCCCGAATGGATTGCCGGCCGCGCATTATTCCAAGACCTCTTTCCTCAGCATTCTTATGGGCGCGTGGTTGAAGGTACGCCCGAGAGTCTCAAAGCGATTACCCGTGATGATATTCTGGCACTCCAGCAACAGCTTTTCTGTCGCGGGCGCCTGAAACTGGCGCTGGTCGGCGCGATCGACAAAGCACAGGCTGCAACAATCATCGACCGCATTTTTGGGGGCTGGCCCGAATGTCCAACGGCGGAAAAACGTCCACCGGTAGCGCTGGCAAAGGCGGGGCAGGTGCGGCATATCACGCGTGACGGGGCGCAATCGGTGGTGATGATGGCGCAGCAAGGTGTGGCGCGGCAGGACAAAGATTGGTGGGCCGCACGTATTTTGGATTTCGCGTTGGGCGGTGGTGAATTTTCCAGTCGCCTGATGGAAGAGATTCGTGTCAAGCGCGGGTATACCTATGGCATCAGCAGCTATCTGGCTCCGTATCACGATGCGCAGCTTTGGATAATTCAAGCCGGGGTCGATACCAAACACCGCGACGATGCGATTGCTTTGACCCAAAAAATCTGGGGCGAAGTGGCGCAGAACGGTATTACGGCCAAGGAAATGGACGAGGCTAAAGCCTATCTGATCGGATCCTTGCCGCTGGCTTTGACGACGACAGACCAGATTGCGGCGACCTTGTTGCAATTACAGCAAGACGGCCTGCCGATGGATACGCTGGACCGCCGCGAAACCGAGATTAATGCGGTGACGATGGAAGATTTACGACGTGTAGCCGCCGCCCGCCTGCAGGCCAAAGGCTTGACGATTGTCACAGTTGGTCCGAAACTGTCCCCATGAGCTCGTTGACCCAAACCCCTGCGTGGAAAAATCTGGCGCACCATGCCGCCAAACTCCATAGCGCCGATTTCCCGGCAACGCCCCAGCCGCGCTTTTGCGACTTTGAAGGTTTACGTGTCGATTGGGGACGGCATTGGATCACATCCGAGACGATGCGTCTGTTGTTTGATCTGGTCGAGCAGCAACATCTGGCGGACTGGCGGCAGGATCTGTTTACAGGCAAGCCGGTCAATCACACGGAAAAGCGTGCCGCCCTGCATATGGCCTTGCGCGACGGAACACGGCCCGAGGTACGGGAGATGCAAGCGCGACTGGAGGCTTTCGCCACCCGGGTGCGGACGGATAAAAAAATACGATCGGTTGTCAATATCGGCATCGGTGGCTCGGATCTGGGTCCGCGTCTGGTAACGGAAAGCTTGCGCCCCTATCACGACACGGACATGGCCTTTCATTTCGTATCGAATGTCGATGCCAC
>CAYRRF010000011.1:0-5368 GCA_964426595.1 uncultured Bdellovibrionales bacterium | reverse complement strand
TGTTTTAAAAGAATGCGATCCGGCGACGACGCTTTTTATTGTGGCGTCCAAGACATTCACGACCATCGAGACGCTGACCAATGCGCAAACAGCGCGTGCGTGGCTGGTAGCGGCGTTGGGCGAAAAAGCGGTCGCCGCGCATTTTGTGGCCGTGTCGACGGCCGTGGATAAAGCGATGGCTTTTGGTATTGTGCCGGAAAATATTTTCGGTTTCTGGGATTGGGTCGGCGGTCGTTTCAGCGTGTGGTCGGCGATTGGCCTGCCAGCGTTGCTGGCCATCGGACCCCAGCGTTTTCAGGCCTTTTTACAAGGCGCGCACGCCATGGATCAACATTTCCTGACAGCGCCGTGGGCGGATAATATTCCTGTGCTGCTGGCGTGTCTGGCGGTGTGGTACCGCAGCTTCTGCCATTTACCGTCGCTGGCGGTATTACCTTACGATCACTCTCTGGAACAGCTGCCGCGCTATTTGCAACAGCTGGATATGGAGTCGTTAGGCAAGCGTGTTGACCGCGAGGGCCGGTCTGTCGATTACGAAACCGGCGCGATTGTGTTCGGTGAGTGCGGCACGAACGGCCAGCATGCGTTTTACCAGCTGCTGCATCAGGGAACAACGGTAGTGCCATGTGAATTTATCGTCACCCATACGCCGCAGCACAAGCAGGGCGAGCATCACCGTATTTTGGTAGCCAATGCGCTGGCCCAGCCGGATGCGTTGTGGATGGGGCGCGACCATGCCGATCCGTATCGTGTTTTTCCGGGGCGTCGCCCCTCGACCCTGATTCATATGCCGCTGTTAGATCCGTTTCATCTGGGTCTGCTGCTGGCCATGTACGAGCACAAGGTCTTTGTCCAATCGGTCCTGTGGAATATCAACCCCTTCGACCAGTTTGGCGTCGAATTAGGCAAAGAAATGGCAAACGCTTCTTTGCGTTAATTTGGTTGAATGCGTTTGCCGTGCTTCCATTTTGAAATTTCAGGTATTTCGAAACCTCTGATATGGGCTCTTTTTGTACCGTTGAATAAACCATCTTTATCTAATCCAACCTCGTAAAGTAGAACACCTTTATAGTTGGAGACTTCAGCGGATATGGTTTCGCCTTTTTGGTTCAAGTCAAATCGTATAATTCTGTCATCTTTTTTATTGAGATCAACGATAACTGCAGGTTTTTTCTTTCGGTTTAAAACGATAACTTGAACAATATCCGATTTTGTTTCGTTGTAATGAGCTAAAAGATCTAACGTTGCGACATCGAGAAGCATAACGAAAAGGGCTTCTGGTTCTTTTTTTAGGGGAACAGGTTCACTTTTAAATGCTTGGGGAACGAGTTTTTTAATTTGCTTCATGGGAGAGGCTCCTGTTATCAAGAACGTACGATTCGATGCGTTGATTATAAGTATAACATATGTTCTGTCAATAATTAACGTCTTGCTTATTGCTATTCATGCATCATCCCGCTAGGCTGCTGCCCATATCAAGGAGTTAATACCGATGAAAGTCCAAGCCATTACCTTGCGTGCCGGCAATGTCATTGAATATGAAGGAAAATTATGGGTCGTTGCCAAGGCCGAGATTTACCAGCCGGGCAAAGGCGCCTCGGTCATGCAGATCGAGATGCGCGACGTGCGCGCAGGCAACAAGAACAATGTCCGCTTTCGTACCCAAGAAATGGTCGAGAAAGTGCGCCTGGATCAATATGAGTGCACCTTCACCTATGCCGACGATGACGGTTATCACTTTATGAACACCGAAAACTTTGAACAGATCACCGTGCGCGGCGATGTGATCGGCGACAAGAAGCAATTCCTGCTGGATGGCATGACGGTCGAAATAGAATGTTTCGAAAGCGAGCCGTTGGGTGTAACTCTGCCACAAACTGCCGTGTACACGATTGTCGAAGCCGATCCGGTGGTAAAAGGTCAAACAGCCTCTTCGTCGTACAAGCCGGCGATTTTGGACAACGGCGCGCGCATCATGGTGCCACCGCATATCGAATCTGGTACACGCGTTGTTGTGAAGCTGGAAGACGGGACCTATTCCGAGCGGGCGAAGGATTAATGGCCGACTCGCCAAACCTGACCATTATGATCAAAGCCGCAGAAAAAGCGGCGCGCTCGCTGATCCGTGATTTCGGCGAAGTGGAAAAATTGCAAATCTCGCTTAAAGGCCCCGGCGACTTTGTTTCGCGCGCGGATCGACGCTCCGAAGAAATTATCGTGGAATCGCTGCTGCGCGATCGTCCCGAGTGGGGAATCTTGGGCGAAGAGGGTGGTGAGCAAAAAGGCTCGGATCCGCGCTATCGTTTTATTATTGATCCGCTGGATGGTACGACAAACTTTTTGCACGGGTTGCCGCATTGGGCCGTTACCATCGCTTTGGAAAAAGACGGCGAGGTTGTCTCGGGCGTCACCTATGATCCTGTGCGTCAAGAATTGTTTCGCGCCGACAAAGGTACGGGCGCATTCTTAAACCGCTCGCGCTTGCGTGTAGGTGGAAAGAAAAATTTAAAAGATACGCTGATTTGTTTCACTTCCGTTTCCTTTGGATCGGAAAATATTGAAACACTCAAAGAAGCAGGTGTGTTGACTCGTGTCACGGGATCAGCAGCTCTTGATCTGGCCTATGTGGCGGCGGGGCGTTTCGATTTGGCAACGGGTCGTAAGCCTGCGCAGTGGGATGTTGCGGCAGGCCATATTTTGGTCCGCGAAGCAAGTGGTGTGGTAACAGATCGGCAATTAAAACCCGCCAAAGTTGATACGCCGGGTTATATCGCGGCCAACGCCGATATCCATCGTGCTTATGCCGCGCTGGTGGGCTTGTCGAAATAGGGTTTTGCCCCTAAACTGCCCGTAAAGGTGTTCCGATGCGTCATTTTCTTTTGGCTTCCGTTCTGTTTGTTCCCGCTCTGGCCAGTGCACAAAACTATGTGTCTCCCGAGCGCTATAACAATCCCGACATCGTCGTCAATCTGGATGTTCTGGCGGGCAGTGGCCGTGCGCCGGCACCCGTCTATCGGGAAGCGTTGCCTGCGCCGCGTCCGCCCGTGGTTTTAACGCCGCCCGCCCCACGCAAAGCGCCGCTTGTTCCGCCTCCACCCGTCTTGATGCCACCGGCTCCTGTTGTCGCCGCCGAAGCGCCAATACCACCCGCGATGCCAACCCCGGTGCAGGAAGAAAATAAAACACATCAACTTTTAGCTCAGGCGCGCGCCGAAGCGGCTGTTGACGAACACGCCTCTGTAAATGCGCCTGCGGAAAACCGTTCGCAAATTTTATTTGATGCACCGCCCAAAGATACCGAAGCCGCGCCCGAAGCCATGCCGGCCCCGCCTGTGCCCGTGGCACCTGTGATCGAGGAAAAACCCCAGGATATTACGGCCGGAAAACCCTTGCCCGCACCACCGCAGGACGAGCTGACTAAGCCCCCCATGGCCTCCGCGCCGATGGATTTAACGGCTGGCGCAACAACAAGCGCTCCGGAAGCCGCGGCCCCTGTGCAAGATAATTTCGAAGCCTATCGTCTGTTCTTTGATGCCAATGCATCGGAATTGAAAACCGAAGAACAGGCTGTCTTGCGCGGCGTTATCGCGAAATTGAAACGCGACGAGTCGTTGCATGCGCAAATTCTGGCCTATGCGGCCGGAACGCCGGATACGGTATCGCAGGCGCGCCGCTTGTCATTGGCGCGTGCATTAAGTGTGCGTACGATGATGATCAATGACGGGATTGCTGCGCAACGCCTGAATGTCCGTGCCATGGGTATGGGAGATGCGGCGATGGCGGACAAGAAGCAACCCGCTGACCGCGTCGATGTTATCTTCGAAAAATAATCATCTGCGAAAAAAGTCTAAAGCTTGCGCATGATCTTTCGGGTCCGTCATATCCAGACGGCGGAGACAGGGCAGCTCTTGCCCCCGGAACCAGGTATATTGCCGCTTGGCGTATTGACGGCTTTGCGTCTGGCCGCTTTGAATGGCTTCGAACAATGTCAGACGTTTTTCCAAATAATCGCGTAACGCTTGCAGGCCCAACGCCTGTACGCCGGTTAAAACCGGGTCGGGATTCAGTTCCTGAACGGCGCGAGCCTCGTCGACGGCGCCTGTTTTGACCATGTTTTCAAAACGGGCGTTGATGCGCTCGTACAGCCAGTCCCGATCGGGCAGTAACACCAGCAATTTATACGTCAGATCCGGTGCCAGCGATTGTTTCGGCTGCGCTTGCCAGTAACTTAGCGGCTTGTGGCTGGCTTCGTAAATTTCGCGCGCGCGGATACAACGCTGGCGATCGGTCGGATGTAACCGCGCTGCTGTTACCGGATCGATGTGCTGCAGCGCCTGATGAAAGGGGATTGGGCCCAGCATGTCATACAAATCCGTCACATGTTTGCGGATGGTGGGTGTTACCTCTGGCATGGGGGAAAGCCCCTGCATCAGCGCTTGCAGATACAGGCCGCTGCCACCGACCAGAATCGGTTGTTGTCCGTGGGCGCGGACCTGTGCGATGGCTGCGATCGCCTCATGCGCCCATTGGATGGCCGTCATACGTTTTGTGATAGGCACATGCCCGTACAGCATATGCGGCACGCCTTCCTGTTCGGGTACGCTGGGCTGAGCGCTGATCAGGGGGATCTCGCGGTAGACCTGCATCGAATCGGCATTGATCACGACCCCGTTTGCGGCCTTGGCAACGCTGACGGCCAGGGCCGTTTTGCCGCTGGCGGTCGGCCCGGCAATAATCCATACAGGGGCAGGGGAATGAGTCATAAGTGACAATTTAAGGGATAAACCATGAAGGGAAAGTTTCTTTTACTCTTTTTATACGCGTTCGGACGGATTATAATGGCCGTGGAGTCCCTTTATGCCTTTTTCATTGCCTCAAAATTCCAAAGTTACACCCGGCCGCAAGGTCCAAGGCTGCCGTTCGGATGCGGCGCGCCAGCGTACGTTTAAAATCTACCGCTGGGATCCCGAGACGCCGGACAATCCGCGCACGGACGAATATACCATCAATCTGGATGATTGCGGTCCGATGGTTCTGGATGCGTTGATCCACATCAAAAATAAAATTGATCCGACCCTGACCTTCCGCCGCTCGTGCCGGGAAGGGATTTGCGGCTCGTGTGCGATGAACATCGACGGCATGAATACGCTGGCCTGTACCAAGGCCATTGCCGACGTCAAAGAAGATGTCCGTATTTATCCGTTGCCGCACATGCCGGTGATCAAAGATCTGGTGCCCGACTTGAGTCATGCCTATGCACAGCTGGCCAGTATTGAACCGTGGCTGAAAACAGACAGTGCCGCGCCCGAGCGCGAGCGTTTGCAATCGGCCGAAGATGCCGATGTGTTGCACGGTGCCGATGGACAGG
>CAYRRF010000010.1:323-23820 GCA_964426595.1 uncultured Bdellovibrionales bacterium | reverse complement strand
GCTCGACATTCGGCGAGGCCATCGGCATTTGGTATTTCGCTTCTACCTGGATTGCGCCGACATTGATCAGCGTCGGTGGATATTGCGTGTAGATAAAACGCGGCATCGGACGTTGCGGGGTCGGCATCGTACACGCCGTCAACACCAGAAACACACCTAATATAAATGCTTTTTTCATGACCCCTCCACAGGAAATTGATACGACGTGCTGCAGAACTCGCACGTTACGGTGATGACACCGTTATCACTATACTCGCGTTTTTCTTCTAACGAAAGACTCTTCAACACCGTTTCAATTTTTTCCGGATTACAGCGACAACCGCGCGTAATGGTGATCGGATCGAAAACACGCACACCTTCTTCGTGAAAGAGGCGATATAATAAGGTATTGAGCGGCAACGTCGGCTCCAAAAGCTCGGCCGATGTCACCGAATGCATCAATGCCAGCGCCCGCTGCCAGTCTTCTTCGCCCGCGACGCGCTTGGCTTCGCCGTGACCGCCTTCACGCGCCAGATTCTGCACCATGATGGCACCGCCGGTCCAGCGTCCGTGCGCATCTTTATCGACATGACACACAAAGCCGGTATCGATTTGCTCGGATTGCTGAAAGTAATTACGCACACAAGCCGTCAACGTGTCCCCTTCCAGCGGCACGATGCCTTGGGTGCGTTCGTCGCCGGTGGCCTGATCGACCGTAAAGGCCAGATAGCCTTTGCCGACCAGCTCGTGAAACGGCGCGTCGGTTACCTCGGGGTTAAACGTCGCTGCACCGCGTAGCACACCTTGATTGGTCATGTCCGTTACGACGGTGCGCACTGCCGCATCGCCTTTGGTTTGCAGCGTAAAGATCCCGTCGAATTTCAACATACCCGCCAGCAATGTCGTCAGGCATAACGCCTCGGCCAATAAACGCGCCACCGCATCGGGATAGCCATGGGTGGCAATAATATCGCCGACCACAGTCGGCAGGCGGACGATACGACCGCGCAGGCTGGACGCCTCTAGCATAAAAGGCTGCACATGATCGGGGGGCGCATCCCCGTCATCCATCGCGGCGGCGTTATTTTGATTGGCAATGGTGATTTTCTTGCGGATCATGGTAGAATGCGCCTATGAGTAGCATAAGCATCGCCCCTTTAACAGCCGCAAAAACGCAAGACTGGATGGACCAGCAGCTGGCCATCCGCGGGGATGCACATGTGCGCCGCCTGGCCACCTTCTGGGATGATTGCCAAAGCGGTACGCGCCTTATTTTGGCGGCCTGGCACGGCGAGAAATTATGCGGGCACATCACCATCTCGTGGCGCTCGGCCTATCCGCGCTTTGCGGCGCTGAATGCACCCGAGATCGTCGATCTGTGGGTACAGGACGATACGCGCGGCAAAGGTGTCGGACAGGCGCTGTTGCTTGCTGCCGAAGATTTTGCCCGCAGCAAAGGGTATGCGTCAATCGGTTTATGCGTCGGCGTAACGGCGCGCTTTGGCGCCGCGCAACGTTTATATATACGCAACGGCTATATGCCCGACGGCACGGGTTTGTGGGTCAATGGCGAGAATATCCGCGATGACGCCACCGTTTTACTGGATGAAACCGCGACACTGATGCTGGTCAAGCGCCTATGACGCAAAACGCTACCAAAATCTATAACCGCGCCATTTATTATCTGCAACGTTACAGCGCGACGGAAAAGCACCTGACAACCGTCTTACAGCGACAGCTGATGAACAAGGCGCGCAAAGGCGAAGAGATCCCGCCGCAAGCGCCGCAATGGGTGGCGGAAACCGTACAAAAATGCGTGGCGCTGGGATTGGTCAATGACCGCGCCTTTGCCGAAAGCCGCATCCATAGTTTGCGCCGCCAGGGCCGCTCGCTGTCGTATATTAAACAGCATCTGCAACTGAAGGGCGTCGCTAAAGAATTGATTGCGGATCTGTTGCAGGATACCTCGCCTGAAGACGAGGCCACCGCGGCGCAACGCTTTGCGCAAAAGCGCCGTCTGGGTCAGGCACAAACACCCGAAGCCCGCCAAAAAGAATTGGCGAAGATGCTGCGTGCAGGGTTCAGCTATGATATTGCCCGCACGGCTTTAACCGTCCGCAAGGACGACTGATCCCGGATTCATGATGTTATCCGGATCAAGGACGGATTTAACGGCGCGCATCATCCGCATTTCCACCGGCGCTTTGCGTTGCGCCAGCTCGTCGCGCTTGAAGCGGCCAATGCCATGTTCGGCTGAGATCGACCCGTTATATTTTGTCACCAACAGGTCATGTACTTTCTTTTCCAGCTCGGGCATGCGGGCACGAAAAACATCGCCCGGCATATCGGTAGGCTGCAGGAAATTGAAATGCAAATTCCCGTCACCGAGATGACCGAAACAATAGGGGCGTATCCCGGGCATCGCCGTTACCAGCAACGCGCCTGCTTCGTGAATAAAAGCGGGAATCGCGGCAATCGCCACCGAAATATCATGTTTGAGCACAACGCCCGAAAAACGCTGCACTTCGACTATGGATTCGCGCGTGCGCCACAAATCCGCGCGCTGCTGTTCGCTTTCCGCCAGCGTGCCATCCGTGATCCAGCCCTGTTCCAGCGCCTGATGCAAGAATGCTTCGACGCGGGCGCGTAAATCTTGTCCTTTTGTGCCCGTCGTTACTTCACCCAAAATCAACCACTCGGGCGTGGTGTCCAACGGATTGACGTGCGGAATTTTATAATGCTGGGCCAATTGCAAGCCCGATTGCGGGATCAGTTCAAAGGCCGACAGGCTGTCGCCCAAGGCGGCCCGCGTCGCCGCATAAAAGCCCGGGGCACCATTCAAATCTTTCAGTCCGACCAAGAATGTCTCGCGTACCACGGGTGCGGGTGCCAGCTTTAACACCGCCCCCGTAATAATTCCCAATGTGCCTTCGCTGCCGATAAAAAGATGCTTCAAATCATAACCGGTATTGTCTTTGCGCAAATGCCGCAATCCGTTCCAGATTTCACCGCTAGCCAGCACGACTTCCAGCCCCAGCACCAGATCACGCGTATTGCCGTAGCGCAGCGTCAAAATGCCGCCCGCATTGGTAGCAATGTTGCCACCGATCTGGCATGTGCCTTCGGCCGCCAGTTTCAACGGCAATAAACAATTTTGGGCCGCGGCAGCTTCCTGCACCTGTTGCAAAATACATCCCGCATCCACGGTGATGGTAAAGTCCTCGGGATTGACGTTACGAATTTTATTCATCCGCCCCAGATGCACAATTACCGCGTGCGCATTGTCCGGAATCGCCCCGCCCATATACGAGGTATTGCCGCCTTGTGGCGTAATCGCGATGCGGTGCGCGGCGCATATCTTGACCAGCGCCGCAACTTCTTCGACCGAACCCGGGCGTAGCACCGCCAGCGCCTGACCGGTGATCAGCTTGCGCGTATCGGTCAGGTAATCCGCCATCGCCGCCCCGGTCAGCACATGGGCTTTACCAAGAACAGCTTCAAATTGGGGAATTAGAGGGTTCATGAGCCTAGAGTATCGCCTCTTGCCCGAGTTGCAATGGTTAACGAAATAGCCCTTGACTCTAATTGTTAATTATGATAAAACAATACAGCAATTTTAAAACAGGATGTAACAATGACCGATTCAAACAATCGATTATCCAAAGGATTATACGGCGCCGCCGGAGGTGGTACCGCCGGTTTTCTTGCTACACTGGCCGTAACAGGCGCATTGGGTATTACACACGCCTTCGAAGGACGATCCTCTCTGCATAGCTTTAATTTTGCTGCCGAAACATTTCCTCATATAGTCAAATACAGTGCAGGTCTTTGCGCATTATATAACGGTCTGCGGCTATCTACCCAAAAAGTATCAGAAGAATCAAAAGAACTATTTGAAGACATGGATGGGCCAGCCGTGTTCATGGCCTCTACACTCGTCTCGTTTAAGAATGCACTATTGATCTCGACCGCTCTTGGTTTACACGCTTATATCGGCGAAACGGTACGCGATAATATTAAAGATGTTTTACATTCAAAAGTTATAAACGTATCCGAACAAAAAGATACACTACCACCCAATTCTTTGGTGTTCAGCGGCTAACGGCATAAAAATTCCGACAGACCGTTTTTCTCTAAAAACCTTGACTTTATATTTCTTCCCGTACCGCGGCGCGGCGCAGACGATCATTAATCGCAATGCCGAGACCCTGTTCAGGAACAGGTTGCACCGCGATCATGGGTGCGCCTGCCTGATCCAGCTCGTCCAGCATCGCATATAAATTGGTGGCAGCGGCGTGCAAATCCCCCTCGGGCGATAAATTGCGCCATTTTTCTACAGGCATATCGCGCACAAAGCCCACCTCTTCGACACCGATAAATCCGGTATTGCCAAACCCTAAAAAAGCCTCGCCTTTTTTTACATCCACCGCATTCAACCGCAGCGGCGTGCGCGGCGCATAGTGGCGTTTTAATTGTCCCGGAGCCTTGATCGCCTCGGTCCCGTCAGCCATGACGACTGGCCCGATCAAGGGTTCCAGATCGTCCGGACCAATGGCGCCGGGGCGCAGGATTCGAGCCGGATGGGTCGTTAGATCAATAACTGTCGATTCCAGGCCAATGGTGGTTGCGCCTCCCGACAGCACAATCAGGCCCTGCGCGGCCAAACGGCGTGCAACATGTTCCGGTCGCGTAGGGCTGAGTGTGCCCGAAGGGTTGGCACTGGGCGCCACAAGCGGCGCTCCGACCGCACGGATCAAGGCCTGGGCGACGGGATGTGCGGGCAAACGCAATGCGACCGTCTGCAATCCGGCGGTTGCATTTTCGGCAATGCCATTCTGCGGACGGGCAGGCACGACCAGTGTCAGCGGCCCCGGCCACAGACTGCGGGCCAATGTTTGCGCGCGTGCGTCGAAAACGCCGATCGTTTCGGCATCTTCCAGCGAGGCAATATGCACGATCAGGGGATTATAGGCGGGTCTGTTCTTGAGCGCATAGATCTTGGCGACGGCGGCGGCATTCCGCGCGTCCGCTCCCAAACCATAGATAGTTTCCGTCGGGAAGGCGACCAGTTCGCCGGCACGCAACGCGTCGGCCGCATCACGAATGGCTGGGGGAGTGGCTTGTATCAGCATAACGCCACCCTACACGCCCCGGTTGACCATTTCAAGAAAATGTCCAAAAATAAGCCCCGCACCCCGAATAAAAAGACGGTCACGTCGATCGGGAATGATTTATACGCACTTTTTATGAGGTCTTTCATGCGTTCTTTTTTACTGGCTCTCGTGTTTGTTACCTTTAGCTATGCATCCTTCGCCCAGACGACGGCCCCGGCACCGGTCATGATCCCCAGCAGCTTTGCGGATCTGACCGCACGCGTACAGGATGCGGTTGTCAACGTATCGACAACGCAAAAACTGGAACCCAAGAAAAATCATTATCCCCGCCGCCGTGTCATCACGCCAATGCCGATGCCGCAATTCCCGCCGGGCAGCCCGTTTGAAGATTTGTTCAACGAGTTTTTCAACGGCCCCGATGGCTTGCAACAAGATCAAGGGGACAATGACAGCGCCCCCACCCCGCGCGCGCAATCGTTGGGCTCGGGTTTTATCATCGATGCCGACAAAGGCTATGTTGTTACCAACAATCACGTGATTGATGATGCCGATGAAATCAAAGTCATCCTGCACGACAACACGCAACTGGATGCCAAAATCGTCGGGCGCGACACCGAAACGGATCTGGCGCTTTTGCAGGTAAAATCCACGAAAAAACTGCATGCCGTCAATTGGGGCAACAGCGATACGATGCGCGTTGGGGATTGGGTTTTAGCCGTCGGCAACCCGTTCGGTTTGGGCGGTACGGTGACATCGGGAATCATTTCCGCACGTCAGCGCAATATCAACGCCGGACGTTACGATGACTTTATTCAAACCGATGCGTCGATCAACCGCGGTAACTCGGGTGGTCCGATGTTCAACCTGCAAGGTGAAGTAATCGGCATCAACACTGCTATCTTTTCGCCTACGGGTGGCTCGGTCGGTATTGGTTTTGCCATTCCGTCCAGTCTGGCCAAACCCGTCATTGATCAGCTGATTAATTTCGGCGCGACCAAACGCGGCTGGATCGGCGTCAAGATTCAAGAAGTCACCGCTGAAATTGCGGACTCGATGGGACTGAACGGCTCGAAAGGCGCCCTCATTGCCAGCCTGACACCCGATGGCCCCGCCGCCAAGGCCGGCGTCAAGCAAGGCGATGTCGTTATTCGCTTTAACGGCCAGGATATCAACGAAATGCGCAATTTGCCGCGAATCGTTGCCGAAGCCCCGATTGGCAAACCCGTACCCATGACGGTGTTGCGTCACGGCAAAGAAGTCGAGCTGAATATCATCACCGGTCAACTTGAAAAAGCCAAAGAAGACGGTCTCTTGGATGATGAAAAATCGCCGACCGAAAAATCGGATGCAGCGCCGACCACTTCCAAAGAAGTGCCGGACCTGGGCTTGCGCGTGGCGCCGATATCACCGCTGCTGCGCCAGCAGTTCCATCTGGATGACAGCATGAACGGCGTTGTCATCACCGGCGTTCAACGCGACAGCGATGCTTTGGAAAAAGGCCTGCGTGCCGGCGATGTGCTACTGGAAATCAACCAGCGCACCGTCGCTTCGGTAGACGATGTCGTTGCCGCAACAAAAGATGCCAAAGCCGGCGGTAAAAACGCCGTCTTGTTACTGGTCAGCAGCCAGAACAATTTGCGCTTCGTCGCGGTCAAATTACAGACCCCTGCCAAGAAAAATTAGTCCATTAAACCTCTCCCCTCTTTAGAGCGGGAGAGGTTGTGACTCTCTTCGCTGCAAATCCATTATTCGTCCTCTTTCTTTTCTTTTTGCACACGTTTGGCAAAGAGCAACAGATCCTCGGCACGTTGCAGGGCCGCTTTATCCTCGGGAGGAAGTATTTTTTTAGCCGCGGTGGCTTGCTGAATCGCCAGCGGCAGATCGCGCTTCAAGAGGGCTTCCTCGGCCAAAGCCAGCTTGGCATTGCCGTTGTGCCCAGCACGACCATACGCAATCGCCAGCCAGCGATAGACCAGCGGCGTATTTTTTTCGCCATGATCCCGCGCAAAAAATAAATGCTTGAGCGCTTCCTCGGTATGCGGCGATTCATTTTGCAGCAGCGCCTGTGCCAGCGCTAAATGGATCAACGCTTCCTGCGGTTCTTTTTTAAGTGCCGTGCGATAGGCCGCTTCGGCCTCGGGGATACGTCCCTGCTCGAACTGAATTTGTCCACGCATCTCGTCCAGATAGCCGTTCTGCGGCTCTTCTTTTTCTAACGTATCCAATATTTGCAAGGCTTGTACGATGCGCCCCTGACGGTATTGGGCAATCGCCCAACCATAGCGGCTGGCAAAATCCGTTTTATCTTTATAGGCATTCTCGGCGCGCTGCGGTTGCGTAAAGCTCAGGATCTTGGCCTGGACGCGCGCAAAATCTTTTTGCCATTGTTCGGGCCATGTGGCATTGCGATTGCGGCTATGCGCCACAAATGCCTCGACCGTATTCAAACGATCCCGCGACAAGGGGTGTGTCAATATATAGCTGCTGCGCTGGATCTCGGGCAGCACTTCCTGGGCGCTGAGACGTTCGAGAAAATCCGCCATGCCTTGCGAGGAATAGCCCAAACGCTCCAGCGTCGTCATGCCCGATTGATCCGCCGCTGATTCAAACACCCGGCTGTTCTTTAAAAAAATGCGTCGCGCCAATTCGCTTCCACCCATGACAACGCCCGCCCCGGCTTCGGCATCTTTGGAACCCACCCCGACCGCAATTCCCGCCAGCGTCGCCAGAATGGATTCGACCGAGGCATGCTCCATCGCGCCGCGCATGCGAATAAGATGCCCGCCCGCCATATGCCCGGATTCGTGCGCGATAACGCCGGCCAGCTCGCCGACATTTTTGACATCCAGCAACAAGCCAGAATAGAGGAACAGGTTTTGCCCCCCGGCGACAAAGGCGTTGATCGTATCATCGCCTAAAATAACAATACGCACCTGATCGGGTATCAAGCCCGCCGTAACGAAAATCGGCGAACCGATCTCGCGCAGGACCGCTTCGGTTTCAGCGTCACGAATGACATTTTGCGCTGCAGCAAAATGAGGCGCGATTAAAAGCAACCCGCCTACAATCAAAAAAATTGTATTTTTTTTGAAAGCGTTTAATATACTGGTAGAGAGGAGGCTTCGGATCATGTCTGCTATCATAACGGATTTAATGGGTAAAGGCACTACCCTTTTACTACCCCTGGCCTATAAAAATAATGATGGCACCCAGTATTTTCTTCAGGACGTTTCTTTCGACCTTCGTGAATTCGATTTGCAGTGGCGTTTTTTTAGTCCCGAGCGTTACATGCTAACTCTCGAAGACAAGACAATTGCCAATATATTTTCACGCGATAAAACACACACAGAACAATATGCTACTACAAGCACTTTTTTAAAAAATAAGCTGTCGACTTTTATTCAAGAGAAAAAACCCGACTATAATTGCGATGTTGGCTTCACCGTCGGTCAGGAAATTGCAAAACACTATTTTTATAACCGACAAACATTGGGCAAATATACGCTGCTCAGCAACTCGCAGACCAGTCTTTTCTCAACGACACGCGAATCCATTCTTCCAGAGATTCCCTTTGTCGTGCACCATCATCAATCCCCGCAAGAATTTGGTCGTCACTGCCTAATTTTTGTGGACTAACTATTTTTAAACAACGGAACATGAGTCTTTATGCTAGAAACTTTTAAAAACGCTTCCGATGAAATTGTCCGTTGCCAGTTGCACTTGCCCCAGCGCCCGCTAAAAAATAAACCGCCTGTCCTGGCCTATGTTCATGGTATCGGCGGCAGTATCGACAGCCCGGCAACCAAATATAGCATGAACGAAGTGCTGGATAACGGCTTTGCCGTGTTTCGCTTTGACGCCACACCGGTACGCAAAAGCCTAACCAATCCTTTTGGGTTCAAAGCCAATACCAAAAATCTTTCGCCGTACAGCTATGTGCAAACCATTCACTACGCCTTGCAGCATTTACAAGAAAATCATCATGACGACGTGGATATGCGCCAGCTTTCGCTTCACTGCACCAGCTTAGGGGCTTATTGCGGCGGCTGGTATGCGGCCCACGCAAACGGCCTGTCCGAGGATTTACGCATCATCGAAGAACCCATTCTCGAACCACAAAATATCGTTTTTCAATCGCCGGTTCTCAATCCTTTAGGCGTTGCCGAAAAAGTCGTGCACAACCCGTATATAAATTACATTTGGGGTAAACTGGGCTATGTACCATGGCCTATCGGCGGTGAAATATTGAATGTATCGTACCGCGTTTACGAAGAAAGTGTTGGGGTTGACTTTAATCATGATATCGCACCGCATATCCATGCCGGTGTCAGCATTCACTATGGCTTGCAAGATCCGCTGGAAAAACCCGAGACCATCGACAATTTTATTGCACACCTGACACAAGCGACAAGCATTGACGTACACCGTTATGATGGCGCTGGACATGCCTTGGAGGATGTCCAGCATTTACAAGGACTGCCGATTCAAACGCTTGCAAAAGCCTCGAGCAAGCACCCATGGCTAACACGACGCGAAGAGGGTTTGCGTCATTATCTGTTGAATAATTTTATGGATGTCACACATTGCGGTCAGGCTACCACTGCAAGCGTCGCCTTTCTTAAACAGCACACGGCGCCGGCCGGCTTACATTTGAAAACGATCGCCTAAGTAAACGCGGCGGACATCATTGTTACCGATGATCTCATCGGGGGTGCCTTCCATTAGAACCTGACCGCCATGCAGAATATAGGCGCGATCGACGATATCCAGCATATCACGCACATTGTGATCGGTAATAAGCACGCCGATGCCGCGGTTTTTTAAATGCCCGATCAAGGTTCGTATATCGTTGACAGCGATCGGATCAATCCCGGCCAAGGGCTCGTCCAGCAAAATAAATTGCGGCTGCGCGGCCAGAGCGCGTGCAATCTCGACACGGCGGCGCTCCCCGCCCGACAGCGACAAAGCCGACGCATAGCGCAAATGTGTAATCGAAAACTCGGCCAGCAACTCTTCCAGCTGTTGCTCGCGGCGGATCGGATCATCTTCGACCGCCTGCAAAATCGCCAAGATATTTTTTTCCACGCTCAAGCCGCGAAAGATCGACATTTCCTGGGGCAGGTAGCCGATCCCCAGACGCGCGCGGCGATACATCGGCAAATAGGTGATTTCCTGATCGTCCACAAAAATCTTGCCGGCGTCAGGACGAATGAGACCGCTGATCATGTAAAAACAGGTGGTCTTGCCGGCACCATTGGGACCCAGCAACCCTACGGCTTCGCCGCGCTGCAATGTCATGGACACGCCGCGCAGAATAGGACGCTTTTGATAGTGCTTGACCAGATGCTGCACCACCAGCCCGCGCCCGCTGCCGGTATTTTTTATTTTAGGAAAGGGTTTTACCACCGTCATCAATAGGCTTCCTGGGGATTCTTTTTGCCCGGCACCATCGGCACGGCAATCGCCTGTTGCGGCAAAGATGTCGGTTCGCCACCACCGGGCGTAAAGATCGCACGCACACGACTGCCGCGCGCCGGATCATTTTGCAAGCTGCTATAGCCCGTCTTCAAATCTACCGAGGCCTTGGCGCCCTGCATATAGTTCGTTCCGCGCGCCAGTTTAACGTCTCCCGTCAGAGTGACTTTACCACTGCCCGCATCGTAATCAGCATGTTGGGCCTGCGCCACTTGCGGACCTTGCGTCGTTTGCTGTGTCATGACGACGTTTTTATCCGCCACGGCACGCGTCAGTTTGTTATCCTTGTCAAACCACGCCGTAATTGCCTGCGCTTTTAGCGTTTGCTGCTTTTGCGTGACGGTCACGCCGCCCGCCGCCGTTGCTTTGCGCTCGGAAACCTGATACTGCACCGTGCCATGCGCCAGCACCTGCGTGTCCGGCGCGGTCAATTTGACATCACCACCCGACAAGGTCACCTGCTGCGCAGCGACATCATACAGCGCTGTGTCGGCCGTTGCCGTTTGTGCCCCTTGTGTAATCGTCACGTTTCCATTGACCGTGATCTGCATAATCGCCGAAGGGCCTTTAGCCGCATCATAAGAGGCCTCGGCCGTATCGCCGTGAATGATTGTTGTTCCTTGCGTAATCACAACATCCTGCGTGGCGCGGTATTTATTTTCCGCACGCAGCCATTCCAGCTGGTTGCTGGCTTCAATCGTCACAGGCTCTTGCGTATTCCCCACAGGCGTTTGCGCCGCAGCCGCCCCGGCGGTGCACAAAAAGATACCCAAAGCAAAAAGATGGCGCATTTATAACGTTTCCTTTTTCGGCGTCAGGACAATCTTGCTGTGTCCATGCAGAATAATATGCTCGCCTTTATCGCGTATTTCAAGCGACTGCGCACTTAATTGCCCCATCGGACCTTCGCCATAAACGGGCTGTTGCGTCGTGCTGGAGCCCTCATGCATATCCACCGCCAGATCCTGCATATGCAAGACATAGCCGTCGCTGTGATTCAATGTCACATCGTCGTTTAATTGTAATGTCTGCGCTTGCGGGTCATAGGCCCCGGCCAGTGCGCGCAAGGTAGCTTGTTGTTGTGTCGCCGTATCCAAGGTCATTGTCGCTACGGGCTGTTCCAGATGCAGCGTGCCGCTGCGCGGATTATCCAAGGTGACATCCTGCGCCACGCGCGCCGCTGTAATCACATAGGGGCGGTCCTTGGCATCGCGGCCCGAAAATTCCGGCTTGATCACCTGCACCTGCGCGGGCTGTCCGGCTGCAGGCATCGTCATGGCAATTTCTTCGGCTTTTAAACGCGTGGTGCTGAGACGGCTTTGAACGCGTTCTTTGAATTCCGAATAAAGCGGCCAGGCAATAACCACCACCAGACCGCATACCGCGATCAAAGGCAGAAAGCCGCGCAAGAACAATACCCAGCGTGTATAAATCGACATGGCTTAGGCGGCTCCTGCGCGTAAAATATCATGCAGGCGCACCAGACCGACTGGTGTCTGATTGTCCACAACGATCAGCTGCGTAATGGCATGCTGGTTCATCAGCGCCAGTGCCGCCGCGGCCAGCGCATCCGCCGGGATCGTGTACGGATTGCTGTGCATGAGGTCGGCCGCTGTGCGCATGCTGATATCGGTCAAAGCTTGACGGCGAATATCGCCATCACTGATAAAACCGGCCAGCGTGCCGTTAGCGGCCGCAACAATGGCACAGCCATAATTTTTCTGGGACATGACCGTAATCACATCGCGCGCCGAAGCCGTCGCTGCGACCAAGGGCAAATCGTCACCCGATTTCATGACTGCGGCGACTGCCAACAATTGACCGCCCAGCTTGCCGCCCGGATGGAACTGGCGAAAATCCGTTGCCGAAAAACCGCGGCGTTTCATCAACCCTACCGCCAGCGCATCGCCATAGGCCATTGTCACAGTGGTCGATGTTGTCGGCGCTTGTTGATTAGGACAGGCTTCCGGCAGATCGGGCAATAACAAGACCACATCGGCCTGGCGCGCCAGACTTGCAGTCGCATTTTGTGTGATGGCAATCAGCGGAATGGTAAAACGTTTGCAGTAATTGACAATGTCGCGCAGCTCGGGCGACTCGCCGCCTTTGGACAAAGCGATAACCGTATCGGCATCGGTGATCATGCCCAAGTCACCGTGGCTGGCTTCGGCCGGATGCACGAAAAACGCCGGTGTCCCGGTCGATGCAAATGTCGCGGCCATTTTTTTACCGACATGTCCGGATTTGCCCATGCCGGTCACGATGACGCGGCCGCTCTGGCGCTGTTGCAAAATATCCAGCGCCGCAACAAAGGACGGACCCAAGCGATCGGCCAGTTGCAACAAGGCGTGCGCTTCCTGGCGCAGCACATCGCGGCCCGCCACGATATCCGCTTCCGCAGCGGTGGGGGCACGCACACTATCCAAAGAGGTTGTTACAGTCATGGCTTTCATAGCGCCCACACTCTAGTGTATTTATGGCAAGAAATCAAGGGTTTTAAGCCCTCTGCGGGTCATTCTAGCCCACTTTCGCCCCAAAAGGAACGGTTTTAGGCCATTGGTTAACGTCTTTGATGGGGACAAACGAACCTATTGATGCGCGAAAATGTCGTTATTTTCGGGCCAGCCCAGCAAATCCAAGGCCGCGCGGGTCGGTAAAAAGTCAAAGCAGCTTTGCGCATAGGCGACGCGGCCTTCGCGTTCCAGCAACGCGTGCAAGGCGTCCTTGACGGCGTGCAGATGCAGGACATCGCTGGCGGCATAGTCAATCTGTTCCTGCGTCAGATTTTCGCTACCCCAGTTGCTGGTCTGTTGCTGTTTGCTGACTTCGATGCCTAAAAATTCGCGCACGACATCTTTCAGCCCGTGGCGCTCGGCATAGGTGCGCACCAGTTTGGAAGCGATCTTCGTGCAGTAAACAGGCTGGCAATCAATATCCAGCCACTGTTTTAAAAAGGCGATATCAAAGCGTGCGAAATGAAATATCTTTGTTACGGAGCGATCTTCCAACAGCTTTTTCAAACGCGGTGCTTCCGTCTGACCCGCCACGATCTGTACCAGATGAATGTCGGTATTCCGCCCGCGCAACTGCACCATGCACAAACGGTCGCGCGTTAATTGCAAACCCAGCGTTTCAGTATCAACGGCCAACTCTTTGCCCAGATCCAAACCTGCGGGCAGATCCTTGAGATGCAGAAACGTTTTTGGGGAATTGGTCATGGACCCTACATTACTTAAATTTGGTGCCTGAGAGAAGACTCGAACTTCCACGACCTTGCGGTCACCAGTACCTGAAACTGGCGCGTCTACCATTTCGCCACCCAGGCGCACCTAAAAGACAGGCTCTTCTTTAAGCCCTGGCGGCCCCCGAGTCAAGTCTATTAACCTTTTCAACGAATAGGCCTATAATTTAAACTGGGAAGGGAGGCCCGCCATGACCGAATCCGTTGTTAAGACCCCACCCGACATCTGTTTGCACACCACCCTGCCCCAGGCCCGCTTTGAAGAAATGGCCGCAGAGGCACTGCGCGATCCGGGCGCTTTCTGGGCGGCGCAGGCCCGCCAGCACCTGACATGGATCAAAGATTTCACCGTAGCACAGCGCGGCGCCTTTACGCCGCCCTATCGTATCGAATGGTTTGCCGATGGTGTTTTAAATGTCAGCGCCAATTGTCTTGACCGTCATGTGGCTACGCGCGGCGAACATACGGCGCTGATCTGGGTGGGGGACAATCCGGCCGAAGACAAACGATTCACCTATCGCCAGCTCTACCAGCATGTCTGTCGCTGGGCGAACATGCTGCGCGAGCGCGGTGTTAAAAAAGGCGATCGCGTGCTGATCTATTTGCCGATGATCCCGGAGGCAGCGATGGCGATGCTGGCCTGTGGGCGCATCGGAGCCATTCATTCCGTCGTGTTTGCGGGTTTTTCGTCACAGGCGATCCGCGACCGCGTCAACGATACCGGCGCGACGCATGTTATCACGGCCAATCAAGGCCTGCGCGGCGGCAAGACCGTAGCCCTCAAAGAAACAGTGGACGAGGCGTTGCGCGAATGCCCCAGCGTGCGCGATGTATTGGTCGTGCAGCGCACCGCATCAGAAGTGCCGATGCGCGACGGACGCGACTGGTATGTGGCGCCGCTATTAGAAAAAGCGTCAGACGTCTGCACACCCGAACCGATGCAGGCCGAAGATCCGCTTTTTATTTTATATACGTCGGGCTCGACCGGAAAACCCAAAGGCCTGGTCCATACGCAAGCGGGCTATTTACTGTATGCGCTGGTGACGCATCGCGTGAATTTCGACACCAAAGACAACGATGTTTTCTTTTGCACCGCCGATGTCGGCTGGATCACGGGACACAGCTATCTGATCTATGGGCCGCTGGCTAATGGCACGACCACCGTCATGTTCGAAGGCATCCCCACCTATCCCGATAATGATCGCTATTGGCAGATCGTCGATCGCTACAAGGTGACTGTTTTCTATACGGCGCCCACGGCGCTTCGTTCTCTGATGCGCATGGGCGACGCGCCGCTGCAAACCACCACGCGCACATCGTTGCGTCTGTTGGGTTCGGTCGGCGAACCGATCAACCCCGAAGTCTGGCGCTGGTATTTCGATGCGGTCGGGCACGGGCGTTGTGCGGTGGTGGATACGTGGTGGCAAACCGAAACGGGGGGCCATGTCATTGCGCCGCCGCCCAGCCTGCCGGAGATGATTCCCGGCGCAGCGATGACTCCGTTCTGGGGCCAGCGCCCGGTATTGTTGGATGCGCAAAATAATCCGATCACCGGCGAAGGCGAAGGTGCCTTATTTCTGGCACAGCCATGGCCAGGGATGGCGCGCAGCGTCTGGGGCAATCACGACCGTTATATTGAAACCTATTTCAGTCAGGCGCACGGCTATTATTGCAGCGGCGACGGCGCGACGCGTGATGCCGCCGGACACTACACCATTACAGGGCGCGTGGATGATGTGATCAAAGTTTCGGGGCATCGTTTCGGCACAGCGGAACTGGAAAGCGCTTTGGTCGATCATCCCGCCGTTGCCGAAGCTGCGATTATCGGGCGCGAGCATGCGATTAAAGGCAGCGGCATCTATGCGTACGTCACGCTCAAAGCCGATGCCAAGCCCAGCGATGATTTGAAGAAAGAATTGAACACGCATTTGCGCAGCGTCATTGGGCCGGTGGCCAGTATTGACTGGCTGCAATGGGCGCCGGCCTTGCCGAAAACGCGCAGTGGCAAAATCATGCGCCGCATCTTGCGCAAGATCGCCAATGGCGATATCGGCGATTTAGGAGACACCTCCACCCTTGCCGACCCCGGCGTGGTGGATGAGTTGGTTAGGAATAGAGTCGCCTAATATTAGGAATTGAGCAATCGACTTATAACCTATTTGCCGTGGTATGTATGCTTGCACCACTATGCGTCGGAACTCCTGGATTATTCTGTACGTAGTCACGTCTGAAATTTGAAAACTGATTGTACATGACCGCGGCTACAGAGTACATGGTTTGTTGTTGTTTCAAATCGTCCGAAAAATGAATATTTCTTTTTTCACGGTTACTTAATTTTGACTCCAAGGTACTGCGATCATTTTCTAACGTCTGCCCAGCCCGGCTTAATTGAACTAAATCAACCATTTTTCCAGATCCATTATCGTACAATACAGTAGAATAATTATCATCGAAGCTTTTCTCTACATTATTGGTAGGTTTTCCGCTCGTTAAATCACAAAGCAATACAGAGGTATATGTTTCTTTGCCATTACTAAAAACTTGAACCAGCTGCGATTTGTTTCCGCCTACATGAATTGTATCGCTTTGCAATAATTTCAAATCGCTCATATCACGATACGCATCTGCCAAGCTATCAGGCAGCACCTCCAACGCAACATCCTCGGTAGCGATAGACATGCCCTGAGGAATAACGGCCAAGCCATAATTATTTTTAGTTACAGGACCATAGGAACGCTGATCCAACGAAAGGTCTTGAGCATTTGATAGGTAAGACGTAAGCGCAATTACCGAGGTTAGAAGAGCATGCTTTAATTTCATAGTCTCAAATCTCCTGTTTTTTGTTTACAGCTATATTTATACCACATAAAAATAAAACATATGTAAACATTATAATTTATATATAAATACAATCACTTAAACTAAAAACGATTCGCCGTGTCTTACCTTTCCATTTGAGGGGGTAACCATGAAAATCCGTTATTCCGCCCTGCCCTGAAACTCTTTCAGTTTCTCGTCGCGGCCACAGCCGGATTTATACAATTTATACCGCAGCGCGTTCTTTTTGTAATAGCTTTGATGATAGTCTTCAGCTTCATAAAATGTCTGGGCCGGGCGAATAAAAGTTGCCAGTTTCTGTCCCAGTCTTTTTTCCATTTTTTGTGCGGACGCTTCGGCGGCGGCCTTTTGAGCGGCGTCAAAATAAAAAATCCCGGCATGGTATTGGCTGCCCTTGTCACAGAACTGACCGTCTTTGTCGGTGGGATCGACATTGGACCAGAAAATCTCCAAGAGCTGTTCATAGGTGACGATACGCGGATCGAACATCACTTCGATCGCTTCGACGTGACCCGTCGTTCCGCTGGACACTTGTTCATAGGTAGGATGTTGCACAGTGCCGCCCGTATAGCCCGAGACGACTTTGGTCACGCCTTTGTGTCCTTCAAACTCGGCATGCATGCACCAGAAACATCCCCCGGCGAAAATGGCTTTCTGCGGTTCACCCGCATACGCTTGCGTCATAAATATCCCCCATACAGCAAGAATTATTCCCAAACAACGCATAACGCCCTCCACGATCACTTGAGCTATACGCAGTATGCAGCTACTGTGGGCTCATGGCAAAAGAAAAAACCGTTATCGGCTGGAACGAGTGGGTCCATCTGCCCCAGCTCGGCTTGCCGCGGATCCGCGCCAAAGTGGATACGGGCGCGCGCACCTCGGCGCTGCATGCTTTTTCGGTGGATCCTTTTACCAAAGGCGGCGCACCGTGGGTGAATTTCCGCCTGAACCCATTGCAGAATAACCGCAAGATTATTATCGAATGCGAAGCGCCCGTCATCGACCGGCGACTGGTCACCGACTCGGGCGGGCGCAGCGAGCGCCGTCTGGTCATCGCCACGCTGGCGCAGATCGGCGATATTTCACGGACGATTGAAATTACCTTGACGAACAGGGAAAAAATGGCCTATCGCATGCTGTTGGGTCGGCAAGCGATTTCGAAATTCGGCTTCCTGGTCAACCCGGCGCAAAACCAGCTTTTGCAAAAAGTCACCCCGCAACAGGCGCGTCACGCGTACGAGGAACTCTCATGAAAATTGCCCTGCTCGCCACCGATCCCGAGCTTTTCTCGCACAAGCGCATCATGGAAGAAGGCACTAAGCGCGGGCACGAGATGCTGTTCCTGCGCGTCAGCAATTGTTATATGAGCATCACCGACAAAGTACCGTCGATTCACTATCGCGGCGGACACGTTATCGAGGAAGTGGATGCCGTTATTCCACGCTTGCGTCCCAGCCAGACATTTTATGGCGCTGCCGTGTTGCGTCACTTTGAATTGATGGGCGCTTATTGCCTGAACAGCTCGCTGGCCATCGTGCGCTCGCGCGATAAATTGCGCGCGATGCAATTATTGGCGCGCAAAGGCATTGACCTGCCGAAAACCGGTTTTGCCAATTCGCCCGCCGACAGCAAAGACCTTATCCAGATGGTGGGCGGCGCGCCGATCATCATCAAACTTTTAGAAGGCACACAAGGTGCCGGCGTCGTGCTGGCCGACAGCAACAAAGCCGCCGAAAGCATGATTGACGCCTTTAAAACCTTGAACGCCAATTTTCTGGTGCAGGAATTTATTTCGGAAGCGAACGGGCGCGACATACGCTGTTTTGTCATTGGTAACCGCGTGGTTGCCGCCATGGAACGCCAGGCCGTCGCCGGCGAGTTTCGCTCGAACCTGCATCGCGGCGGTACCGCCGTGCCGATCGATATCACGGCCGAAGAAAAACGCATCGCCGTTGCCGCTGCCAAGATCATGGGACTGAGTGTCGCCGGCGTGGATATCATCCGCAGCAAGACGGGACCAAAAATTCTTGAAGTCAATTCGTCGCCGGGTCTGGAAGGGATTGAAACCTACACAGGGAAAAACGTGGCTGGAATGATTATCAACCACATCGAGAAACAGACCACCAAAAAACAGCCCGGCCTGTTCAATAACCTGATGCGCTCTTTGCGCCCCGGTAAAGGAAAAGAAGGCCTTTAAGCCGCTTGTTGAAAAGCTTCGGGCGCTTGCGCGAAGAAATCGGCCATCAGGTCAAAGGCCGGGTTGTGCGCATCGCCGCCGGTGGCGGTGGCCAAGAAACCTTCAACGCACGGCGAGTTGGCAATCCATGTTGCACCGGCTTCAGCCAAAAGTTTTTCACTCTCCGCATCGCCCGTGACATTTGTTTCGGCCGCACGCTCGGCAGCGGCCAGCATCTCGACGGCGCAACCGACCAGCATCATCGGTTTGCCGGCATCGAAAAAGCCGCGCAGGATGCGGCGCGCATGGGCATTCTCTTTCAGCTTGTCGACGCTGCGACGGCCGCCCGGAATGTACAAGGCATCGTAATCAGCCGCCAGCACGGTCGAGACATGGCCATCGGTCGGGAAATGATGGCCCCAGGCGTTACCGACCCAGGAATTGACCAGACCGTTTTCGGTGGAGATGATTTTCAAAGCAGCACCCAGCTCGTTCAGGCGGCGTTGCGCGTGTGTCATATCGGTCTCATCAAAGCCGTTGGCGACCAATAACGCAATTTTCTGGCCAGAAAGAGGTTTCTGCATCGACGTGTCTCCTTGTTTATCGCGGAAATGTAAAAAGAATGGGGCGCACCGTACAAAAAACCACCCCCAAAGTCAAGCCCTATCTGCACCCCAAACCTCTCCCTTGAGGGGAGAGGTCTTGAGCCAAGGCAAAGCGTAGCGAAGACAGGCGAAAGGGTGAGGGTGACTTGAAAAAGAACGGAAAAACACCCTCACCCGCCGCTTACGCGTCGACCTCTCCCCTCAAGGGAGAGGTAAGTTGAATTGACGCCACAGCGTAACTGAATATAATGCAGGGCCATACCCTTTTCCCGGAGAATCACTCTATGCGCCGTCTTGTATTTGCGACCTTCCTTGCTTTGTCCGTTGCCGGTTGCTCGGGCCTCAGCTCGCACACCGAGGTCGAAGCCCTCACCCAGGCCACCGCTGTTGGTTCTCCGTTCACGCAGCGCCTGACGCAAGAATACCGCGTGCTGGTGAAATCGCTGCAACGTTCGCTGGATTACTCGGATGCGCGCCACTTTGCCAAAAAAGGCCTGATGGCCGCCGAAGGCAAAGTCGTCCTGCCGGAACCATTGTCGAACTGGCATTTGAATCGCGACTCCAGCAGCACGTTACGCGCCGCGCGCAACCGCCTGGTCGCATTGCTGGATGGCGGCGGACGCGTGCAAGCGCCGTTTGAATCCGCTGTCGCGCAAAGCCGCTTTGATTGCTGGATCGAACAGGAAGAAGAGCATTGGCTGGGCCACGGTCCGACGGGATGTCAAAAACAATTCGACACGGCGATCAAAGAACTGGAAGAGCGCGTGACGCGCGCTATGCCGAAATCGGATAAAGAAGGCGCGCCGCTGCCCACGCCGGTAGTCACCAAAGAAAAAACCAATCCCGAAGCCGTCGCCAACACGATGGACGAAGGCATGTTCCTGGTCTTCTTCGACTGGAACCAATCCAAATTAACGGCCAGCGGCATGGATGTCGTGCGCGCCGTTGCCGAACAGGCGAAAAAACGTCCCGATCTGAAGCGCGTCACCATTATCGGTCACGCCGACACGTCGGGTCCGGATAAATACAATCAAAAATTATCCGAGCGCCGCGCCGAAGCCACCAAACAAGCCCTGATCGGCTTGGGCGTTGCCCCGCTGCAGATCCAGACCGAAGGCCGCGGCGAGCACGAATTGATGGTTCCAACGCCGAACAACACGCGCGAACCCGCCAACCGCCGCTCGGAAGTGCGGTTCGAGTAGGCCCGCAAAGCCCGCCGAGGCCCCCGTTTTAAAGGTCTTTCGTCGCCTTGACATAGGCTCGAATCTTATGTAGCGTTGTCCGCAGTCCTTTTATTCTGTGGAGAATCCCTTATGACGCTTGTAACACCCGACACCCATGTACCCGCCGAAATCAAAGCGCACTTTCGCGAACGCGTCGGCGACACCGAGGCTTCTAAAAAACTAAGAGACAATCTCTTTACGCATATTTGCGAACTGTATAATCCGGAAGAAACGGATGAATATAAAGGCAAAGCACTGGCGGGTATTGTAAGCGCTGCCGAAACTATCTTCGACAACCGTGATGATAAATCTCTTACCGACGACCAATTAAAAGACATTTTTCTGACACCTCTTGTTGATACCGTAAAGAACAAAAACTCTTCTGATACATTGAAAACATCAATCATCAAAAGCATTGATACTATATATCGTTGCCGGCGCCATAGCAGACAAGAAAGACCGGAATTCTTTGTATCCTCTATTACGTATGCATACAGCAAAGTTTTCGATATTGAAGATTTGTCGGATGATCTAAAAACGGTTGCCCTTAAAAACTTTAACCGTTTTAGCGACGAGCCAAATGTCCGAAGAAAAGACGCTGATAAATATTATAACGACCTTATAAAGCTTCGATTCGCCTCGCGCACATTGAAAAACCCAGAAGCACCTTTAGAATTAAAAAGAATCGTAGCAGGTTTAACGTTTTCTGGCCTTCCTAATTCGGCCATGCCTCTATTCTTGGATCAGTACATACCACTTCTTATTACTTTCGCCGCACCGCCGAAAAAAGAAGATGTGGATCACCAAGTACAGTTAAATGCCGTTTACGGCTTGGACAATCATTTGAATTTTTCAGATGTTCGTGAAAAATATACTCACCAAACAACGGATATATTTACCACTATTGCCTCTAACAAAGAAAACTCCATCGAATTACGATTCGCCGCACTAACTGCTTTGCGCGGGGTGAGTGACGCTAATCTCCTGAAAAATATTCTCTTGGAAGAGAAACCTCAGGAAGAAACCTGGAAACCCAACACACCGACCCATACAGAGTTAAAAATCGCTACTATCAATAAAGCAATGGAAATACTAAAATCGAAAGAACATATAGGGCATCTTTCGGAACTCCTGATGACAGGTTTAAAATACGAATCCCAGAGTACATATGAGACCCATGAGATACAGAATCGTGCACACACAAAATCCTTTGAATTTTTAAACCCTGACCATTTCGATACGGCCCTCATAAAGGCCGATTTCATCGAGAACCTGGGCCTTTTGGAAGTCTCCCATGATCCAAAAGAAGCTGATCACAGAATTAAAACACTTCAAAAATGGACCAGCTCGCACAAAGAAGACCGAAAAGAACCTGATCTTTTGATACATAAAATAGATGCGCGCTACAGCGAGATGTGGGAAAATAAACTTCCGATTACGGGCCCCGTATCGCCGCTGGTAGAAATCGATTTCCTCTTCCGCGCCCGGCAGGCCCTGACACAAGAGTAAATCCAGCCTCGACAAAAGGGTTAAATTCTGCGATTCTGGGTTTCATGGACCAGGCACAGTATGACCTCTTTATTATCGGCGGCGGTATCAACGGTGCCGGCATCGCCCGTGATGCGGCCGGCCGCGGTCTAAAGGTTTTCCTCTGCGAAAAAGGCGATCTGGCCAGCGGCACGTCCAGCGCCAGCACCAAAATGATTCACGGCGGGTTGCGTTACCTGGAATTTTACGAGTTCCGTCTGGTGCGCGAAGCCCTGCACGAGCGCGAAGTCTTGCTGCACGCCGCGCCGCATATTATCTGGCCGATGGAATTTATCCTGCCGCACAGTCCGCGCCTGCGCTCCAGCTGGCTGGTGCGCTTGGGCTTATTCCTGTACGACCATTTGGCCAAGCGCAAACGTCTGGCCGGATCTTATCAAATCGATCTGCGTGAATCGCGCTTTGGCAAGCCGCTGAAACGCTTTGTCAAAGCCGGTTTTGTCTATTCCGATTGCTGGGTCGAAGATGCGCGTCTGGTGATTTTGAACGCGATTCAAGCCGCGCATAACGGCGCGCAGATTCGCCCGCGCACCGAGTTCGTCCGTGCCGTGCGTCACAACGATCACTGGGATATCACGCTGAAAAACAGTCAGGGCGAAGAAGAGACCCTCGGCGCCACGACGATTGTCAATGCGGCCGGCCCCGGCCTGACCAAAGTCGCGGCGCGCATCGAAGGCGTCACCGAACTGCCCAAGCCGATGCGCCTGATCAAGGGCAGCCATCTGGTCGTGGATCGCCTGTACGAAGGCGAGCACGGTTTTATCCTGCAGCATACCGACCGCCGCATGGTCTTTATCATTCCGTTTGAAAATGACTTTACGCTGATCGGCACGACCGACCAGCCTGCCGTCGAAGGCGATCTGGCCAATCCGAAAATCAGCCCGCACGAAGTGGATTACCTGTTGGAAGCGGTCAATTTATATTTCACCAAGCAACTGACCAAGAACGACATACGCTATACGTACTCCGGCATTCGCCCGCTGTTTGACGATGGCGAAGACGATGCCAAAGCCGTGACGCGCGATTACAAGCTGACCTTCTCCGAAGGTTGCCTCAGCGTCTATGGCGGCAAGATCACGACTTTCCGCCGTCTGGCCGAAGAAGCGATCGATCTCATCGCGCCCGCCAGCACCGCGTGGACGGCCAATGATATTTTGCCCGGCGGCGATATCGGCGAGTCGCTGGCCGCCTTTACCAATCAGATGATCGAGGCCTATCCATTCCTAAGCGAAGAAGTCGTCACCCGCCTGTCCAGCCATTACGGCTCGCGCATCCACGAGATGCTGCACGGCGTGACG
>CAYRRF010000010.1:0-313 GCA_964426595.1 uncultured Bdellovibrionales bacterium | reverse complement strand
GGTTGATTGCAAGCTGTTGCTCGACCAACCCACCCAGGATTTCGGCTTTGGCCTGTATGCGCGCGAAGTGGATTTCCTGATGCAGACGGAATGGGCGCGCAGCGCCGATGACGTGCTGTTACGCCGCACCAAAATAGGCCTGCGTACCACCCCGGCCATGCGGGAAAAACTCGACGATTATATGAACGGCGGCCCGAGTAAGATGTAATACAAAAAAACCCCCGTGCGGGGGTTTTTAATGGTGGGCCGAGCCGGATTTAGTGGGCCTTCGGCTCTACAAGCGTCCCTTCGGGCCGCGAACTCTCTTGTTTGT
>CAYRRF010000009.1:19480-24654 GCA_964426595.1 uncultured Bdellovibrionales bacterium | reverse complement strand
TATGACGGGCATTGCCGAAGAGTTTTTGCGCCGCTTGAAATTGCCGTATCAAAAAGTCATTTTGTGCAGCGGTGATATGGGTTTTGCCTCGCAAAAGACCTATGACATTAATACGTGGGTGCCGACGCAGAATACCTATCGTGAGACGATGAGCTGTTCCAATTGCGGCGATTTCCAGGCGCGACGTATGAAAGCGCGTTTCCGCCGCGAAGAAGGTAAAAAGACGGAGTTCGTTCATACGTTGAACGCCACGTGTGTAGCGACGCCGCGGGCTCTGGTAGCGCTCATGGAAAACTATCAGCTGAAAGACGGCAGCATTGCCGTACCCGAAGTGTTGCAGCCTTATATGAACGGCATGAAAGTGATTAGCAAATGAACGATCAGGCCAATGCCATTCGACTGATCATGGCGTTACGCCGCAACGGCGTAAACGACACGGATGTGCTAAGTGCTATCGAACGTATGCCGCGCGATTTTTTCGTGCCGCAAAATTTTCATGACAAGGCGTATGAAGATACGGCTTTGCCAATCGGTCATGGGCAAACAATCAGCCAGCCGCTGGTTGTGGCGATGATGACACAGGAATTAGAGTTGAATAACCGCCTGACGGTACTGGAAATCGGTACGGGAAGCGGGTATCAGGCCGCCATCCTGTCCCAGCTTTGCCGCCGCGTCTATTCCATCGAGCGCTTAAAGCCGTTGCTGGATGTGGCGCAGAAACGCTTTGACGATTTGAAAATCCGCAATATTACGGCCATGCATGGCGACGGCTATAAAGGCTGGCCTTCGGTGGCACCCTTTGATCGCATTATTGTGACCGCCGCGGCCAGTCACGAGCCACCGCCGGCGCTGATGGATCAGCTGGCTGTGGGCGGCATCATGATCTTGCCAGTGCGTTTGAATGCGTTGAAAGAACAGCTTATTAAAATCCGCAAAACGGAAACAGGCTTTACCGAGTTGCCGATCATGGATGTGCGTTTTGTACCATTGGTAAGTGAAAAGGATATTTATGCTGCGTCGTAATATAATTTTTGCCGCCTTGCTGCTTTCCGCCTGTGCCGCGCCTAATCCGTCGGGTGTGCAGGTAACCATGATGGGCACAAAGGGCGTCGGCCATGCGAATGAAATGGTTGCGCGCGCCGGAGATAATGTTGCCGAGATCGCCAAAAATGCCAATTTAAACATTGCGGATGTATTGTCGATGAACGGTCTGGTAGGTGCGGGGGCTTTACGTCCAGGCCAGGTCCTGACCACGCCTTTGCCCAAAGAGGTCGTCGTCTTAGAAGGCGATACGGTTGACAGTATTTCGCGAGCACTTGGCATTGATCAAAAAACCTTTGTCACCATGAATAATTTGGAATACCCGTATATGCTGACCCGTGGTCAGGTGTTGCGCGTTCCACAAGGGTTCTCGACGCAGCCGCAAGGCAATGATAATCAATCGTTTGACACGGCCTATATTCCGCCCGTTCAAAACGATATGCCGGTCGCCTCCAGCCCGATAACAACGACACAATCTACCGGGGGGCAAACGATTCACAGCAGTGCCAGCGGTACAATTGTCGAAGAAGATTTATCGCCACCGCCGAATGCGAAAGTAGCCACCACGCCACCACCGAAACAGATGGCTTCTTTGACACCGCCGCCGACAACCTCAAAACCGCTATCCAAAATTGATCCGCTTCCTTCCTCGGCGCCACGTTTTTCATGGCCGCTAAACGGATCGGTTCTTTCGGACTATGGACCGAAAGCCGATGGCCAACGTAATGACGGGATCAATATCGGAGCCCCGCAAGGCACCAGTGTCCGTGCTGCCGCGATGGGCGATGTCGTTTATGTCGGTGATAACGTCGCCGGATTTGGCAATCTGATTTTGATTAAACATGGTGGCGGTTATGCTACCGCTTACGGACACGTGCAAAGTCCGCTGGTGAAACGCGGGGACCGTGTGGCCGCAGGGCAAGCGATTGCGCAAGTGGGGAAAACAGGTAATGTGGGTACGCCACAATTGCACTTTGAAGTACGTAAAGGCACTCAACCCGTCAATCCCAATGGCTATTTGAATTGATTGTAAAATGTAATGCTGAAAAAATGGAAACATCGATTTAACGAGACCGTAGAGATTTTCTCGCACAAGACGTTTACGTTCATTTCATTGCTGATGTCCGTCTATTCTTTAGCCAAAGCGCTGCGCATTACGGTGATGGGCTGGTATATTTATGATGTAACAGGCAATCCGGTACATTTGGGATTTCTGGCGTTGGCAGAATCGATACCGTATATTTTTACGAATCCTTTTGGCGGATATCTGGCCGATCGGCAGGGGCGTGTACGACAGTCTTACGTATTAGTTGCTGTAAGCTTTATATTGACCTTTTTTCTGTGTTATATTGTCAGTCAGCCTTATACGCCGAAAACGCTGTGGTGGGTGTATGGCGTGTTTATGGGGTTTGGTTTTTTTCGTGGGCTTTTTGCCTCGGGTGCTTTACCGACATTGTTGGCTCTTTCGATTTCACGTGAGCGCTTTCAGCGGGCTAATGCCTGGAATGGCACAGTGCTACAAACTGGTATTGTCCTGGGGCCGATCATAGGTGGGATATTGTATTCGCACTATGGCGTCGTTATTGCCAATGCCTCGGTCATTCTGTTCATGGTGATGTGCTTTGTGTTCCTCTTTTTTATCGAAGACAAGCCTGTTGATAAAAATCAAACCGCTGGCTCTGAATGGCACAAGTTGACAATTGGTTTTCGGTATATTTTCAGTCATCCTGCTTTGCGTACAACGGTGTTGCTGGATTTTGTGGCTGTCGTCTTCAGTGGTGTGACGGGTTTGCTTCCTGTCTTTGCCAAAGATATTCTGCATTTGGGGCCGGATGGCTTGGGGTATTTGCGGGCGGCGATACAAATTGGCTCGATTACGGCCGGTCTTTTATTGGCGAATTACCATTTGAAAGACTATATTGGGCGTCAGTATATGCTGGCTGTTGTTTTATTCTGCTTGAGTCTGCTGTTGTTTTCTTTTTCGACTTCTTTTGTTCTGTCGCTGCTTCTTTTATTCCTCAGCGGCTTTTTCGATTGGTCGGGGGCGGTTATTCGTCAAACCGTCATGCGCTTGCTGACACCGGAAAACATCCTGGGCCGCGTGACGTCGGCGCGCACGTTATTTACAATCTCCAGCAATGAAATCAGCTCGTTTGAATCAGGTCTTGTCGCGGGGGCGATTGGTACTATCCCCAGTGTCGTTTTTGGTGTTGCCGTGACATTGGCGGCAACGGCCTATGTCTGGGTTTTTGTCCCGGCAATTAAAGACATAAATATGAAAGCCTTATTGCACGACAAAGGCTAGGGTGCTAGCGTGTCCTTCACCTAAATAACCGAAGGAAACGCCTATGTTTATTACTCCCGCCTGGGCCGACACGGCCGCCGCTACGGCACAAACCGGTTCGACCTGGATGTCGTTGCTGCCTCTGGCCATTATTTTCGTGTTTTTCTATTTACTGGTGCTGCGCCCGCAAAGCAAAAAAATCCGCGAGCATCAGGAAATGTTGATGGCGATGAAGCCGGGCGATAAAGTCGTCACAGCCGGCGGTCTGTTTGCGACTGTAGTGAAAGTGTCGGACAAAGATGTCACGCTGGAAATTGCACCGGGCGTGCATGTAAAGGCACAGAAACACACGGTCTCGGGCCTGCAAGAGATGCTGATCCCGGCGAACGATAAAGGGAAAAAATAACCATGCTGCATTTCGATCGTTTTAAAATTCTGCTGATTATCTTTATCTCGCTGCTGGGACCCCTCTATGCCCTGCCGAATATCTTAAGCGAAGGGCAGCGCACGTGGATGCAGGAAAACCTGCCCGGCTGGATGCCCAGCCATGCCATCAGCCTGGGCCTGGATTTGCAAGGCGGATCGCATTTGCAGTTACAAGTGGATATGGCGACCGTTATTTCGGATCGTGTGGCCAGTTTACAGGCTTCGGCCCGTCAAACCATGCGTGAAGAGAAAATCACCACGCAAAGTGTCGGTGTAAAAGATAAAAAAGCCGTGGTCTTGTTGCGCGATGCGGCGGACATGGATAAAGCCATGACGTATCTGCGTCGGGATCTGGGGCAGGGTGTTGTTCTAGAACGCGTCGGTTCGCAGATTGAGATTGCGTATAGCGAACAGGAAATCAAAAACTTCGAAAAGCAAGCGATCGGCCAGTCGATCGAAATTATTCGCCGCCGTATTGATGAAACCGGAACCAAAGAGCCGATTATCCAGGCCCAAGGCGACGACCGTATCATTGTCCAGTTGCCGGGGATGAAAGATCCCGAGCACGTCAAGCAGCTTTTGGGTAAAACGGCACGTATGACTTTCCACATGGTGGATATGTCGGTATCGCCCACGGCTTGTGCGACGGGGCAAGCGCCTTTGACGGTGCGTTGTTTGCCAATGAACGACGATCCGAATGTGCAAATGGCCGTCTTGCGTCGTGCGCTTTTGACCGGGGATATGCTGGTCGATGCCCAGCCCAGCTATGATATTTCGGGCCGCTCGGTTGTTAGCTTCCGCTTTGACTCACTCGGCGCGCGTAAATTCGCTGATGTCACCCGCGATAACGTCGGCAAACCGTTTGCGATTGTATTGGATGATGTGATCATCACCGCGCCGCGTATCAATGAGCCTATCTTGGGTGGTTCGGGACAGATTTCGGGCAACTTTACCGTGGAAACAGCCAATGATCTGGCGATCCTGCTGCGTGCCGGCGCGCTGCCCGCACCGCTTAAAGTGGTCGAGGAGCGTACGGTCGGACCATCTTTGGGTGCGGACTCGATTGCGTCGGGTAAAAATGCCGCCATCGTTTCGACCGTTGCGGTAATGATCCTGATGTTTCTGGTCTATGGCTGGCGCTTTGGCGGTTTTGCCAACTTTGCCTTGATCGTCAACATGACGTTGATGATTGCCTTGCTGTCGATGATCGGCGCGACCCTGACCTTGCCGGGGATTGTCGGAATTGTTTTGACCATTGGTATGGCGGTGGACGCTAACGTACTTATTTTCGAGCGTATGCGCGAAGAAATGCGCGGCGGACGCAGTGTTATGCCGACGATTGATTACGGTTTTCAGGGCGCTTTGAGCAGTATCATGGACGCCAACATGACGACGCTGATCGCCGCCGCCGTGTTGTTTGCCA
>CAYRRF010000009.1:14037-19470 GCA_964426595.1 uncultured Bdellovibrionales bacterium | reverse complement strand
GGCTTTGCCGTGACCTTGGCGATCGGTATCATTACCTCGCTATTCGCTTCGATGTATTTGACGCGCATGATGATCGTTCTGTGGGCCAGCTGGCGCAAACCTAAAACATTACCTTTGTAAAGAGAAACTCAGGTTAAAACTTGTACCTGACAATACTTCCTTTGACTTTATGCGCTGGCACAAACTGATGGTCGGTATTTCCGTGTTCGGGATGATCGGCACGATTGTGTTGTTGTTGACGGTGGGTCTTAATCTGGGAACGGATTTTGCCGGCGGTATCTTGATGGAAGTGCAGACCCCCAGTGCCGAAACCTTGTCGGTGGTGCGGGATAAGCTGACAGCGGCCAATATCGAGAGCTTTAACCTGCAGCAATTTGGCGACGGCAACCGCTTTTTGATCCGTATCGGACAAGAAACCACCGAAGCCGAGCAAAAACAGGTCATCGAAACGGTGCGCACGGCCTTAAGTCCGGAAACACAATATCAGCGCGTCGAGTTCGTCGGCCCGCAAGTCGGTCGCGAGCTGATCGGCAAAGGGGTATGGGCGGTTATCTTGTCCAGTGTTGGTATTCTTTTTTACGTCATGGTACGTTTTAAATGGGAGTTCGGTATTTCCTCGGTGATTGCCTTGCTGCACGATACGCTGTTGACAATCGGTTTGTTCGCCGTGACGCGCGCCGAGTTCGATTTGTCGACTTTGGCGGCGGTGTTGATGATCGGCGGTTATTCGATTAATGACACAGTGGTCGTCTTTGACCGCGTGCGCGAAATGATGCAGAAATACCGTAAAATGCCTTTGCCGGAGCTGTTCAACCTGTCGATCAACGCCACGCTGTCGCGTACGGTATTGACGGGCGGCACGGCTATTCTGGCGCTTATCGGCCTGTATGTCTTGGGCGGACACGTCATCCGTGGTTTCGTCGGTGCGCTGATCTGGGGGATTGTTGTCGGGACCTATTCATCGGTTTTCGTCGCCACGCCGATCCTGTTGTATCTGGGCTTGAAAGAAGAGCACAAAATCCGCGAAGCGGCTAATCGAGCCTAAGAGATGGATGTTACGCCCCTTATCCGGCGGGACGCCAAAATCATCCAAAGCTATCGGGGCGGCGCATTCAAAATCAGCGGCGAGACATTCGCGCATTCCGTTCTGGTTATGGCGGACCGCGTGTTGGAATGGCGCGGCGATTTTGGTGTGCTGCAGGGTATGGGTATCGAAGTGCTGTTGTTGGGCACGGGCGAAAAGCAGGTGCTGATGGCGTTTGCGCAACGTCGTGCGATCAAAGACGCGCATGGGTTTATGATTGAATCCATGGATAACGGCGCTGCCGCCCGGACCTATAACGCGCTGATGGCGGAAGGGCGATCGGTTGCAGTTGTGCTGACGGCTTAAGCGGCGGCTTTTTTACCGACTTGCTCATAGAGGCTTTGGCAGTAATCCCAATTCACCAGCTTGTCGACAAAGCTTTCCAGATATTTCTGGCGCGCGTTGCGATAGTCGATGTAATACGAATGCTCCCATACGTCACAGCCTAAAATCGCATGCTTATTGTGATGCACGGGATTTTCGCCGTTAGGTGTTTTCATCACGGATAATGCGCCGCTGTCATCACTGACCAGCCAGCACCAGCCCGAGCCGAACTGGCCCATGCCTGCGGCAACGAATTGCTCGCGGAACGTATCGAATCCACCAAAAGCTTTTTGCACGGCCGTATCCAATGCGCCGGGTAACTTGGTGCCGCCGCCATTGGGCTTCATCCAGTTCCAGAAATGCACATGGTTCCAGTGCTGCGCGACATTGTTGAACAAAGGCGCCATATCAGCTTTGCCGAAACTTAGCTTGATGATCTCTTCGACGGTCTTGGTTTGCAGACCTGCTTTTTCGATCAGCTCATTGCCTTTGTCGACATAGGCTTTGTGATGTTTGCCGTGGTGGTATTCAAACGTCTCGGCCGACATAGCGGGCGCCAGCGCCGACGGCGCATAGGGCAGGGAAGGCAGGGTTAGAAGGGTCATGGTCAAGCTCCTTTTTTACTGTTAGTATGCTAGCATATCTTTTCCTGACGTCCAAGTGGAGGTTCGAGTTCCATGCAAACTTCGACAAAGCCTCATAATCTTGCCTCGAAAGAGCAGCTTATCCGCGAATTGCAAGCTTTTATGCCATATGATGCGCAGGAGCGAGTCGATACACAGCAGACGATAGCCTTCCTGCAAGCAACATCTGCTCCCGACTGTTTTTTGCGTATGCATCTATCTGGTCATGCCGTAGCTTCGGCATTACTTCTTTCGCCCGATTGTAAAAAGACTCTCTTGACGCATCATGCGTTCTTGGATCGCTGGCTGCAATTTGGCGGACATGCGGATGGCAGTCCGGATATGGCCGAGACAGCCGTACGTGAAACGGTGGAAGAGTCAGGTATTGCTGATGTAAAACTGCTTGTACCGCAGATTATAGATGTAGAAATACAAAAAATCCCCGATCGACCGGAACGCGGAGAGCCAGAACATTTGCACTATGATATACGTTACTTGGCCCAGGCCATGACGGAAGATTTTAAAGTGTCCGAGGAGTCGCATAATTTGCGTTGGTTTTCGTATATGGAACTTTTTAATATGAATGCCAGCTCTGGCCTTTTAAGAATGGCCGAGAAGTGGAAAAAATATTGCGATGAGAACAATATCAGCCTGTAATTTACATGCTAGATGTATAAGAATTTTCCGTACGGTCTATCCAACCACCGCCAAGGCAACGGTCGGCGGCATAACAAACACAGGCCTGGCCCGGTGAGATGCCGTAATAGGGCTGATGCAAGGTAACTTCGGCAATACCGTTTGAGTTCAAATAAATCTGTGCGGCAATAGGTTCCTGACTGGAGCGTACTTTGATCATGATTTCCTGCGGCGTGGAAGAAAGCGGCGTGTCGCCAATCCAGTTCACATCCTTTAAAAAAATACGATCGCGAGCCAATGCTTCTCGCGGGCCGACGACGACTTCACGTGTATCGGGACGCACGCCCACGACAAACAACGGCGTGCCTTGCGTTTCGCCGCCACCAAGCCCCAGGCCTTTGCGCTGTCCGACGGTGTAATGAATAATGCCTTCGTGTTCACCCAAAACGCGCCCATCCACATGTACGATTTTTCCGGGTTCGGCGGCGTGCGGACGCAATTTCTCGATCACTTGCGCATAGTCACCATTCGGAACAAAACAAATATCCTGACTATCCGGCTTGTCCGCCGTTACCAGCCCGTATTTTTCAGCCAGCGCGCGCGTTTCGGTTTTCGTCATGTCACCCAAAGGAAAGCGCAGGAAATCCAATTGCTCCTGCGTCGTTGCAAACAGGAAATAGCTTTGGTCTTTGGTCTGATCGCGTCCGCGCCACAAGGTTCCGCGGCCATCGGTGCCTTGTATACGCTTGACGTAGTGGCCCGTGGCCATGACATCGGCTTTTAAATCGCGCGCCGTGTTCAGCAGATCCTGAAACTTGACACGCTGGTTACAGCGTACGCATGGGATCGGCGTTTCTCCGCGCAAATAGCTGTCGGCAAAATCATCGATAACGGCTTGCTTGAAATGGCTTTCGTAGTTCAACACATAATGTGGAAAACCGCAATCGTCGGCGACACGCTTGGCATCGTAGATATCTTGTCCGGCGCAGCACGCGCCTTTTTTACCGGCGAAAGCGCCGTAATCGTAAAGTTGCAAGGTAATGCCAACAACGTCATAGCCTTCGTCGTGCAGCATCGCCGCCGTCACGGACGAATCCACGCCGCCCGACATCGCCACGACGACGCGCGTGTCTTTAGGGGCTTTGGGCAGGCCGAGGGAATTGAGGATCATAGGAAAACCTTACCTCTCCCTTGAGGGGAGAGGTCGCCGAACGAATGTGAGGCGGGTGAGGGTGGTGTGCATGATTTTTGAATCTCTAAAAAGATACCTTCTTTATTTTCTAAAACATCATTATTCCAAAAGCGTATAACGCGAAAACCTTCCTGTTCCAGAAAATCTGTTCTTTCTTTATCCTTTTCTTCCGTATGCTGTCCACCATCCAGTTCAATAACCAAGCCTAACTCCAGACAAATGAAATCAACAATATAACGATTTCCGATCTTGTGCTGTCGGCGGAATTTGTAACCTAGCCTTTGATTGCGGAGCATGTTCCAGACAATTTTTTCAACATCTGTTTGGTTACTTCGTAAATTCTTAGCCAAATCGTCCAGGTGTGTTTTAAGCTGTTTCATTTCACCCTCACCCGGCTCGCTGGAGCTCGCCGACCTCTCCCCTCAAGGGAGAGGTAAAGCAGCGCGCATGATTTCTATTTTTGTCCACTAGGCCTCCGGCAACGCGACGACAAGCCCGTCCAGTTCCTCGGTTACTTTGATCTGGCAGCCCAGACGCGACGTTTCGGTCAGGTTAAAGGCCAGATCCAGCATGTCTTCCTCGCCCGTCGTTTTGGGCGGCAGCTTGTTGTACCATTCTTTTGCTACGACCAGATGGCAGGTGGCACAGGCCAAGCTTCCGCCACAGGCACCTTCGACATCAATGTCATGCTGTTGGGCTAACCGCATCAGGTTAACCCCCTCCGGGGCATCGATTTCGACGCGCGAACCATCGCGCTGGATAAAGGTAATCTTGGGCATAGGGTTTTATAGAGGGTTTAAAGCCTGTTTGTCAAAGTTGCCGTGTTCTTACGGTTTTTGCTCGGGAAACAACGGCAAACGCCAGTCCAGGAAAATCGCGCCCAGACGCAGGCCAAAGACCAAAACGAACCCGGCAATCATGGCCAGGCTGGGCGCATAGGGGACGAGAGTGACAAACAGGGTCGCCCCGGCCAGGCTGGTGGTCGCATAGAGGCGCTTGCGCGACAGCACCATCGGGATCTCATTGGCCAGCACATCGCGCAGGATACCGCCGCCACAGCCCGTCAGGACGCCCATAATGACTGCGACAACCGGCATCTGGCCCAGGTCGAGGGCCTTTTGTGCGCCCAGCACGCTGAACACGGCCAGACCGACCGAATCAATCAGGTTAATGGTAGCGCGCGGGGCCTCGCCGAACCGGCGTACCGCGACATAAACGATGGCAAAGCCCAGCAGGCAGGCCCACAGATATTTCGGCTGGGTCAGCCAAAACACGGGCGCATCCAGGACCAGATCGCGCAAGGTCCCGCCGCCGATACCGGTGACAAAGGCCAGCATCACGCCGCCCAGCACATCCATAGTGCGGCGGCCGGCTAACAGGGCCCCGGTAGCGGCAAAAGCCACCACCCCAGCCAGATCAAGGAGGGAAATAAGCGTGTTCATAGGGTTGCAGCATAGCAGCTGGGACAAAACTTAACAGGGTGAAATAAGACTTGATTTATCGGGCTTGACCCGCTAAAAGTCGTGTCCTGTCCAAAAAGGTCCCCATCGTCTAGAGGCCTAGGACACCTCCCT
>CAYRRF010000009.1:0-14027 GCA_964426595.1 uncultured Bdellovibrionales bacterium | reverse complement strand
CCACTTACCGTTCATCCCCCCCACCCCCCGTTAAAGAACCCCCGATTTATGATCGGGGGTTTATCTTTGCGGGGCGGAATGCGGGGAATTGCCGGTTTAACCAAGGATTTGCAATGTTTCCCGGCGGTCGAAATTTTGCTTGATTTTATACCCGCAAAAGGATATTTAAACCATTCTTAATCGGCCTTTGGTCCCCATCGTCTAGAGGCCTAGGACACCTCCCTTTCACGGAGGTAACCGGGGTTCGAATCCCCGTGGGGACGCCACTTCATCCCGGACGAGTTTTACTCGTCCGGGATGAAGTGCTTCTGGGGTGTACGAATCCCCGGGCAAGGGGTTCGACGACAAGCAATACCTTACGCGAGGCGCGCGTGCACGCCGAAGCGCAAAATCACAAGGCATTGCGCAGACGCGGCGAAGCGCAAGCGTAGCCAATCCCATTGATGTTTTGAATAAGATGTGTTATAATGGAGTTCCAACGATTTAGCGAAAGGAACTTTCCAATGGCCAAATTTTTGGATGTCTCAACGTCTGGCCTCAACGGAATTTGAGAGAGGCTGCTAAAAAGGGACAAGGAGAATATCACCGAAGACTTCGCTGTTATTGGTTTGGCCTCAAGATAAAGTTTGTAAAAATTTTCCATGGCTGGTCGTTAACAAGAGTGCCTAATTGTGATTCCGCATAAAAGGGTTTCTGAAAAGAAATAAGGTGTGAGAGTTTTGGATAGCGGCTCTGAGCCCCGCAAGGGACTACTCAGCCCAAGACAACCTAGCTCGCACTCCGCTTTACACTGATAACCACAACACATCTTTAATTTCATTCGTATGTGCGGCCAGCATTACAAGGCGGTCGATGCCCAACGCGATGCCGGCGCAGGGCGGCATGCCATAGGCTATAGCGTCCAGAAAATCTTCATCAATCGGCCAGCGGTGCCCATAGAGCTTTTCTTTTTCATCCATGTCTTCCTGAAAACGTTTGCGCTGTTCGACAACATCCGTCAGTTCGGAAAAAGCGTTGGCTAATTCCAGTCCGCAGACATACAGTTCAAAACGTTCGGCCCAGCGCGGGTCACCTGGTTTTTTGCGTGAAAGAACCGCCATATGGGCCGGGTATTCATAGAGAAAACACGGGCGATCCACGCCCAGCTGCGGCTCAATAATGTCATTCAGGACGGAAAAATAAATAGCGTCCCAGTCATCTTCGGGCAATACGCGTGCTTTGGCTTTGATAGCGGCTGCGGCAAGTCCGTCGCGGTCCCCCAGCAACTCGCTCAAAGGAATGGAAGCATACCGGCGAAAAGCTTGATCTAATGTCAGATACTCGGCAGGAGCAAAGGGATAGCACGTCACTCCCTGATATTTAAATTGCGTTACGTTTGCGGCGGTGGCAACCGTTTGTAACAGCTCGACACAATCCTGCATGATCTGTTTGTAATCACAGCCGACGCGGTACCATTCAATCATGGTGAATTCGGGACTGTGGCGGCTGGAACCTTCGGCGTTGCGAAAAACAGGACAAATCTGATATTGCTTTTCAACGCCTGCAACAATCAGTTTTTTCATGGCGAATTCAGGGCTGGTATGCAGCCATTTATTTCCCAGCGAACGGCGATCGGGTCCCAGAAGCTCGGTGGAAAAGGCGTGCAAATGCACTTCACATCCCGGGGCGGTTTGCAAAATAGGGGTTTGCACTTCGTCAAAATCCTGTTCGTCAAAATAGCGGCGTACGGTACGTATAACCTTTTGACGTGTCTTTAGATGCGCGTAACGTTTCTGAAATTTTTCGGGTAGCCAATCACGCATTACTTCCCGTACTTCTTCAATTCTTCTTCGGTTTTTTTGCTGTAGCTGTCACTGGCGTTCAGGGCTTTGTCCAGTTTGCTTTCCGATTTTGGCTTGGTTGCAATTTCAATTTTACTGTCGCCGGGCATCAGGACTTGCATCCATGTGGCCGATGCCTCGAGGAAGGGGCGCGTGCGCGCTTCGACGATAAAATCCGGGCGATTGTCGGGCTCGAATACATAGGCGAACAATAAAAAGCCCAGTCCCGATAGCACCACGGCACGCAGCAAGCCAAACCCAAAGCCCAACGAGCGATCGACAATGCCGAGGCGCGTCATGTGAATGCCTTTGGTGACAAAGTAACTGACGGCGGCAAAAAGACCCATTGTTACCACGAAAATCGTACTGGCTGTGGCCAGATCGGCCAGCCATTTCTTGTGAATAAATTCGCGGCCGATATCGCGCAATACAGGTGTAAAGTAAATCGTGGCGACGACCGCGCCGATCCATCCGACCAGCGTAAAAACCTCGTTGCAAAAGCCGCGCATAAACCCAAGCCCCACCGACAGGATCAACAGGCCGACAATAATCAAATCAAAAATCAGGGGCGACATAGAATTTTATTCCTTTAAGACGAAGCGATTTTCTTTTTAGCGGAGGAGGCAGTCCCCGGCAATAACTCGCGCACATGGGTAATCGTGTGCAAGGTCAGCTCGGAGGACGGATTTTTTTGCTGGCGGCGCTTGGCGGCATAGGCCGAGGCAAACCCCAGTTTCGCCGCTTCTTTCAAACGCAGCTCGGTCTGGGCGACGGGGCGGACTTCGCCCGACAAGGCGATCTCGCCGAACACAACGGACTCGGAAGAAAACGGCGTGTTGTCCAGCGCACTGATCAGCGCTGCCGCCACGGCTAAATCCGCGGCCGGTTCCGTGATGCGCAAACCGCCCGCCACATTCAAATACACATCGCGGCCACCCAAAGCGATGCCGCAGCGTGCTTCGAGCACGGCAATCACCATGGCCAGACGATTGGCATCCCACCCGATGACGGCGCGGCGCGGTGTGCCGTACGAAGTCGGTGCGACGAGTGCCTGAATTTCCACCAGCACGGGACGCGTGCCTTCGATGCCGGCGAAAACGACGCTGCCGGGTACTTGCGTGCTGCGATCGGCGAGAAACAAAGCGGACGGATTAGTGACCTCGGACAGGCCGCGATCCGTCATTTCAAAAACGCCGATCTCGTCGGTGGCTCCGAAACGGTTTTTAACGGCGCGCAAAATACGAAACGCGTGGCCGCGCTCGCCTTCAAAATATAAAACCGTGTCGACCATATGTTCAAGTACGCGGGGGCCGGCAATCTGGCCGTCTTTGGTGACATGGCCGACCAGAAACAGGCAAAAGCCTTTTTCTTTCGCCAGCCGGATCAATTCCGCCGAGGCGGCGCGCACTTGCGCCACTGTGCCCGGCGCGCTGTCCAACTGGTCCAGATACATGGTTTGAATCGAGTCAATGACGACGACATCGTATTGTTCGGCTTTCAGCGAAGCCAAAATGGTATTGACGTTTGTCGCGGCGGTTAAATCCACCTGTGCATCCGAAAGTCCCAGACGTGTGGCGCGCAACCGCACCTGATCAATCGCTTCTTCGCCCGAGATATAGGCGCAGCGGCTGTTGGCGCTGAGTTGCGCCACGGCTTGTAACAATAATGTGGATTTGCCGATGCCGGGATCGCCGCCGATTAAAATCGCACAGCCCGCAACCAAACCGCCACCGCAGACACGATCAAATTCACCGATGCCGGATTTGCGGCGCGGGGTCTGTTCGCTGGCGCCTTTTAGGGGAACGAAGTCCAGACGGTTCTTCGTAGTCGTGGTGCGCGCGCCTTTAGCAAAGGGCGAAACGGTCTCGGTCTGTTCTTCGACCAGCGTATTCCACGCCAGACAGCCCGTGCACTGCCCGCCCCATTTCGAGTGGGACGTGCCGCATTCCTGACAGACATAAGAGGTACCGCGTTTGGCCATACCCCCAGCTTACAGGATTTTAGAGGAAAGGGGAGGGGAGGAATTCATTTTTTATGAATCCCTCCCTTCTTAAAAAGCGCAACATTCAGAATTATATATTAGCGGGCTGCTTTAAAAAGTACCCGTTGACTGTTTGGACAATACTTTCTGCACAAGCATCCAAATTTTCAGGGGTGCCATACTGGTTTTTATAAGTTAAAATTTCAGGAGGTAAATTCTCCTTCATTTCAGCTGTAATACTCTCTTCTGGTACAAGCAGAATATCTACACCCATCTTCTCTTTTATTTTTTCAGCAGTGATATCTTGTGCGTTGAATGCAAAGTTTTTATCATCGCTTAATCCGAAATAGTTCAAAGTCTTGCCTAGCCCATAAGCCGTAACTCCAACACGTTTTATACCGTTTGATTCTGCTAGTTCGCTTGAATCTTTATAAGCTTTCATCATGTTGATATCAGGATAGATCAGAGCGTACTTACGCTCAAATTCTGGTTTGGGGAGCTTGTTAAATTCGGCACGGTCTGCAAAATCTTGCTCGCGCATCCATTCATATTGGCACCAGGGAATGGCCATCATGTAGACGGTATTCAAATTTGTATATTTTTCTTGGTATGTACAGTGAATAGAAAACTCATTCGTGTGAATGATATGCTTGCTTCCGTCATTTTTTTCTCGATTCTTTTTTTCTAACTCTACATATTTGTTGTGAATCATATAAGATAGCGAGTTATCATCTTCGGCAACGCAAACAGTAAGGTCTGTAAGCAAAACGGTTTCTTCTGTGGCAGCGTGGTCTACAGTTTGACTTTTGGACATGGGATCTGACCTCGGTGGTTGATAGGTTTGGTCAGCCTAGCGATATTATGCCGCCCCTGTCAATAGCTATGTTAATTATTAACGCCTGCCTCAACCAACCCTTTGACGGTTATGGCCATTTCACCGGCCAGCAGGCGTTTGGCCGCCATGCCAAACAGCTCGCCGCGCCAGCCGTGCAGCAGGGGCGTCTCGCGGCCCAGCACCAGCGCCACCAGATCGTCGCTGCTGGCGAGCAGGCGCGGGGCTACATGGGCCTGACGTGCGACTATTTTCAAAGCCAGGCGCAGCAAGTCCAAGCTGTCTTCCTGGGCGGGGGTCAGCGCCGTGTTATCATTACGCGGGGGCAATGCCTCGGACCCTGCCTGTTTTGCAGTCAACATCAGCGCAAGAATTTGTTCGGCGGTCACATCTTTGTTCAAATTGCCGGGCAAGCCGCGCGTGCGCGACAAAGCCTCGCGCGTCGTCGGAACCGTCATGGCAATCTGCGTCAGCACATCGTCTTTTAAAATCATTTGCCGCGGGCGATTGACGCGGATGGCTTCGCGCTCGCGCCACGCCGTCAGGGCGCGTAAAGCCGCCCAGGCCTGGGGCTTGTTGCTGCGCAAACGCAGGCGTTCCCATGTCGTTTCAGGATTGACGCGGTAATAGTTGATGTCATTCATGCGCGCGGTTTCTTCGCCAATCCATGACAACCGATCCATGGATTCTAATTTGGATCGCAGCGATTCATACACCGGGCGCAACACGATCACATCTTGCAACGCATACTCCAATTGCGCCGGACGCAGCGGACGTGCCGTCCAGTCGGTGAATTGTTCTTCCTTATTGATGATCGTTCCGGTCAAAGCCTCGGCCAGCTTGGCGTACGAGACCTGATCGGCAAATCCCAACGCCATAGCGGCGATCTGGGTGTCGAACAGCGGTTGTGGCACGATCCCCGCCAGATGCACGAAAATCTCGATATCCTGCCGCGGGGCGTGAAAGACCTTGAGGATGGCCGTATTGCGCAGCAGGTCCCAAAAAGGGGTCAAATCCAGGTCCGGGGCCAGCGCATCGATGGCGGCGGCCTCGGTGGCGCCGGCGATCTGGATGACGCACAGTTGGGGGAAATAGGTCTTTTCCCGCATAAATTCGGTATCAACGGTGATAAAAGCCTCGTTTTTCAGGCGGTCGCACAAGGCGCGCAGGGCATCGGATGTCGTAATCAGGGCTTGAGTCATAGGCGTTCTTTCGGCAATATATGGGCCACATTAAACAATTTAAGAGCGTTTGTCATGCACCTGTATCGTAGCCATAGCTGTGGCCAGCTTCGTAAGTCCCATGTCGGTGAGACCGCCCGCCTGTCGGGCTGGATCAGCCGCAAGCGCGACCACGGGAATTTGGTCTTTGTCGATTTGCGCGACCATTACGGCGTGACCCAATGCGTGATTGATACCGATAATGCCCAGTTCAAAACGCTGGAATCCTTGCGCCTCGAGTCCGTGATCACGGTGACCGGCAAGGTGGTGGCGCGTACGTCCGAAACCGTGAATGACCGTTTGCCCACCGGGGAAATCGAGTTACAGATCGAACAGATCGCCGTGCAGTCCAGCGCGGATGTGTTACCCTTCCAAATTGCCGTACCCGATGATGCCGGCGAAGATCTGCGCCTGCGCTATCGCTATTTGGATTTGCGCCGTGAAAAGATGCAGCGCAATATCCTGTTGCGTTCCAAAGTCATCGCCTCGCTGCGCCGCCGCATGGTCGAGCAGGGATTCAATGAGTTTCAGACGCCGATCCTGACGGCCAGCAGCCCCGAAGGCGCGCGTGACTATTTGGTGCCGTCGCGTCTGCATCCCGGCAAAGCCTATGCACTGCCGCAAGCGCCGCAGCAATTCAAGCAGTTGCTGATGGTCGGTGGTTTTGATCGCTATTTCCAAATCGCGCCGTGCTTCCGTGATGAAGATGGCCGCGCCGACCGCCTGGCTGAGTTTTATCAGCTGGATGTCGAAATGTCGTTCGTCAATCAGGAAGATGTGTTCGCCACCATGGAGCCTGTGATCGGCGGCATGTTCGAGGAGTTTTCCGAGTTTCAAGGCGTCAAATACGTTGTCACCAAAGGTCCGTGGCCGCGCATGACCTATCGCGAGGCTGAATTGAAATACGGCAGCGACAAGCCGGACTTGCGCAATCCGTTGGTGATTGTGGATGTTACAAACGTGTTCAAGCGCGATGATGTCACGTTTAATGCTTTCAAAGGCGTGCTGGCCAAGGGCGGTGTCGTCCGTGCCATCCGGGCGCCAAAGGTCGCCGACCGCCCGCGCAGTTTCTTTGACAAATTAAACGACTGGGCGCGCGCTGAAGGTGCTCCGGGATTGGGGTATATCACCTTTGATGCCGAAGGTGCCAAAGGGCCGATTGCCAAGTTTTTAAGTGACGAGGCTTTGACTTTGTTGAAACAACAGGCGGCGCTGGAAACAAATGATGCCGTGTTCTTTGTCTGTGACAAGCCTTCGGCAGCTGCGAAAATGGCTGGGCGCGCCCGTAACAAGATTTGTGACGATATTGGCGGCTTACGTGAAGAGAATGTCTTCAAGCTGTTGTGGGTTGTCGATTTCCCGATGTATGAACAGGATGAAGCCACGGGCAAGATCGACTTTTCGCACAACCCGTTTTCGATGCCGCAGGGCGGATTGGAAGCGTTGGAAAACAAACCGCCGCTGGAAATTCTGGCACAGCAATACGACGCCGTTTGTAACGGTTTCGAATTGTGTTCGGGCGGCATTCGCAATCATCGCCCCGACATCATGGAAAAAGCCTTTGCTTTGGCAGGCTACACACGCGACGATCTCGAGAAGAAATTCGCCGGTATGCTGAACGCGTTTCGCTTTGGTCCGCCACCGCACGGCGGCTGTGCCTTTGGTATTGACCGCATGATCATGTTGCTGGCGAACGAGCCGAATTTGCGTGAGGTCTATGCATTCGTGATGAACGGTGCCTATGAAGATCCGATGATGAACGCGCCGACGCCCTTCACCGAAGCGCAATTACGCGATTTGCATCTGCAATTGAAACAACCACCCGTCAAAAAAGCAGGGTAGGTATGAACCGCTCGGATATTCGTGCTAAAGCCATGGTCGTATTTCGCCGTGGGCCGCAAATTCTGATCAATGAGGTGCGTGAAGCCGATGGCATGTTAAAAGGCTATCGCCTTCCGGGCGGGCATGTCGAGTTCAATGAACTGTCACAGGACACGGCTTGTCGGGAAATCAAAGAGGAGCTAGATGCGGATATAGAAGATGTGCGTTTGCTGGGTGTGCTGGAGAACCGATTCACCTATCACGGCAAAGCCGGGCACGAGATTATTTTTGTATATGCAGCATCCTTTAGCGATCAAGCGTTCTATGCACGCGATGTGATTGATGCCGTCGAGCATTCGGATAATAGCACCTTCAAACTTTATTGGATGGATCCCACGCAGTTACCCGAAGGAATGGCGCTGTACCCGGACGGGTTAAAAGAACTGTTGCAGATAAAATAACTCAAGATCCCTCACGTGCGTTCGGGATGACACAGAGCTATTTAAAAGTTAGCGGCTGGCGACTTTATCCTGCTCGGCGCGAAGGGCCTGGCGGAAAGCTTGCTCACGGCTAGCTGCCATGGCTTTGAATTTCTTGATATCTTTGCCTGCCAGCTGGTTGGCGGTGGGTACTTTAACGCCGACCGGATTGACCTGCACGCCATTGATGATGACTTCGTAATGCAGGTGCGGACCCGTAGCGCGGCCCGTCATGCCGACATAGCCGATGACCTGGCCCTGCTTGACGCGGGCGCCGGGGCGCATGCCCTTGGCAAAGCGGCTCATATGGCCGTAAGCCGTGGCCAGACGGCCATTGTGGGCAATCTTGATATAATTGCCGTAGCCATTGACCCAGCCCACTTTGGCCAAAGTACCATCACCTGCGGCATAAATCGGCGTACCGGTATGCGCACCGAAATCGACGCCTTTGTGTTGTTTGTTATAGCCCAAAATCGGATGGCGGCGGAAACCAAAGCCCGAGGTCATGCGCGCCCCATCAATCGGTGTACGGATAAGGCCGCGGCGGACCGACGATCCGTCGGCTTTGAAGTAATCCTTCACCCCGCCGGATTCAAAACGGTAAATAGCTTCCTGTTTGCCATCCAATATCAACTTGGCAAAAAGCATGTCACCGGTGCCGTGGACAACGCCTTTGTCATCGACTTTGGCCTCGTACATGACTTCGAATTTATCGCCTTCGTGAATATCGCGCTGGAAGTCAACGCTGTACGAGTACAGGCGGATCATGTCGGCCATGACGCTGCCGGGGACGCCGGCGCGAGCGCCCGCACCAATCAGCGAGTTCGTAATGGTGCCGTGCTTGGCGGCAACGACATTTGTTAGTTTTTTCTCGACGACGGTGGCGTCAAAGTCGCCTGTGCCTTCGGCATCCAGAACAATTACGTCCCGCAGCGGATCGGCCGCAAAGCGATAGCCGCGGAACTCGCGCGCGCCATTATCGCTGGGGCGGAAAAGCAGGGTAATCTGTTGGCCGACGCGGAAATTGCGCGGGCTGAAAACGGCCTTCATACTTTCAATAGCTCCCAGCGCCAGTTCGCGCGGAATGTTGAAAGTGCCCAGAATGCGGTCAATCGTATCGCCTTTGCCGACGCGTACGACCTCGGTCATGGACAGGGGACGCGGCTTGGAATGGCTGACGTTGCTGAGGAAATGTTTCGTGGAATTCTGAATGGGGCGGAAAATATTATCGGCAGCACCCGAAGCGTAAGCAAAGGCGACTTTGCCACTATCGACGGACTGCAGGGCCGTCAATGTCGAAGCATCGTCGCTGGCTTCGTCCGACGAGGCGGTATATTGGAAGGAAAGTGCGGCAAGGCCGGCCAAAAATCCAAATGCAAGTGCCGCTGCAAAAAGACGATAGTCTTTGCGTTTGCGACTAAAAATGCGTTTCATTCAAAGGGCTCATGCGTTGTTGACGGGACGTTCATTGCGTGGTGTTTGATCCGTAGAAGAAGATCTCAGCGTGTCAGGCTCCATATAAGGTTACGCGAACGGGACCTACCTTAGTCAAATTCTGTTGCATTGCAAGAGGGGTCGGGGTTTTTGTACAAAGTACTTTATAATTCAATTAGTTAATATATTGTTACGGCGGCCAGAAGGCCCGGAAGGCCTGATTTTCATTGACTTGGTTCCCCGGGGGACTATGGTTGTTCAACCCCAAACCCCGATAGGACCAAGGGCATGAACAAAGGCTCGTTAAGCGTATTTTCGGCAGCTGTGATCGTTTCCGCCCTGGGGTATTTTGTCGATGTCTACGATATGCTTCTGTTTTCGGTGGTTCGTGCCGCCAGCTTGACAGATCTGGGCTTAAGCGGTGATGCCCTGACCCACGCAGGGCTTTTTCTGATGAACATGCAAATGGGCGGGATGCTGTTGGGTGGATTGTTCTGGGGCGTCCTCGGAGACAAAAAAGGCCGTCTGAAAGTCCTGTTTGGTTCTATTTTCCTGTATTCGCTGGCCAATCTGGCCAATGCCTTCGTACACGATGTCAACACCTATGCCGTATGCCGTTTTATTGCCGGGATTGGGTTGGCCGGAGAATTAGGGGCCGGGATTACGCTGGTGGTCGAAGGCTTGCCCAAGCAATTGCGCGGATTAGGTACAACACTCGTGGCAACCGTTGGCGTATCTGGGGCGATAGTAGCCTCTCTTGTTGGCGGATTAGTAGAGTGGCGCACGGCTTATATTATAGCGGGTTTCATAGGGTTGATATTATTGGTACTTCGGGTCTCCGTATTCGAATCCAAATTATTTCACAAGGCTGAAAGAAAAGCCCATTTAAAGCGCGGCTCTTTTGTTGCGTTATTTACCACTCTGGATCGCTTTAAACGTTATAGTGTATGCTTGTTGATGGGTATACCCGTGTGGTTTATTGTAGGTATCATTGTTACTCTTTCACCTGAGATTGGTCAGCATATGGGGATTGCCGAACCAATAAAGGCCTCCTCTGCAGTTATTGCCTACAGCGTCATGATTACAATCGGTGATTTAGTTTCGGGATTGTTGAGTCAACTGCTCCAGTCGCGCAAAAAAGTTTTAGTGATATTTGCGTGTATTTTAGCAGTAATTTTGACTCTGTTTTTTATCCATCCTCCGCTTACGCCCCAACAATACTATTTGTATTGTGGTGCGATGGGTTTCTTTATCGGTACTTGGGTTATTCTTGTAACGACGGCATCGGAAATGTTTGGTACCAACTTGCGTGCGACCGTTACGTCGACCGTTCCGAATTTTGTCCGAGGATCAACGGTTTTGATGAATCTCAGTATCGCTGCCATGACCTCGCTGGGTTTTTTGACGGCCGTGCAAATTGTCGCAGCCGTGGTGATTATATTGGCCATCGGTGCGGCGCTAAGCATCCCCGAAACCTTTCACAAAGACATGGATTTCTACGAAGAGGTATAACATGAAAGTCTTTCATACAGCTCTTGTTGCAGGTCTTGTCGCCATTGTAGCAGCGTATGGCACGGTTAAAATGGTTGGGCCCGTGACGAATGGAACGGCAACACATACGGAAGAAAAAAAGGAATCCGTCTATGAACGCGTCATGCGGACAAGCACTTTGCGGTGTGGGTATTACGTGTGGCCACCCTACATGACAAAAGATCCAAATACAGGTCAGCTTTCAGGTGTCTTTTATGATTTGATGGGGGCTGTAGCTAAGTCATTGTCATTAAAAATTGAGTGGGTAGAAGAAACTGGCTTGGCCAGTTTTATTACGGCGCTGCAAACAAATCGATTTGATGCGTATTGCAGTGCTGTCGGCCCACTTCCAGCACGAGCAAGAGAAGCTGATTTTAGTGTGCCTGTATTATTCTTCCCGATTTACGCTTTTGCACGTGCGGATGATGCACGCTTTGATCAGGATATTCATCTTGCAAATGATCCAAGCGTAATTTTGTCAACACAAGAGGGGGAAGCAACCAGCATCATTGCCCGCACCATGTTTCCCAAAGCCAAAGTGTTTGAGTTGCAGCAATTATCCTCACCTGCCGAGTTGTTTGAAAATGTAAGGGTTAAAAAAGCGGATCTCGTTTTTACGGATATCACTTCTTTCCGTGAATACGATAAAGTGAACACGGGCAAGCTCAAGGTCGTTGAAATGGCAGAACCTTTATCGGTTATTCCGTTTACAATTGGTCTTAAACGCGGTGAACATGATTTTAGGCAGATGATAAATTGGGCATTGCTAGATTTAAAAAATAATGGCATTGCTGAAACGATCTATCAAAAATATCGGCTTGATCCTAAGATTACACCGCGTCCTGCAAATGACTTTAAATAGAGGTATAACCGACAATGAACGTCCTTGATATTCTGATCAACTATCACGAAGGCTTTTTGCAAGGCCTGGCTGTGACGTTGCAGCTCTACGCGATTATCGTTGTCGTCGGAGTGCTGGCGGGCATTGCCTTTGGCATTTTCGCAGCGACCAATAAAGGGGCAGGGTACGTCTCGCAAGGCGCGGCCTTTTTCTTAGGCGCCGTCCCAACCCTAGTTTTCTTGTTCTGGTTGCATTATCCGATCCAGGCGATTTTTAACGTGGTGATTGATCCGTTTATCACCGCATCTTTTACCCTGAGTATTGTCAATTTCTTTGCGGTCAGCGAGCTGGTGCGCCAATCGGTGCGTGATTTCCCCCAGCAATATTTGATCGCGGGACGCGTATGCGGCCTGGGAACGCGCGATTTAGTGCTGAAAATCCAGTTGCCGATGCTGTTCCGGCAGTTGCTTCCGGGATTATTGGTCACGCAGGTCGGCATGTTGCACGCCACGCTGTTTGCAAGTTTGATTTCGGTCGAAGAAATTTTCCGCGTCGCACAACGCATCAATGCCCAGATCTATAAGCCGGTCGAAATCTATACGGCCTTAGGCATCTTTTTCCTGGCGGTATGTTTGCCGATTAATCTCTTTGCCCAGTGGTTCAAACAAAAATATACACGGGACGTTTCGGAGCGCTAAACATGATCACAGCTAAAAATATTCACAAAGCCTTTGGCGAGCGCAAGATCCTGGACGGTATCGATATGACGATCGAGCCGGGAAAAATCACGTGCCTGATTGGTCCCAGCGGCAGCGGTAAAACCACGCTTTTGCGGGCGATGGGCTTGCTGGAACCAGCCGATGGCGGCCAGATCGTGATCGATGATATTCGCTATGATTTTCCCTTGGATGGACCGATACGCACATCGCCGTGGCCGCATGTAACGGTGGTTTTTCAGTCGCTCTTTTTGTGGCCGCACATGACGTTGCGCGAGAATATTTTGCTGCCGGCTCTGCGTCGCGCCGGCTCGAAAGAAGTCTATGAGCGTATCGAAGAACTGATCAAATTCTTTGAAATGGAAGCCTTCATCGACAATTATCCCAACGAGGCGTCACGCGGACAGCAACAGCGCGTGGCATTGGCGCGGGCCTTGATGTTGAAGCCACGCTATATTCTCTTGGATGAAATCACGTCGGCCTTGGATGTCGAGCAAGTGGCAAAAGTGCTGGAAAAGCTGCAGCTTTTGCGCGATCAGGGGATTGGTATCTTTTTGATTACACACTTGCTGTGTTTTGCCAAGCGTGCGTCGGATCACATTTTGTTCCTGCATGCAGGGAAAATCGAAGAATCCGGCCCGCCCAGCATCTTGGCGAATCCCCAATCCGAGCGCCTGCGTCACTTTGTGGCCACGATTGAGGCGGCAAGTTAGAAAATATTCCCTCTCCCCTTGAGGGAGAGGGGTAGGGTGAGGGGTATAAAAAATGCCATCCGTTATTGATTCAAAAACAACAGGAATCGCTAAGAAATTGCGTCGTAGCCAAACGGATGCGGAACAAAAAATTTGGTCAATCTTGCGTAATAATCAAACAGGTTTCAAATTTCGTCGACAACAACCAATTGGGAGCTACATTGTTGACTTTTTCTGTGCTGATCGTGGTTTGATAGTAGAAGTAGACGGCAGCCAACACACAGAAGAAAAAGACAAACAGAGAACCGAATTTTTGACTTCTGCTGGTTATCGCGTTTTGCGTTTCTGGAACAACGATGTTTTTAACAACATAGAGGGAATATCACGGGTGATTCATGAGGCTTTGCATACCCCTCACCCCGGCCCTCTCCCTCAGGGGGAGAGGGAGTAGGGACTTCTTTGCCACAATTGAAGCGGCAAGTTAGAAAAGAGTTCCCTCGACCCGCTCCCAAACCCCGCTCCGGCGGGGTTTTTTGTGGGCTTAACTCTTTAAAAACCTTTGTTTTTAAGAGGGTTAAAAAAAATATTGCAAAAGCGTAAAAAGTGCTTGCGTATCCGGCGAATCATGCGTATATTCGCAGTCCTCCGCGGTGGCAAAGGC
>CAYRRF010000008.1:9422-25405 GCA_964426595.1 uncultured Bdellovibrionales bacterium | reverse complement strand
CGGAATGCATTTTCAACACGCTTTGCATCTGCTGTACCACCTACATCGAGAAAGTTGGCTGGCGAGCCACCTGAGAGTTTGATGATATCCATTGTCGCCATCGCCAGACCCGCACCATTGACCATGCAACCGATATTGCCATCCAGCTTCACGTAGTTGAGGCCGACTTTATTGGCTTCCAGTTCAATCGGGTTTTCCTCGGATTCGTCGCGCAGCGCCATGATATCCGGATGACGGTACAGCGCGTTATCATCGAAATTCATCTTGGCATCTAAAGCCATGACATCGCCGCTTTGCGTGACGACCAGCGGATTGATCTCGACCACCGATGCATCCAGCTCGACAAAAGCCTTGTACATGGCTGTCACGAATTGCTGGCACTTCTTGTTGCTGTCACCTTCCAGTTTCAAACCATAGGCCACATTACGCGCATGGAAAGGCTGGATCCCCGTCGCCGGGTCAACCGCTACTTTCAAAATCTTTTCGGGCGTGTTGTGCGCCACTTCTTCGATATCCATCCCGCCTTCGGTCGAGGCCATGATGGTGATGCGGCTGGTCGCACGATCCAGCAACATACCCACATAATATTCCTTGGCGATCGCACAGCCTTCTTCGATATACAAGCGGCGGACTTTTTGTCCTTCGGGTCCCGTTTGATGCGTGACCAGTTGCATGCCGAGCATACGCGTCGCTTCGGCTTTGACATCGGCAACCGATTTGACGACTTTAACGCCGCCGCCTTTGCCGCGACCACCGGCATGAATCTGCGCTTTGACCACCCACACCGGTCCTCCCAGCGATTCGGCCGCCTTAACAGCTTCGTCCACTGTAAAAGCCGCCTGGCCGCGCGCCGTAGCAACGCCGAATTTTTTCAAGAGTTCTTTGGCCTGATGTTCGTGAATATTCATGGGGTTGTCCTTGGTTTATGATGATGTTCTTGTTTATACCATTTGAGTTAAAAAGTTAATAGCGAAAAGCCTTGACGGACGTGTATTTTCATAGGAATATAATTTTCACATTCTTGGGGAGAATCATACATGAGCACCTACCTGTATCCACGCACGCAACGCACCATTGTAAAAGGTATTCTCATGGGAAACAGCGTCGAGAAAAGCTGCTTTTATGAAGATAACAATGAATACTCAAAAACTCTTGTCGACACACGCGACATGCTTCGCGGCACAACGCATAGTGTGCATCTTTTCCTGGACCTACTGGATAATAAAAAGTCCTTTGTACTTGAAATGACAAACGACCAGATCACAAAGCCGGAACGTCCTCTTACAGACGTTGAACTCGCCGACGCCAAAGCCTTATATGAACAGCGTCGCCGTATTGAAGCCCTGCGCTACGGTAACTCCTTAAATTAAGCCGCGATTTTATCGCTGACAGCTACCAGGTCCTGCACCGCTTTGACCGAAGCATCGAACATGGCTTTTTCTTCGGCATTCAGTTCGACCTGAACGATCTTCTCGACCCCGCCTTTGCCGATCACCACCGGCACGCCGATATACAGGCCTTTGACGCCGTATTCGCCGTTCAGGTAAGCCGCACAAGGCAGCAGGCGTTTCTTGTCCAGCAAATAGCTTTCCGCCATTGCAATCGCACTGGCCGCTGGCGCATAAAAGGCTGAACCATTGCCCAGTAACTGCACAATCTCGCCGCCGCCATTGCGCGTACGGGTAACGATCGCATCTATTTTGTCCTTGCTGCTCCAGCCCATTTTCACCATATCCATCAACGGGATACCGGCCACGGTCGAATAACGCACCAGTGGTACCATCGTGTCGCCATGTCCGCCCAAAACGAAAGCGGAAACATCTTCGACGGAAACTTTGAACTCTTCCGCCAAAAACATACGGAAGCGTGCAGAATCCAGCACACCGGCCATGCCGACGACCTTGTTCGTCGGAAAGCCCGTCACTTTTTGCATTTCACCGACCATGACATCCAACGGATTAGTTACAACGATCACAAAAGCATTCGGTGCGTATTTTTTAATCTGTTCCCCGGCGGCTTTGATCACCCCTTTATTGATACCGATCAGATCATCGCGGCTCATGCCCGGCTTGCGCGGAACACCGGCGGTAACAATCACCACATCCGCCCCTTCAATCAGCGCATAGTCATCGCCGCCCGTGTAGTGCGTGTCAAATTTTTCAACCCGCGACAATTGATAGAGGTCCAGCGCCTTGCCGGCGGCGGGCCCTTTGGCGATATCGACCAGAACCACATCGCCCAGACGTTTTTGTCCGGCGAGCAGGGCCAGGGTTCCTCCGATTTGTCCGGCACCGACCAGTGCAATTTTATGGCGTTTCATAGCGTGTCTCCTCCTAGGAAATGGAATAAGGTCATGCTAGTAAAGAAGTGTGAAAGCTTTGCTAAAGTGGGTGAAAACATAATATGAGTAGTGCGCCGGTTAACCCTGTATGATTTCTGACGAGACCCTGTCCCTTTTGTCACAGATGACCGGCCGCGCCGTGACGGCAGCCGAAGCCCAAGCGCTTTTCCTGCGCCTGAATACCGAGAACACCTTTGCCCCCAGCGCCCTGATCAGCGGCCTGATGGATGCCTTAGAACTGCGCTATGACGAAAGCAGCAACACGCCGTTGTTCGACGATCCCGACCATCTTTTTGCCGATATCCTTACGCGCGACAAACATACCGGCTATTACATCCATCCCTCGTTGCGCACGCTGTATCTGGATTTTGCCATCACGCGCTCGGGCCTGCCACAGCAGGAAAAGAAAAACTTTCTGATCTTAGGCGACTATTTCAACCTCTCCAGCGTTAATGAAGCGATTGGCCGCGGTACGACGAATGAGTTGATGGCGACCATCTGCGGCATTTATCTGGATTGCATGACGCGTTCGGGAGTTGTGGATTGCCTCTATCACCGATCGATGGGCGACGAGATCACCCTGATTGCAGTCAACACCGAGCAAGCCCATGTGCAAAAAGGCCTGAAACTGGCCGAGAAAACAACCGGCGAGTTCATTCGCGCTTTGGGTCTGGAACGGCTGCGCCATAAAAAATATCCCAAGCATACCGGCACCGGTCTGGTCATGGCGATGATGTCTTTGAAACCGAACGCCAACAACCGTACGCTTAAACAGCAACTGGACGAGGCGGTTCTGGCGCGCAAAAAATCACGCGGTTTTTCCGGATGGGGCTTGCTGCGCAGCCGCGGCGTCGAGCCACAACAATTTCATACCCGCGCCTCGGAACAGCGCATCGACCGCGTTCTATACAAATACCGCAGCTATCGTTTGACATCGGAATTTTCAACCGATGCCCAGCACACGACCACCACACGCTCGGGATTAAACAGCACCACGGCGTTGCTTGTCGGCCGTGCGATTGCCTGGCCGCGCGATGACCGTATCGAATATCTGCAAGCGCACCACAATAACAGCAAAATCATGCTGCGCGCCGATATCTACAATCTGGGCGGATTGAATGCGATTTACGGCCATGACGGTGCCGACTATGTGAAGTCGCATCTGGTGCGCATCCTGTACAGCACCATCGCCGGACATCACCGCACCGAACCGCGTATCTTTGATTGCGGCGGCGGTATTATTGATGTCGTCATGGACAGCCTGCCGCAGGAACAAATCAATGCGATGATCCGCGCGATCCAGAACAATATCTATCACCAGATTCTGGCCTTGAGCATCGGCGGCTACGCAAACGCCTATAACCTGTCTTTCACCGGCAATGGCAACGTCATGATGAGCCAGCTGCCGCATCCGCGCGGCGATTATTCAGGTACCGGCCTGATCATGGCAATCCATCCGGTGAGCGAGGCGTATTCTCTGCCCGAAATCATCGAACGTCTGGACAAGATCAGCAATCGCACAAAAATGCACGAGATGGCCTATCTGTCGCACGATGATGCAAATATCGTATGGGCCCTGCCCTTGAACGGCCCGGCAGAACCGATCAAGATCGGCCCCGACCGCATGCAACCGGACGCGCATTATCTGCCGTTCACCGATGCCTTGCGCGATTATCTGCGAGCCGAGGATCTGCCGGGTATTTTTGAACGCCCCGTAGGTCAGATTTGCGAGCTGCTGTTCGGCATCGATATGCAGGCGGTCTTGGGCTTTAAAAAAGCCATACGCCTGTTGCAGGAAAAATCCGTTGCCGATGCCGCAATCGAAAAAATCGATTCCTATAAAGCGATGGACGACATGTTAAAGGGCCTGCACCTGCCCCCTTTGTCGGTTGTCAGTACACAAAACCGACCAGCCTTTGTCCGCGACGAACGCGCCGCGTTTAAGACCATGACGCTGGCGGAAAAGCTGGAAAACCTGCCCAAAGGCATCAATGCTTTAATCGTGCAGACCCAGGCCTGTTTCCGCATCCTGCATCTGGCGCAGCTGCATGGCCGCCTGTCACCGGTGGATGCCTTGCCCGTTCTGAAAGAAGAAATTTCGGTTCCCGATCTGTCGGCAGAAGAATTCACCTTTAGCAGCTGTCTCTACCGTTTCGCACGTCTGCTGGATCGCGGCTATGCAGTGCTGGGACGTGACACGCCCACCATCGTGCAGCATGCTTTGACCGATTACAGTCTGGATATTCTGGCGCACATGGCGTCCGCATTTGGGAATGTTAACCAAGCGCTGCTCGCGAAAAAATTGCACAGCTTCGTCCACGCCCAGCCCGGCGCCTACCATGCGCCGGCGAATCGTTTACGCATCCTGCACGAGGCGGTTCCCGCACTGCGTGATAAGCTGGCCCAAAAACGGCTGTTGGAGGAGGCCCTGCTTAACGCGTTAACCACCCGTTTTAACAGTCTTTTGCAGCAATTAACCGCCGGCGCCGGCGATGCAATGTTTACCATTCGCCGCGGACAATAAAGATTCCCTTTTCCAACGATTTATGCTAAGCTACACCTGTAGGGGCCGTCCACCATGTTAAAATCAACTTCCGATGCGGTGACCAAGATCAAGCAATTGGTGCTGTTGTCGCGTACGCCGGAAGACGAGGTGTTGCTTTTAGCACGCATGGGACGCTGGCGCTGGACGATGAATCAGCGCGACATCACCTTTTCGGACAACCTCTATACGATTTTCGATCTGGACCGCAATCACTTCCTGCCCACTCTCAATGGACTGCAAACACTTGTCTCGACACGTGACATGGGGCGGATCTTTATCACCATCAACCGCCTGATTCAGGACGGACAGGAAGGCGTTATCGACTTTACGCTGAAGCATCCGAAACACAAAGAGTCCGAGTATTTCGTCCGTTGCTATGTGTGTGCCGAGCGCGACGACGCGGGCCAGACCATCGCGCTGTACGGATTGCTCCAGGATATCACTCGCGAGAAGCGCAACCAAACGGCGCTGCAACACGCGCTGGAAGAAACCGAAGCCGCCAACCGCGCGAAGTCCCGTTTCTTAGCGACCATGAGCCACGAATTACGCACGCCGCTCAACGCCATTATCGGCTTTTCCGAGATGATGCATGCGGAATTGCTGGGGCCTTTGGGAAATAAGCGCTATGTGGATTATGCGGGATCGATCAATGATTCCGGGCGCTATTTGCTGGACCTGATCAATGACATTCTGGACATGTCGAAAATCGAAGCCGGGAAATATGAGCTTTTGCACGAGCCGATCAACGTGGTCAAAGCCATTCGTCTGGCCTGCCACATGGTCGAAAACACCATTCAGGAAAAAGGCCTGCATCTGACGCTCAGCTCGGCGCAGGATTCCTTTACGATCGAAGCCGATCGCCGTGCCTTTATGCAGATCATGGTCAATCTATTATCCAATGCTGTTAAATTCACCGATAGCGGTGGATCCGTGACGATTGCCATCACGGAAGAAAAAGAAAACCGCATTGCCATCGCCGTTACCGATACCGGCATCGGTATTCCGGCGGATAAGCTGGGACGTATCGGCCAGCCTTTTGAACAGGTTTCTTCCGCCACCGCCCGTAATCACGGCGGCACCGGCCTGGGTCTGGCTATTACCAAGAAATTGATTGAAATGCACGATGGCGAATTGCGCATCGACAGTATCTTCGGCAAAGGCACAACCGTTACCGTTGTCTTGCCGGCGATGTTGAATCAGAAACAATATGATTTGTTTAACTCGTCCAAACGCAATGTCAGCAGCTTTGACGACGGGATTTAATTACAAGCCGATCGCCGCTTTGTAAAGCTCCAGCAGCTCTTCCTGCTCATTGCGCTTTTGGCTGTCCATTTTACGCAGCTTGACGATCTGGCGCATGATTTTGGCTTCGAAGCCCGCACTTTTCGCCTCGGCATAGACATCCTTGATATCATCGGCGATGCCGGCCTTCTCTTCTTCCAGACGCTCGATGCGCTCGATATACTGACGCAGGCGATCGCCGGCAATGCCGCCGACTTCCTTGGGTTGGGTTGCTGTTTTAGCCATGATAATCCTCGCTTATTTTGTGAGGATTTTCTACACAAGACCGCCGCCGCCGTCAACCGGTTTTAACGGTCTGAAAGCTTATTTCAGGGCCGGTTTTTGTTCCTGGCGTTGTAATGTTTCCTGCTCATTTACCGCTTTTTGCACCATCTGGAACAATGTGGCAGCCAAAGGTATCTTGGTTTTGTCCTTGACAGCCTCTTTTAAAAGTTGCTCGGACTTATTCTCATGCCACAGCCGGACCGAAGCGCCGGTATTTTGATCAATCACCACTACGCCACTGTCATTGACCATCCCTTGATGAAAATCCTGATAAACAAGAAAAGAGACATTGTCGCCTTCATATTTATCAATCTTCGTAGCAATGTCGGGTGCCTTTTGTTTTGTGCTTTTAGGCACAGCCCCTGCATAGGTTAGATATTCTGTGTGCTCGATCTCGCGACCGGAACCTACATATTCGGTTATCACAACTGTATTGGCATTAAGTGTATCCCGCGTAATACCGGTTTTTTTAGCGGCTGACTTTTGTTTCTCAGGCTTATTCTGCGGCGTGTAACCACCGATAATGCCACCCGAATGAATCCCCCAGGATCGCGGCCCCTTCAACGATGCCGCCGGCCCGGCGACAGTCGTATTAACAGGCGTATTTTTCATTACTTCGATGGTGTATGCAAGGGTAGGACGCGCGGGTAATAATTCATCCACCAACCCCTTCCCTGCATCCATCGACATGACATCCATCACATGTTCAACACGACCTAACTGGGAATGGACGATAATATCTTCTTCGATACGGTGGGTCTTGGGGTTCACATGCTGGATAATCATTGCGCCGGTGGCATCGACATCTTTGATAATAACGGCCTGAAGGGTGCCGTCTTTCTCTTTTAACAATGCGACTTGTCCGACGAACAACGCATTGGCTTTTTTGTAATCTTTGGAAATGAGTTGCTGAACATCGCTACCCTCTATCAGCGCGCCTTGATTAGTCGCCTGGATCATCATCATCTGCAATGCAACATCCGCAGAAATTGCACCACCCAAAGATCCTGCAGGAAACACATCATGCCCGGATTCGGATAAAACACCCTGCACAAAGCCGACGCCATTGGTGTCATCTTTACCGCTCTTGCCTGCAATATAGGTCTCTGAAGTCTTTAGAATATTGGTGCGCAGCGCGGCGTCGATCCGTGAAACAGTCAGAGGTAAATTGCCCTGGCCATTTTCTAAACGGTAAGTGATATCCTTTTCTGCTGCTTGCGGGCCTTTTTTAATCTCCTCATTCATCGAGGCGTCGATAGGAGTAAAACCGAAAGAAATACCTTTATCTATGTCGTAGCCACTTACAAACAGCTTACCGTCCTGCTGGCGCAAAACCAGTTGCGTATTTCCAACGGTATCGGTATAGATCTTTGTAGAAGATTTGACTTCGTTTTTGTCCAAGAGCGAGTCATTTGATTGAAAGCGCGTTTGATGCTGGACCGTAACACCTACATCTTCTTTTTTTTGGTCAACGACTACAAAATAAGTGCTATCGGTCCCCACTACTATTTGGGCATTCTCTTCTTTTCTTTCGAAAACGTCTTTATCCACCTGAAACGTGTGACCGGCCTGTTCGATCGTTTTATAGTTTTTATTCGTGCTGGCTTTTTTATCGCGGGCCAAGGCGGGGGGAGCCAACATCAAAAGACCACCCAAAAATATCTGCATCACATTTTTGCTTTTCACGAATCATCTCCCGTGACTAAAAATTAACAATTTCTATAAAATTGTATCAAATATTATGGCTTTAGTCAATCAGAATCGGCCTCTTTGGGCCCTTAATCGTCCATTTCCTGGGTACGAATCAGACGCCAGATCGGATCGGCGCTGCGCAAATCACGGGCAAAGACCCAGCGGTCCTTGGTCGTCTGGCGACGACCATCCCCGTCGCCGATAAAGATGCCATCGGCATCTTTGTGGGTAATGCTTTGCTCGGCGATAAAATCAACCACAATCTCGGCATTCGTGCCGTCCAACGTCGCTCCGGCGATCTGGGCTTTTTTAAGCCCGTGCAGTACCACATGATAGGTCTCTTTGGCGGCCTGACGGCGAGCCATCTGTTCGGCAAAGGCCTGATACAGCGCCGGCGCCAACAACAGCTCGAGCGTCGCATTTTTCCCTTCGCTGTAAGCACCCAAAATCACCACATAGGCGCGGCGCGCCTTGTCGATAAATTCTGCCGGATGGAATTGCGGGTCGGCGGCGGCAATCGGCGCCAGTTGATGATGCGCCGTAGCCGTGGCCACCCAATCGAAATTCGGCAAGGCATTGACCCAATTTACCAGCGTATTTTTTACGGCGTTTTCAGCCGCCACCACCGCGGCTTGCGTTTCTTTTGAGATCACGGCAAACGGCGCAGGCTCGTCCTCGCTGCGCTCGCCCAGGACGCTGCGCAGGCGGTACAGCAACACGCCGGCCACCACCGCAAAAATCAGAATATCCCAAATACCGCTGTTGAAATCCATGGCTTTTCCTCAAAGACAACGCTACTCCGTTTCTTGACGAAAAACAAGACATGGCCTATGGTAACGTCCGCATGAACCCCGAGAATCAAACCGCTATCGACGCCATCGAGCAAGCCATACGCTTGCTCAGGGGGCATCTTTGACTGGGACAATGCGCTCAAGCGCCTGGAAGCATTAAACGCTCAGGCCGAAGATTCTTCTCTGTGGAATGATCCGGAAGCGGCGCAAAAAGTCATGCGTGAGCGCACCCATCTGGCCACCGCCATTGATGGTGTACGGTTGTTGGAATCATCGTTGCATGAACAGATTGAATTGATTGCCATGGGCGAGGCCGAGAACGAACCTGAAATTGTCCGCGAAGCAGAAAAAAATCTGCAGGAACTGGCCGCCGAATCCAAACGTCAGGAAGTCGCCGTTCTGCTGGGCGGCGAAATGGATAACAGTGATTGCTTTTTGGATGTGAACGCCGGCGCGGGTGGCACCGAAGCCCAAGACTGGGCGCAGATGCTGCAACGTATGTATGTGCGCTGGTGCGAGCGCAAAGGCTACGCTGTTTCGCTGCAATCGCAAACGGATGGCGAAACGGCGGGCATCAAGTCCTGCACCCTGATGGTCAAAGGCAAAGACGCGTTCGGCTGGCTGAAATCCGAGCATGGTGTGCACCGCCTCGTGCGCATCTCGCCGTTTGATTCGAATGCCAAGCGCCATACCAGCTTTGCCTCGATTTCGATTTCGCCGGTTTTGGATGACCGCATCCAGGTGGATATCCAAGAAAAAGATTTAAAAGTCGATACCTACCGCTCCAGCGGTGCGGGCGGACAGCACGTCAATACCACCGACAGCGCCATTCGCATTACACACTTGCCGACCGGCACCGTCGTCACCTGTCAGGCGGGACGCAGCCAGCACCAGAACCGCGATATGGCGATGAAAATGTTGCGCGCAAAATTATACGAGATTGAACGCCGCAAGAAAGAAGAAGAAAAAGCCGCTGTTCAAGGCGTCAAAACCGATATCGGCTGGGGCCATCAAATTCGTTCGTATGTATTACACCCGTACCAGATGGTCAAAGACTTGCGCACCGGTCTCAAAACCGCTGATACGCAAGGCGTGCTGGACGGGGATTTAGATGAATTCATCTATACAGCCCTGTCAGGCAAGATCATCGGTGATGTCGGGGATGAGGACTAGGGCCTAGCGTCGCTTTTTATTGCACGGCCAGGCACCGTACAGGCTCATCGCCACCGCCGGCGCTGCAACAAAATCACGATGCTCGGTGCGCGTTTGCAAGTAACGCAAGACAACCCGGCGAATGGTCTGCATATCGGTCGCCGCCGGTACGCAGAAATCAACCGTGGGCGCCGTCCCCAGGCCGCGCAGCAAACGGTGATAATCGATAATTCCGGCAATGTAATTCTGGCAAGCAAACAGATCATCGCTTTTCGAGCTGGCGCATAACAGCATCAGATTGCGCCCGGTCATCAACGCGCCGGGTTTGGGCGTTTCTGCGGCATAGGAAGCCCCTGTGAATGCCACAAGCAGCATAGCTATGAGCAGTTTTAAAAGGTTCTCTTTCATGGGGCCGTATGCTAGTTTATCCTTTATACATTGCAAAGAGGAAAATATGCGTCATCTTGGCCTTTTCACCTGTTTCTTGCTGCTCTTCAGCACCGCTGTGCACGCACGCGTCTTGGACAATCCGCACGATTTCACCTTGACCTACGGTGTTTACGGGGGCGGCTTTCAGGCGCTGACCATCGATTTGCATTTTAAATTCACACCCACCTCGTACCGCGTCACAATGGATGCCAAACCCTATGGCGTATTGGGGCATCTTTTGCCCTGGGCCGGACAATATGATACAAAAGGCCTCGTCCGTCGGGATGCGCTTGTGCCCCAACGCCACGAGAAACATAGCGGCTGGCGCGATGACCATTCGCACTTATATATGACGTACAACACCAAAGGCCAGCTGATCGAACAGCGCCAGGAAGAATCCCGCGGTACCAGCAAAAAAATGGTGAACATTCCGGTGGCGCGGGATTTGGCCGCCGATGCGGTGGATATCACCACCGGTATCGTGCGCATGATGATAGCTGCCAATGACCACGACACATGTACACACGAAAGTATGATCTATGACGGCAAGCGCCGCTTTCGCATGGTCTTTAAAGACATGGGGCGTGAAAAGCTTGCCGAAAGTAAGATCAATATCGCCCGCGGCATCGCCCGGCGCTGCCAGCTGGAGCTGGTGCCGGTGCTGGGCTTCAAGGGCAAGCCCCGCGGCTATTATATGATCCAGGAACAGGCACGCGCCCTCGGGGCCCTGCCCCTGGTATGGGTGGCGCCACTGTGGCCGAACGGGCCCTCTGTTCCGGTGCGAATGCTGGTGAAAAGCGACTTTGGCGCGGTCTTCATCCATGTGATGCGCGTCACTAACTAATTATTAAATATCTATAATTAAACAAAAAACACCGGATCAATTTGGTCTGGCACGCTTGTTGCATCTAACGGGTTGGAACGAATCTAATCCACTAACATCAATGGAGAACATCACATGCCTTTAAATTCCGTCAACACAAACGCTTCTGCCATCATCGCTTTGCAGAGCTTGAACAAAACGAATGAGCAGTTGGCTGCCGTGCAAAACCGCGTCAGTACCGGTTTTCGCGTATCCGATGCAAAATCCGACGGTGCGGCATTTGCGATCGCCCAAGGTTTGCGCGGTGACATGAAAGGCTATGAAGCGATTGGCGAACAGCTCTCTAAAGCAAAAGGCGTGATGGCCGTTGCAAACGACGTTTCCAAAAGCATTTCCGATACCTTGGCCAGCATTCGCTCGGTCATGATCAAATTGGCCGACGACAACGTCACCGGTAACCAGCGTACCGAGTATGTCGCTGATTATGCGGCTTTGAAAACCGAGATTACAAACTTTATCAATAACGCCGCGTTTGGCGGTTCGAACCTGTTGAATACCACGACGGCTGTGAATGTTATTAGCAACCTGAGCGGTGGTTCGATGACTTTGACGGCCTTCAACCTGGCTACAGACATTTCTGCGAACCTGACAGCTGTCGGTACGGCCACTCTGGCTCGTGCAATGTTGACAGCCAGCGGCGGCTTGACCACCGCCGAAGCCAATATCGGTTTAACCATGGCTTCGTTGGGTGCCGACACACGCGCTTTGGATAACCGTATCAGCTTTATCAGTCTGCTGGCCGACTCAACCGAACAGGGTATCGGCTCCATCGTGGATGCTGACTTGGCGAAAGAGTCAGCTAAATTGCAATCCCTGCAAGTGCGCCAACAGTTGGGTACACAGACATTGAACATCGCAAACCAATCGCCAAACGTTTTGCTCAGCCTGGCTAATACATGCGGAATAACCGGCTCGTATAAAGGAGAGCAACCATGAGCACCGAAGCCCTTAGTTCAGCCTTAAGCGGTCTGCGTGTTGCGCAACAAGGTCTAAATCTGATTTCGACCAACATTGCCAACACCTCGACCGACGGCTACACGGCTAAATCCATCGCCCAGGAGACAGTTGTCGCCGGTGATGTTGGTGTCGGTGTGCGTACAGGTAACATTACCCGTTTCGTCGATCGTGCCCTGCAACGCGATTACCGTATACAGCTGGGGACACAAAGCTATTACACGACGCGGCAATCCTATCTGGAACGCGTCGTTTCAGCGCAAGGCAGCGCCGAACAGGAAAAAAACATCGGCGCGCAAATCGGCAAGCTCTACCAAAAATTTGTTGAACTGTCGTCGACCCCTGATTCCACAACGGCGCAACAAGCCCTGCTCACCCAGGCCCACAGCCTGGCCAAAGGCTTTAACGATTTCAGCAAATTATTGAACGATCTGCGCAACGAGGCCCAAAGCAATATTGCGGACGAGGTTTCGTCGTTAAACGATACGCTCAAACAGATCGCCGAATTCAACAAGCGCATTTCCACCTTGCAAAATACCGGTCAATCCACCGCCACACTGGAAGATCAGCGCGACAGTCTGGTAAAAAAAGTCGCCGGGTCACTCGAAGTTTCCTATTACACGGACGGCGATGGTATTCTGGTCCTGCAAACAAAAACCGGCCAGGCGCTGGTGGACAGCTCGGCACATGAATTGGTCTTTGATAAAGCGGTTTTAACACCTGCTTCGACCTATCCGACAACCTTGAACGGTCTTGTTCTAAAAGGTGCGAATTCGCAAAGCGATGTCGACCTTACGACGCAAGCCATCGGTGGAAAACTGGGCGCCCTGCTGTCATTACGCGACAAGGAATTGCCGAATTACAATGCCCAGCTGGACGAGCTGGCCCATAAAATAGCCACGCGTTTTGACGATCAAAACGTACGTCTTTTCACCGACAGTACCGGTGTGGTTCCGGCCAATAGTCCGACAACCTATAACGGTTTTGCAGCGCAAATGCGCGTCAACTCTTCGATTCTTGCCAACCCCAGCCTGCTGCAATCGGGCACTTCGGGACCCAGCGTCAATGCCGGTTCCAATGCCATTATCTTGAAAGTGATCAATTATACGTTTGGCCGTTACAAGGATGCCCTCAATACTCCCAACACTGCATTTAACTTGAGTGATATCGGCTATGCGCAGGATATTGATACGCATATCCTTGGCGATGCCAATGCCACGCTGGAACAATACGCACGTGCGATGATCGATACACAAGCCAGCGACTATACCACGGCCAAAACCACTGCTGATAGCGAAACGCAATATACTCAAGAAGTGCAAAAGCGGCTGCTGGATACATCGGCCGTCGATACGGACTACGAAATGGGCAAAATGGTTGAATTGCAAAAGAACTACGCCGCTTCGGCGAAAATGATTACGGCGCTGGACCAGCTGTTCCGTGACTTATTGAATGCTATTTAAGGAGAAATGACACATGACTTTTTCTTCTTCCAATGTCGGTAATAACCTCAGCACCCAGTTCTTTCTGAAGATGCTGCGCGGTGAATTGAACGATACACAACGTCAAATCGGCTCGGGCAAGAAAAGTGATACGCTGGCGGGGCTTGGCAATCTCGGCGCTTCGCAAACGATTGCCTTCCGCAACAAAATTAATTTACTTGATGGTTACACCAACAATCTGAACATGGCCAAGACAAAGTTCACCGTCATGGATAAAGCGATGGGCGCTATCACTGATGAAGCCCGCAATCTGCTTGCAACATTGCGCTCGCAACTGCAAGGCGGCGCACCCAAAGCCACCATTATCAGCAATGACGCCAATTCCGGGATGCAACGCGTGACTGAATTGTTGAATACCGAAGTAAACGGGCAATATCAATTTGCCGGCGACGATTTGTATAACCCGCCCTTTTCAAGTACAGCTACTCTTAATACCAACGTTGGTGGTCTTGTAAGCGGCTTCATGGCCGGATCGCCCACGCCCTCTTCCGTCGTCACCGCCGCCCGTGCCGTTACTACCGCCAATATGGGCTATAGCGCTACCGCGCTGGCCGCTGGCAATGTTTCGTTCCGCGCCGACGATTCACTTGATATTGATTACACCGTAAATGCTTCGCAAGCCGGATTTGCGGATATTTTACGCGGGATGAATTTGATTAAAAACCTGCCGCAACCGACTAACGCCACCGAGCAAGCCAACTACTGGGCTGTTGTCAACGGCGCTATTCAGTTGCTCGATCAGGGCGCCGCAGCCGTGGATCAATACCAAGGATTGTTAGGCAACAAAGCCAAAACGGTCGATGACCTTATCTCCAGTCACAGCGAACTCAGCAGTAATTACGAGCAATTTGTCGGCAGCATCGAAGACACCGATGTCGCCGAAGCCTCGACCCGTTTACAAACATTACAAACACAGCTGCAAATGTCGTATACGCTGGTCGGACAGCTTAAAAACCTATCCCTGATCAACTTTTTGTAAGATTTCGGAAAGACTGAACTGATCCAAAGCCATTTCTTTGGTCGACCAATCCGTCAAATCCTCTAGTAACGCTTCACGGTTGGGATAAATCGATTCATCGACAAAAATGTCCAGACTATGGCGCTGACGGGACGATCCCACCAGCATCTCGGATAAATCAATGCGCTGCGCAATCACAAAAAGCGCCTGGTCAAAAGCCAACCCTTGCGCCTCATTCAACGAATAAATATGCGCCTTGGGATAGGTTTGACGCATTTGCGCACGCAAAGACTCGGGCCCATGCACCACAACAACAGTTTTATCCACTCCCAGCTGTTGCAGCTTTTCGCCAATCGTTGCGGGTAGCCTTTCGGGTAAAAGAAACGCCGGAATGATTTTATCAAATGCGGCCCGCGCATCGCCATGATAGAGATCCGTAATGACCTGACGCAAATGCGGTGTTTTCTGGCGATACGAACACAGCAACTCAAAAATTGCCGCTTTTTTATTCTCGCGCAGCCAGCGGAATGGTTGACCCGCGCCGTTTGGCAAAAGCTGCTTGTCATCGCCGATTAAAATCACGCGCGCTGCTTGCGTCTCTACCGCTTGCGTCAACAACATGGCCATGGTTTTGGTATCAATCAAACCGGCCTCATCGATCAGCACACTGGCGTATTTCGGCCACGGCTTGGGATCCTGCAAAGCCTGCTGCAATGTCAGGACGCGATCCGGTACTGCCTCGACCAGACGATCCTGCAGGCGCGTCAACGCCGTCTTTTCCGAGCTCACCAGCACAATCGGCAAGTAAGAATTGTGCGCACGGGCCAATCGCACCCAGTGCGCTGCGACCGTGGTTTTGGCCGCGCCGGGCGGCCCGGTGATAATGATCAAACGCTGCGTTTTCGTCAGCTGATCAAAAATCATATGCGCTTGCTCTTCGGCTTCTTCAAAATTTATCTTGGTGCCGCGCTCTTCTAAAAACTTTTGCCGTTTGGCCGCCAAAAAATCGTCAGGCAGACGCAAGGTTTCACTTTGGCCCTGCAGGGCCTCAACCGCCAGCGCAAAGGCAGCTTCGTCTTTTAAATTTTCGGCACTACACATTCCCTAGCCCCGCTTGCTTTTGGCTGGTGGCGGGCGGCGCAGACGATCGGCCGGCAATTGAATCGTAAC
>CAYRRF010000008.1:0-9412 GCA_964426595.1 uncultured Bdellovibrionales bacterium | reverse complement strand
TGTATCAGCAGCGTTCCGCCATGCAATTCGGCCATCGCGCGCGTCAACGGCAAACCCAAACCCGTACCGCCACCATCCGAGACCATCGCCTGGCCGCGGTTAAACGGCTCCATCACACGCTCCAGATCGTGCGGTGCAATCCCCGAGCCCTCATCCTTTACCGACAGTAAAATTTTCTGCGTACCGGCTTCAAGATCTGCAATTAGCTCGACTTCTTTGCCGCTCATCGAGAATTTAATGGCATTAGAAAGCAGATTAAACAACATCTGCCGCAATACGCGCTTATCGCCGTGAATATACTTGATCGACGGGTGGACTTTCATGGCCAGCTTGACACGCACCGCATCGGCACGGTCCTGCATCACACGCAACACCGATTCAAAGAAGTCAGGGATATAAACGTCTTCTTCCTGCAGCTCGAATTTTCCGGCTTCGATTTTCGACATATCCAGAACATCGTTGATAATCTCCAGCAGGTGGCTGGCCGCAAAATAAATATCACTTAGGTATTCATTGTATTTCGGATGCCCCAGCGGCCCGAACATCTCGGTTTTAGCCATCTCCGAAAAACCGATAATGGCATTGAGCGGCGTGCGCAACTCGTGGCTCATGCTGGCCAGAAAAGCCGATTTTGCGCGGTTGGCGCTATCCGCCTGTTCTTTGGCCCAGCGCAACGATTCTTCCAGATTTTTATGCTCGGAAATATCGACAAAGGTATGTACCACCAGCGGGCGATCAGGATGCAAATGCAACGGCGCCGAGGTCACCAGCACATCGACTTTTTTCTTGGAAGGCGTCAGCAAAGTACGCTCGCTGCGCGCTTCGGCCTGGCCCTGCATATCGTCATTATAGGCTTTGATGACGGCGCGACGATCTTCGGGCATATAAATAGTCGTGAAGTCATGCCCGATCAAATCGCGGCGGCGAAAACCGAAATCACGGATAAACGCCTCGTTGACGCGCAAGATACGGCGGTCACGATCGGTTACAAAAATGCCGAAATTGCTGGCATCAAATGCCGCCGACATCAGCATCAGCGCGTGGTCGCGCTCTTTTTGCAGCTCCAGTTTTTCCGCATCATACGGCAACGCGATGATGTCGATATGCGTCACGCGTCCCTTGGCGTCAAACATCGGATTAAAAGTAAAACTTTGATGCGCATCGGTAATCGGATGCAAAACTTTAGGTTTTGTAATCAGCACTTTTTGCTGTTGCAGGCATTTGCGCCCGGCCTCCTCGAGGAACTCGGCCATGGATGGAACGATCACATGATGCAGCTGTTTGCCTTTGGGCTGGATACCCGTTTTCATGCCATAGAGACGCGCGGCGGCATCGTTGCACATAGCAAAAGAAAGCTGACTGTCCGAGTCAACCGAAAGGACAATCCGCGCGTACGGAAAATTTTGAAAGAGGGCGAGCTTCAGTGACTCCATGACAAGAGCCATCGTATCATACTTCTTTCAAGAAAACGAGGTAAGGTTTAGCGCCTAGGAAATAAACGGTGCTTCTGCGAACAAGTACGATTTTTGACCCGCTAAATCCTCTCCCAAATCATCTGCATGATGCATTTCTTTGAAATGTACCAGTTTTGGGATTGCTTTTAAAAAACGTTCAAGCACATACGGCAAATCTGCAGGTGCAGGAGTAAATTGACCAACTTGGGTAATGTTAGAAGCGCTCTTGTTAAACATCGTTCGCACCTTTGCAAATTGTACCATTGTCCGATTATCCTATCGTTTCAATTTGATTCTGTCAATAGGTTTTAGGCGTTGCCGGCCTGTTTTTGTTCGCTCATGACGTTTTGCTGATACATGGCGGCAAAATCGATCGGGTTAATGAGCAGCGGCGGATAGCCCCCCTCGCGGGTGGCATCGGCCACGATCTGGCGGGCAAAGGGGAATAACAGGCGCGGGCCCTCAATCATCAGCACGGGCTGGATCTGCTCGTCCGTAAAGCCGTTCAGGGTCATGATGCAGGCATAGGTCAGGTCGACCACAAAAGCGGTCATTTCCTCGGTTTTGGCCGAAGCATTGACCTTTAAGGCCACTTCAAAGGCATTGTCCGACAGGGGACGGGCTTCCACGTTAATATTTACCTCGACATTCGGCGCCTTGCCGGTATTGACCAGGCTGCGCGGGGCGTTCGGGTTTTCGAACGAGAAGTCCTTGATATATTGAGCATTAACGGTAATGGGGAACTGTGGCTGGTCGGCCATGGAAAAACCTATGGGGTAAAGAAAAGGGAATCAGATATTAGCTGATTCCCTTATAAAGAAGTCTTACTTCTTTTTCAATAAGTCGCGAATCTCTTCCAGCAGCGTTTCCTGGCGGGACGGGGCTGCAGGGGCCGCCGCCTCTTCACGTTTCAGGCGGTTAATTTGCTTGACCATGATAAAGATCGCAAAAGCCACAATGATGAACTGGACGATATTGTTAATAAACAAGCCATAGCTGACGACCGTCGCCCCGGCATCCTTGGCGGCCTTGACGGTGGCAAATGTTTCCGGCGCGCCATCGGGCTTGCTGAGCACGAAAAACAAATTGCTGAAATCGATCTTGCCGGTCACAAGGCCGATGATCGGCATCATGACATCATCCACCAGCGAGGACACGATTTTGCCAAAGGCACCGCCGATGATGACACCAACCGCCAGATCAATGACGTTTCCTTTGACAGCAAAGGATTTGAATTCTTGTAAAAAGGACATTAAGGGACTCCGTGAAGAAAGATTAGAACGCAATTATTCTAAACACAAAAAATTCCAGGCGACAAGAGCCTTTACCCCGGGATACCGGTACGGCCCAATTCGGGCCATGGATTTTTCCCGACAAAGCGCGCATAGCGTTTCTCGATTGTTCGCAAGCGCTCGATCGCTTCGGAGGTAAACTCAAATGTATAGATATCATTGCCGGCCCCTAAAGGCTTTTTATTCCGATAGAGCGGTTCAAATCCCAGCTTGCGAATCATAACATTCCCCTGAAAGGTTGTGGGATTGGCGTAGATGGATTTCACTTTACTAAGATCAAACATATTCAAAAGGTGGGAGGATAACCCGCTTAATAACGCTGCAACCGCCATACGGCTGCGATACGATTTGTAATCTTTGACCGTGATCGCCGGAATATAAAAATATTCCGCCCGGTGCATTTCTTGTGCGGAAAACATGTGCTTTGTCGTTAAATCCTCTTCCTTCAACATACCTTTAAAAAAAGCAAGTGCGGTCGATTCTTTTATAGGCATTAGATTATAGTAACCAATTACCTCTGTACCCGACAAGGCGTAACTATTGGTATAACCATTAAAGTCAATCCATGAATTGATTGTTGGTATATCGGCTGTATCAATAGAATAATAAAATCGATCCATGACATCGGTCTGTTTACGAAGTTCTTTATCCAAGTTTGTATATAAATCAAACACGGCCATCTAGTCCCTCTCCTGCACAAAGCTACGCGCGAGCTTCTGATATAACGGAGAATGGTTGATAAGTTCTTGATGTGTGCCGTCGGCGACAATACCCCCCGCTTCTAAAACGATAATCCGGTCGGCCTGCTGCACGGTGCTCAGGCGGTGCGCAATCAGGCAGATGCCGCGGCCGCGCTGGGCCTCACGCAGATGCGCATAGACGATCTCTTCGGTACGTGTATCCAGATGCGCCGTCGCCTCGTCCAGCAACAGGACTTTTGGTTGCTGCGCCAGCGCGCGAGCCAACGCAATACGTTGCGCTTGCCCCCCCGATAAATTGACGCCGCGTTCTCCCAGCATGGTAGCATAACCTTCGGGCAATGCCTGGATGAACTCGGCAATTCCCGCGTGTTCGGCCGCCTGCACAATGCGCTTGAAGTCCGCCGATCCGAAGCCGATATTGTCGGCAATCGACATCGAGAACAATGTTGGATCCTGGGGCACCCAGGCAAACAGTCGTCGATATTCCTGCGGGTCAAGCTGGCGAATATCCGTTCCATCCAACAGCACCTGACCGCCGGTCGGATCGTAAAAGCGCAGCAACATATCGAACAACGTCGATTTGCCTGCGCCGCTGGGACCGACAAATGCAATTGTTTGGTTCATATCCAGCGTCAAAGAAATATCGTTTAACGTCTGCACATCCGGGCGCGACTCGTGATGAAAGCGAACCTGTTGTAGTTGTATCTGATGCGGTTCCTGTGGCAGCATTTTCGGTTTTACGGGGGCCTGAATACGCGGTTCGACATCGCGCAGCGCCTGCAGCCGCGCCAGTGATCCGGCCGCCCGCTGGATATCGCCATAGGTTTCACTCAAAGCACCGGCTGATCCGGCCACTAAAAGACCATAGAAAACGAAAGCGGATAATTGCCCGGGCGAAAGCGTGCCGTGAATGACATGCTGTCCGCCGAACCACAACAGGCTGGCAATACTGGAAAACAACAAGGTAATGATCGACGCTGACAACACACCGCGCCGACGCACATAGCGCCAGGCCGCCGCCACCGCTTCGTTATTCACTTCCGCAAAACGGCTGGCTTGCTGTTCTTCGCGGCTAAAGGCCTGAATCTCGCGCACAGCGGTCAACGACTCGACCAATTGCGCACCGACGGCTCCGACCGAATCTTGTAATGCCTTGCCGCTTTCGCGCACACGCGGCCCCACGAGGAACAAAACACCCAAGACAAACGGCACAACCGCCAGCATGATTAAACACAAAGTAGGACTGCTGAGTACCATCAATACGATGCCGCCGATGGTCATGAAAATATTGCGCAAAGCGGTCGGCAGCGACGTACCGATCAAAATTTGCAAGACCGAACAATCCGCTGTCAAACGGCTTAGCAAGTCACCGGTCTTTTGCGTCTCAAACCACGCGCTGTGCAAACGCAAGACATGGCGTAAAATTTGCGCGCGCAAATCGGCAATTACCTGTTCGGCCAATCCGGTCAAAAATACCAGACGCGCATAGCTGGAAGCAGCCAGCACCAGCACCAGACCGATGAGCGCAAGGATGCCGTGCCGCAGCGCCGCGTCATCGCCGACCCGAATCCCCGAATCGATCACCGAGCGGAACACCTGCCCCAGTCCTAAAACCGCTAGGCTGGCCCCCAAAACTCCCAACAACCCGCCCAAGACCAGTTTCAGGTACGGGCGCAGCAGCGGTCCGATGACTCTTAATATGCTTAAGTTATTGTTTTTAATGGCGTTTTGCCGCGCCCAGGCCTGGGGCGACATCTGGAGGGGGGACGGTTCACGCAGCATGCCCCGACCCTACACGAAATCCTTGCTTTTTAGAAGCTTTTCGCGTAGGTTTCGTGCCCTGACATTAGATTTACGGAGAAGACCCCATGAAACCCGATATCCACCCCCAGTACAAAGAGCTGACCGTCGTCCGCACGAACGGCACGACCTTTACCACGCGCTCGACCTACGCCAAAAGCGATCGCATCCAGCTGGATATCGATCCGCTGACCCATCCCGCCTGGACAGGCGGTTCGGCCAAAGTTTCCGACACGGGTCGCGTCGCCAAGTTCAACAGCCGTTACAAAGGCTTTGGCGGCGAAAAGAAATAAGCGTCTTGCATACAGTATTCTAAAAGGCCGCCCGGTGCGGCCTTTTTTATTATCCGCGTAATTGGCCGCCGACTTTTTGCACGGCTTGAATCACCTGCTGGGAAAGTTCTTCGATCTGGACATCGGTCAAGGTCGCCTCGACCGGCTGCACGGTAATGGAAAAGGCCAGCGAGCGATGATCTTCGGGCACGCCTTTGCCGGCATACACATCAAACAGATTCACCTGCACGATACGATTTTTATCGACGTTACGTGCCGCTTTCAACACGGTATCAGCAGCCACATCTTTGTGCACGATAAAGGCGAAATCGCGTGTCAGCGGCTGTAACGAATTCAGTGTCAGCGTGGCGCGCGTAGCCGATTTCTTGGCTTTCAACGGCGGCAGGACTTCGGCAAATAGCTCGAACGCGGCAACCGGAAACGCGATGTCCAAGTCCTTTAAAACGCCGGGATGCAAGACCCCAAACGTTGCCACCGGATTTTTACCCAGCACCAGTTGCGCGGCTTGGCCGGGATGATACCAGGCCGGAACATCGCGCGTCAGCTGCATCGTCTCGGGATTCAATCCTGCCTGCGCCAGCAACGCCCAAACGTCTTCTTTGACACTAAAGAAATCCGCCGGCTGCGCAGCATCTTTCCATGTCTTGTCATGCACGGCGCCGCTGCGAATACCCGACAGATGCACGGGCTGTTGATCCGGGCCTGTACCAAAGAAAACCGAGCCGACTTCGAACAGATGCGCCCAGCCTAATTTACGATCGGCGTTACGTTGTGCAGCCTCTAATAAATTCGGCAGTAACGAATGGCGCATCACCGACAGATCCACGCTGATAGCGTTGGCCACGCGGGTTGTCGCGCGCGAGGGATAAGAAAACAGGTGATGGGCTTTTTCACCCAAGAAAGACCAGGTTACCGCCTCTTCCAGACCGCGTACCGCACACAGGCGGCGCATATCGGAAAGGCGTTTTTGTTCAGGGCTTAACGCGCTTTCCGTGACCGCACGCGCAGCCATGACCGACACCGAAGGGATGGCGTCAAAGGATTTCAAACGCAAAACTTCTTCAACGATATCGGCCGCGCCGACAACATCATTACGCCAGCTGGGCGGTGTTACATCCGTCAAACCGTCGGGGCGCTCGCGCACTTCAAAACCCAAGCGCAACAGCATGTCGATCTGCTCGGTCGCAGGAACCGCCAAACCGCCCAGACGCTGAGTCATATCCGTATCGTAGGCATAGGTGCGCGTCCATTCCGGTTGCGCGCCGGCTACAACCGTATAGCTGGCCTCGCCGCCGCATAAATCCAAAATCATGCGTGTCGCAATCTCGATCCCGTCATCACAACTGGTCGGATCGATGCCGCGCTCGAAGCGATATTTCGCATCACTATCGATGCCGTATTTTTGCGCGGTACGGCGAATCATGGACGGATTAAACAGCGCTGATTCAATAAATACATTGACGGTTTCCGCTGTGCATCCCGAATGCAATCCGCCGATCACACCAGCCATAGCTTGCGGGCCTTTGGAGTCACAGACGACAATGACGTCTTTGTCTAAGGCGCGGGCATTTTCTTTCAGGTCGACAAAAGTCTCGCCCTCTTTTGCCAGACGCACGGTAATATTGCCGTTCAATTTATCCGCATCAAAGACATGCAGCGGGCGATTAAAGCTGAGACAGATATAATTGGTAATATCCACCAGCGCCGAGATCGAGCGCGAGCCGATCGCCGTCAGATAATCTTGCAGCCATTTCGGGCTGGGACCGTTTTTAACACCCTTGATCATGCGCCCCATAAACAACGGACAGGCCTTTGTATCGGCAAGTGTCACGGTAATAGGGCTGTTATACCCGCCGGGAACAGGTTGATTAGGGGACGTTTTAAGCTTGCCCAGACCGCTGGCGGCCAAATCACGCGCAATCCCGAACACACCGCCCGCGTCAATGCGGTTAGGCGTCAAATTGATATCGATTACCGGATCCGTCAGACCACGATAAGCCGCAAAATCCGCACCAATTGGCGCATCTTTGGGCAATTCAAGAATGCCGTTCGATTCATCGGATAACAGTAATTCGGCTTCGGAACAGATCATCCCGTTGCTTTCGACGCCGCGAATGGCTGTTTTTTTCAACACCATCCCGTTGGCGGGAATGGTAGTGCCGGGCAAAGCGAATACTACACGCAAGCCTTTGCGCACATTCGGCGCGCCGCAGACGACCTGCAATTGCTCTTTGCCGGTATGGACCAGACATTGGCGCAGACGGTCCGCATTCGGATGCTGTTCCGCTTCGACCACTTCGGCGATGACAAACCCTTTATACATCGCCGCGCGATCCACAACGGATTCAACTTCCAGCCCTAACGATGTCAGCTTGTCGCAAATTTGTTCCAATGTTGCGATTGTATCCAGATATTCTTTAAGCCAGTTAAGCGTGAATTTCATGGCTTAAGCTCCCAATCCGCGGTTCGGCTGGTCCAGGACCGAAAAGCCGTAATGTTTCAGCCAGCGCAGATCGCTGTCAAACATCGCGCGCAAATCGGGGATCCCGTATTTCAACATAGCGAAACGCTCGACCCCTAAACCAAAGGCAAAGCCCTGATATTTTTCGGGGTCGATATCACAGTTACGCAAGACTTCCGGGTGAATCATGCCGCAGCCTAAAACTTCCATCCATTTATCGCGCTCGCCTAAAATAATTTTGCCGTCGCGGCGCGCATAGCCGATATCGACTTCGGCGGATGGCTCGGTGAACGGAAAATAGCTGGGGCGGAAACGCACGGGACAATTGGGAGCGTTGAAAAACGCCTGCACAAAATCAATCAGGCAGCCTTTGAGGTGGCCCATATGAAAGGCGCCGATCTCATCGACGATAAAGCCCTCGACCTGATGAAACATTGCGGCATGCGTGGCATCCATTTCGCTGCGATATACGCGGCCCGGCACGATGATTTTCAAAGGCGGCTTGCGCGTTTTCATTGTCCGGATCTGAACCGTCGAGGTATGCGTACGCAACAAGCGTTGCGAGCCATCTTTTTCCGGCTCGAGGAAGAACGTGTCATGCATCGAACGCGCGGGATGATCCTCGGCAAAGTTCAACGCTGTAAAATTGTGAAAATCATCTTCGATCTCGGGACCCGTCTGCATGGCAAATCCCATTTGCGCGAAGATGGCAACGATCTCGTCGATTGTCTGCGTAATCGGGTGAATCTGGCCCATCGTTTGCGGCGCCACGGGCAGACTGACATCTACCGTTTCCTGCTGCAATTTCTGGGACAGTGCCGCGATTTCCAGTTGCTTTTGCTTGCTGCCGATATCATTGGCCAACGCATCGCGCACTTGATTGACCCGCTCGCCAAAAATTTTGCGCTCATCGGCGGGCAGACTGCCCACCTGTTTCAATAAGCCGGTCACCGCACCGGATTTGCCCAAATACTGGACCCGCACAGCGTCCAAAGCTCCCAGATCGCCGGCGGCGGCGATGGCGTCCAGGGGCCGGGCCCGCAAGGTTTCAAGATTCGTTGTCATGTCTGCCCGAGTGTAATAGAGGAAAGTGCTTTGGCCAAGAGTGCGCAACGCCTTAAGCTTGGCGCGCAATCATCATTTTCTTGATTTCGGCAATCGCCTTGGCCGGGTTAAGGCCTTTGGGGCAGGTATTGGCGCAATTCATGATCGTATGGCAACGGTACAAGCGGAACGGATCTTCCAGTTGGTCCAGACGTTCGCCTTTGGACTCGTCGCGGCTATCGGTCAAAAAGCGATAGGCCTGCAGCAAAACGGCCGGGCCCAGAAACTTGTCGCCATTCCACCAATAGCTGGGGCAGCTGGTCGAGCAGCAAAAACACAAAATACACGCTGCCGGACCATGTCCATC
>CAYRRF010000007.1:6537-26266 GCA_964426595.1 uncultured Bdellovibrionales bacterium | reverse complement strand
AGCAGCTTTTGTCGCCGGAGCGGACCAAGCTGATGGAGCTGATCAAACAGCGGGTCAATGGCGCCGTATCGGATCTAGGCATTGAAATCGTCGATGTGCGAATCAATCGTGCCGACCTGACCGGTAATTTGCGCGAGGCGACCTTTAACCGTATGCGTTCCGAGCGCGAGCAACGGGCAGCCGAGATTCGTTCAATGGGAGAAAAACGCGCATTAGAGATCCGTTCCAATGCCGATAAAGATCGTACCGTGCTCTTAGCCGAAGCCCAGCGTCAGGCGCAGATCTTGCGAGGCGAGGGCGATGGGGCGGCTTCGATGATCTATTCCAAGGCGTATGAGCGCGATGCGGACTTCTACAGCTTCTATCGTTCGTTAGAGGCCTATAAGTCCGGTTTGGGCCGCAAGGAAACGACCTTGGTGCTGTCCCCCGACAGTGCGTTCTTTGATGGTCTAAAGGGCAAATAGAACATCGTGAGATAATACTGAAGCGTGTCGGCTCTTGACATGTATATGTATGTGATGTACATAAAGATGCTCCTGCCTGATGATTTTCCAAGGAGCCTCCATGCCCAGCGACAAGACTATTTATACGACGATGGATATAACCCCGGAAACGTTCTTTCTGGTGAATGGGCATGATTTGGGTAATCTGCATCCGGATGATATTGCTATTTTGAGCAAAAGCCCTGCGTCGTTATCAGCACTCAATCAGTTTATTACAGCGTGCAAAAATGAAGGCCCTGTGACCCAGTCGTCGTCATTACGGGTGGTGCGCTAGGACGCGCTTACTGCATCGCAAAAACCATACACTCCCGCAAGCGTTGGCAAGCCTGCGAGGCATGGGTAGCGCTGAGGCCTACGAAACGTGCGCGATAGATAAGTCCCTGAGGCGTTTGCACGGGCATGACAATGCCCTGTGCGGAGGAGGGCAGGTGCTTGTCCAGGATTGAACGCGCCATGCGTAAGGCTTGTTGACCCAAGGTCTCGGAGCCATAGGCACCGACCTGGATCCCCCAATTGCCCTGGCGGCGTGTATCGGTAGGTAAATAGGCGATACGTTGTGTCCCTGGCCTGTCTGCGGTAGCCGCAGACGCTGTCTGTACGGGGGCAGGCGTCGCATCTTCCAAGGCAGAGGACACGATACTGGTGGCTTGAGAAGGTGTCTCGGGGGATGTCGTGGCAGGAGAGTGCGTTTCTGCAGAGGCGTGGCGCGTTTCAGAAGCCGTCGGAGCGGCGGGGGATGTCTCTGCCACCATCGGCGAAGCGGGCTGGTTTTGGAGCATCTCAAACCCCTTGTCTAAAAGATCCGCCACATGCCGGTCGCGTGAGTTAGCGGTACGGCCGCCAAAGACAACGACGATGACGCGACGGTTGTTTCGAACAGCCGAGGCCGCCAGATTGAAACCCGACGTATTGATGTAACCTGTTTTAAGCCCATCCATGCCCGGGTAGCGGCACATCAAATTGTTATGGGTGTTTATTTCCTCACCCCGGAAGTTGCACTGACGCACCCCGAAATAATGGTAGTAGTGGGGGAAGTACTGCATCAGAGAGCGAGACAGCAAGGCAATATCCCGGGCGGTTGTATATTGGTTTGGGTCCGGCAGCCCCGAGGGGTTGGCAAAATGGGTGCCTTTCATGCCCAAAGAGGCCGCGCGCTCATTCATCATTCGGGCGAAATTACGGGTCGATCCCCCAATTGTTTCCGCTAAAGCGACGGCCACATCATTCGCCGAACGGGTCACCAGGACCAAAATAGCCTGTTGTGCCGAGATGGATTGGCCGACGCGCAGGCCGAGCTTGCTAGGAGGCTGGCGGGTGGCATTAGAAGAGACATGCAAGGCATCATTGGCATGCAAATGCCCCCGATCCATCGCTTCGAAGGTCAGAAAAAGGGTCATCAATTTGGTCAGGCTTGCCGGGTACCGGCGTGCGTCTGCACTCGTGGAATCCAGTATTTTTCCGGTTTGTGCATCCATGATGACAGAGGAATAAGGCGGAGGCGTATACACTGCGCGACGATGGCGTGTGCGTGCGAAAGCATGGTCGCTCAGGATCAAAAAAAGGCACAGAAATGCGATTCCAAGGTATAAAAACCGTGTCGTTTTTGCCACAGACGCATTTGTTTTTGGTGTGTGTGTATCCATGTATATAGTTACACCAAAAAAAATTGAATCGCGCAAGAGCCTTATTTTATCTGGGTTTGCGGCAAATCATACGAAGCAAAATCAGTGCGCGTATACGGCGCACGAAGGGCTCTGAAAAAGAAAAATGATGTTTGTTTTTGATTTTTACTTGTTTTTTATTATTTGTTGTGCAATCTAGGAGCTGCGGTAGTTATTTTTTTCACGTCTACAAGGAGACAAACATGACACTTGACGAAACCGCCCGCGCTGCAGGGACAATGGCAGCAGCAGCTAAAAAGCCTGCGAAAAAGCGTAAAGCTAAGAAAAAAACAGCCAAAAAAGCCACAGCTAAAAAAGCTGTAGCCAAAAAAACGACCAAGCGTCGTAAGGCTAAAAAAGCCACAGCCAAAAAAACTGTAGCTAAAAAAGCAACCAAAAAACGCAAAGCCAAAAAAGCTGCTAAACCAGCAGCTGCTAAAAAGCCGGCCAAGCGTCGTAAAGCTAAAAAAGCTAAGAAGTAAGTAGCTTTGAAGGGCACTTCATCCGCATCCGATAGTTTCGTGCAGAGAATAGAGGCCCTTCAGAAACGCTTTGTGAGTTGTGCTCACGAACAATTCGAAGAGACTGTGTCCCTGACACAGTCTCTTTTTAATTGCCGCAATTTCAACGAGTTAATTCGTTTGCAAGCACAATATGTTCACGATTTTTTCGAACGTTCCGTGCATCAAAGTAACAAGCTTACCCAAGACGTCGCTTTGATTGCTCGGGATGCTGTTCAGCCGATGCAGGAACGTGTCGAAAAGTGGATGCACCTGGCGCAACACGGAACGAAGTCTAACCATAAGTAATGGTTAGCCACTCGTTTCGGTTTTCAAAGCCCCCCTTGCGGGGGGCTTTTTAATGGGCGGTGGGTCGGCTGTCGCGCTGGACGATTTGAAGTGTCTGGACCAGCGGATCAATGGCGGCGATAAGCTTTTGTGCCTCATCAATGGTTTTTTCGAGATGCCGTAAAGCCGTCGAGCGTGGCGTCTCGCGGGTAAGCTCGTCATAGATTGTATCGTTTCGAACGTTTTTATAAAGTTCACCCAATTCTTTTTGCAGGGCGGGTCCCAGCACCGCGCAATGTTCGACATAAAGATCATATACCGAACGGTTGAGCGGCACATGGCGATGGATAAAATCGCCGGCTTCCTCATAGGTTGCTTTTTGATCCAAGGATCGGAGCTTTTGCAGCATATCGCTGTAAATCGTTACAAAAGCCTGGGCTTTATTCTTGTTTTCTACCAGCTCTTCCAGAATGTGTGTCGCCACCACAGCGCGCGGAAAGGTGGCCACGGCTTTGGGTGTTTTACGCGCGGTGCGGTGTTGAATCCACCACAGGGCGATACCCAGTAAAGCGACAAAGGCAAAAACAAAAGCGAGGATCATTGGATTTGCTGGCTCCTTGCCTTGGCTTCTTTCATCTCATCAGGTGTTATTTGACGCGACATCTGATACAGATTGTCCTGGGCCAGGCGCAAGCCGCGGGCGGCAGCCAGGATAAAATACTTTGTTGCCTCCACTGTATTTTGCGGTACGCCCAATCCATAGCGATAGGCGACCCCCAAGGCATTTTGTGCCACCGGAATGCCATCCATCGCGGCCGGACGCAAAAAGGTCAAAGCGGTTTGATAGGCGCGCGGATTTTTTTCGCCCTGGCTGAACAGGTAACGCGCCACAAAGATTTGGGCGACACTGTTCCCCTCCTGGGCCATAGGAAGCCAAAAGTCGGCTTCTTCTTGGGTAATCGTGGAAGCGCCATCAAAATCAAAGCTGGGCAGGCGCTGGAAGTGATGGGTTTGAAAAGCGATGGTATCTTTCAGATAACGCATTTGAGCGGGAAAAGTGGGGGGTTGCGGCGTAGCCAGATACCACCAGCCGCAAAACCCTAAGGCCAGCAACACCACGCTTATTAAAAATAATTTAAGGACTCCCGCCATAATCTTAAGCTCTAGCATGAAATATAAAAGGATAAAAGGTGACACAGCATCAGGTCCCCGATTTTATTGAACGGCCCCTTTCGCGCCGCAGCTTTTTAAAAGGCGCTTTGGCGGCAGGGGTGCTGGGGGGTGCGGCGTGCATGGGTGTGCCTGCACGTGCAGCGCTGGTGCCTTCGCTCGCGGGCCTCGCGGGAGGAGAAGCGCGCGACCTCAGCATGTTCAATCAGAATACTCAAGAACACATTGCAACGATCTTCTATGCCAATGGGGGCTATCGGCGTACCCAGTTGCAAGACTTAAATCACTTTCTGCGCGACCACCATGCCAATGCCGTGCACGAGATGGATCCGCGCTTGCTGACGATGTTGTATGATTTGCAAACTATCTTTGACAAACGCGAGATCGAAGTGATCTCGGGGTATCGTACAGCGGCAACCAATGAGATGTTGCGTCATACCATGCCCGGTGTGGCCAAGGACAGTTACCACATGAAAGGCCAGGCGATTGATATTCGTATACGCGGGATAGAGATCAGCCTGTTGCACGATGTGGCCAAAACCTTGGGCGTTGGCGGGGTGGGGTACTATCCGCAAGCCAACTTCATTCATATCGATACGGGCCCGAACCGTTATTGGTAGCTCACGCGAATTCCTCTAAAAAGGCGCGCTCTTCTTCCTGCAGCATCTCCAAGGTGATGATGTCTTCGGGATTTGTCTCTTCTTCGTAGTGATCTTCGATCCATGCTTGTGCCAGTGTAATCAAACGTTCAATGGCGCGATCGTCGCGGTCGTGGAGACGCGCGCGTTTCAGGCGAGGTGTTTCCAGCAGGTGCCGTCCGCGGCGCAGGCGGCGATAGCCGCAGACAAAACAATAGCCGCCGCTTTTATTCATCCCCAAGCGCAGCTGGGTTACGATCACGGGATTATTATCGGTTTCATAAATCTCACACGAATCAATCAACAGGGTTTTCAACTGTTGAAGGGCGTGGGTCAGTTTAGGGTCGCGCGAATCGTCGCGCAGCTGTTGTTTTTTGCCATCATGGGTAAAGCGGACATGTATTTTCTCATCATCAGCGATGAGGGTGTGGATCTGCATCGGATACTCCTTTGGGTGGGGGGACAAGGACAAGCGAAGGGTACGACCGCACGGTGCGCCTGCGCGGCAAAGGGACCCCTTGGCGGTAACTGACAGTGATTTCCACCCAGGGACTGATGAAACACAAAACGATGTGCCGGCTGGCCCATAACAAATCAGCGGCCATGGGGGCGCCACTCGGCGAGAAGGTTATAGATATTCTCAATTTGAGATAATGCAAATGGGTCCGTAATCGGCTGGTGGATCAGTCGGTACAATTCAAGCCGGATTAGCATGAAGCCTATCCGCCAGTTCGGGTTGGGTGCTCATATATAATGTCCTTTGTTTTGGGTTGGACGAATCTATATATTCTCAATTTGAGAACTTTGTCAAGAGGGGGGGTAGTTTTCGATATTTTTGAAACTGTGGTAGAGTAAACCGTATGGATACCCTTTTGCCCTTTCAGGTGACGACCTCTGATGCGCCGCTGGCGGAACAGCTGCGCCCCGAGCAGCTGTCGGATATTTTCGGGCAGGATCACGTGCTTCAAGCGTTGGCGGGCAAGCCGCTCCGTTCGCTGATTTTATGGGGGCCGCCCGGCTGTGGCAAAACAACTTTGGCGCGCGTGCTCGCTCGTCAAAGTGGTCATGCCTTTGAAACATTGTCCGCCGTGTTCAGCGGTGTTGCGGATCTGCGTCAGGCTTTTGATCGCGCGCGCCAAAATAAAAAACTGGGCAAGACGACAGTGATGTTTGTCGATGAAATCCACCGCTTCAATAAAGCCCAACAAGACGCGTTTCTGCCGGTTGTCGAAGATGGCACGATCATTTTAATTGGTGCGACGACCGAGAATCCATCCTTTGAATTAAACGCCGCTTTGTTGTCGCGTTGTCCGGTGTTTGTATTAAAGCCTTTGGACGAGGAAGCGCTAGAAAAATTATTGCAGCGCGCCGAACAGATCAAAGAACGACGATTGCCCTTGGATACCGCGGCGCGCGGACGGTTGCGGCAATTGGCCGATGGCGATGGCCGCTATGCTTTGACATTGGCCGAGACGATTTTTGACCTGGATCCACAGCACGATCTGGATACGGATGCCTTGCAAAAGATCATTCAAAAACGTGCGCCCTTGTACGATAAAAAAGAAGAGGCGCATTATAATCTGATCTCCGCTTTGCACAAAGCCGTGCGCGGCTCGGATGTCGATGCCTCCTTGTATTGGTTGCATCGTATGCTGGCCGGCGGTGAAGATCCGCACTTTATTGCGCGACGCATGATGCGTATGGCTGCCGAAGATATCGGTCTGGCCGATCCATCTGCGGTGCAGCAGGTGTTAGCTGCATGGCAAGGCTATGAGCGCTTGGGTTCTCCGGAAGGGGAATTATTTTTAACGCAAGCGATTATTTATCTGGCCGCCGCTCCCAAATCGAACGCCGCCTATATGGCGCACAAGGCCGCGCAACAGGCAGCCGAAGAATCGGCCTCCCTGATGCCGCCCCTGCATGCGGTTAATGCTCCGACCAAGATGATGAAAGAGCAGGGGTATGGGACGGGGTATATTTATGATCACGACACCCCGGAAGGCTATGCGGGCCTGGATTATTTCCCGCCGGCGATGCCGCGGCAGTCCTTTTACCAGCCGGTCCCGCGGGGGTTTGAGCGGGACATGCAAAAACGCATGGACTATTTCACCACCCACCGGTCCAGGAAAAAGAAGTCTTGACGGGATTTGATATATATGTATAATTAGGCAGCGGAGGATTGCGCATGTCCAGTTGGGCCACACATCATATCGACTTGGGGTACGGGGCAGATAGGCCCTTGGAACCCCCTTGTCCCCAGCAGCAGAAACTTTTTGATTCTGTATTGGAATCGCCTAAGGACTCTTGGGAAATGGCCAGTCAGGCATTGATAGAGCATTTAAGTGCAAATCCCGCCAGTCCAGCCGTAGTGGGACAGTTAAATCCCTCTCAACGATATATGCTCAAAGGTATTTTATTCTCTTCGGTGCGCAATATAAACGAAAAGGCGCATGCGGCTACCAAGAGCTATATAGAAGGGTTATACACGTACGGAGATGCTGCCAGTGCGCGGGAGAATGCTGTACAGTATGCCGGCTTTCTGGCGCATATGGTGAAAAATAAGAAAAACTCTCAAGAGGCGCAGGCTTGGGCCGGTGCACGCTTGATCGACTTTCTTACAAGTCAAAATAAAGCGCAAAACGATCAGACGTATCTTGTGGGTATCGCGGCATCCCTGGTTGAAGGAACACGAGAGCAAAACCCGTCCTGTCGGCAGACATTGCTTGCGTTTGTTGAAAATGCAGACCTTACGAGAGGACTAAAAGACAAAGAGAATATTGATCCGGTGGTTTTAAGCCTGATAACACATGCGCAAGACATTCCATCCACTCTTGCAAGGGATAAAAACAAGGCCTTGCAAGAATGTCTGGAGGTTGAATTGGCCAAGCCTCTTCCGCGTCAAAAAGCAGGATGGGTATGGGTGAATAAGCCTGCGGGATAACAGGAATCTATTCCGCCTTTCGCGCAATAAAAGAATCGAAAAAGGGCGGGTTTTGGGTCTGTTTTAAAAAAATGAACAAAAAGTAAAAATTCCTCTGGCGTTCTTGAAGGTCCGTGGTTAGAATCTACAAAAACCAACCCTAATAACCTCCGAGGACCAAGCCCCATGCTCAACATCAGTATCCCCCAAGAAGAAGTCGAACTGCGCCCGCGTATCAGCGTTGTCGGTGTCGGTGGCGGCGGCAGCAATGCTGTCAACAACATGATCCGCACAGAACTGCAAGGCGTTGAATTCTTGGTGTGCAATACAGACGCGCAAGCATTGAAGATGTCGTTGTCCGAGCGCAAGATTCAACTGGGAACGCATGTCACACGCGGTTTAGGTGCGGGTGCGCGTCCGGAAGTCGGTCGTGCGGCTGCAGAAGAAGTCATGGATGATATCATGGGCTATCTCGAAGGATCGAACATGGTATTCATTACCGCCGGTATGGGTGGCGGTACGGGTACCGGGGCTGCGCCTGTTATTGCGCGCGCTGCAAAAGAAGCTGGTATCCTGACGGTGGGTGTTGTTACAAAACCCTTCCATTTCGAGGGCGCGCACCGTATGCGCCTGGCTGAACAAGGGATCGAAGAATTGCAGCAGCATGTCGATACATTGCTGATCGTTCCAAACCAAAACCTATTCCGTGTCGCCAATGAGAAAACAACTTTTGCCGATGCTTTCAAAATGGCCGATGAAGTTTTACACGCCGGTGTACGTAGTATAACCGATTTGATCGTGATGCCCGGTTTGATCAATTTGGACTTTGCCGATATTCGTGCCGTGATGTCAGAGATGGGCAAAGCGATGATGGGAACCGGTGAAGCGACTGGCGAACGTCGTGCAGTTGAAGCAGCCGAAGCAGCGATTAATAATCCGTTGCTCGAGGATGCTTCGATGCAAGGGGCGCATGGCTTGCTCATCAATATCACCGGCGGTATGGACATGACCTTGTTCGAAGTCGATGAAGCCTGTAACCGTATCCGGGACGAAGTTGACCCGGATGCCAATATCATCTTTGGTTCGACCTTCAACCCCGAGCTGGAAGGCAAGATCCGTGTCTCTGTTGTGGCTACGGGGATTGAAGCCGGCATGCGTATGCGCCTGCCCACAGGCACGACAGCCGCGACAACAGCTCCGACGGCTACCGGTTTTAGTCATGAGCCGGCGGCCAAGCAAGCACAACCCAGTTTTGCGAATATCGGCGCGGCTTTCGGCCGAGGCGTGACCTTGCGCTCGGGTCAGGCGGCCGCTCCGGCCCAACAGCCCAGCAATAACTTTATTGCACAGCCCCAACAGCGTACTGGCACCACGGCGCGTAGCAGCTTTGCTGCCCGTGCGGCCGCTGCCATGCAGCCTGCCAAGAGCAGTGCCGCGCCTACCTATGGGTATGGTCGCGCCAGCGCTGCCGCTGCCCTGAAGATCGAAGAGGAGTTTGAGCCTCAGCTTTCGGTAGGAGCGGTAGAAGAAGTGATGGTTGAACCGGTGGCCATGGTCGCCGAAGAAGCGATGCCACATCAACCCATGACGGCCACTGCCCAGCGTGGTGAACGTGACGGCGACAGCTTTATTCCGCCGATGCCCGTGATGATGGAAGCCAAGCCCATGACCGCCACCGCTAGCGCGATGGCACCGGCTGTTCCAACTTCCGCCCCTATGGCCGTTTCGGCTGCGCCTGTTGTTTCGGCGACAGCCGCGGAAGCGCCCGCCGCTCCGGTCAAACAAAGCCTGTTTGATCGTATGATGGGTGGTTCGAAAACACCAGCACCAGCTGCAAAACAAGCCGCTGCTCCTGCGCCGCAACCAACGGCACCTGCAGCGACCAGCGTGCAATTGCAATCCCAGCCACAGCCAACCTTGGCCGTGGACAACTCGGATCGCATTCCCAGCACGAACAGTTTTGATGATGATCTGGATATCCCTGCTTTCCTGCGTCGTCAGGCCAGCTAGTCCTATCTACGTATAAAACAAAAAGGCCGCCTGTAGTGCGGCCTTTTTTATTTCCAATCTTTTATAATTACTGCGGGGATCGGGTAAAAAGCTGCATATTCGGAGGAAAAGGATCCGAAATGTTGTTAGCAGCAGTAATGTGCGAATTGCGTCGTAATGGGTGAAAACCGCTTACATGGATTTCCTTGTTGCTGTATAGGCGTTGAAAATTACCATCCAAAATGCCTTTTCCTGTGTAGGTAACATTTTCTGTTTCTATAGTGATTTGTTTTGTCTGAGAATCGTATTCGAACAAGGATATTTCATTATCAGCAAACCGTCCTTGTGGTGCGCATTCACGGTCGAACCGCGTTGTATCTTCCAGAGCGACGTCATCCCGAAAGTCCAATGTCAACGTATCGCCTGGTTCGCCTTCCTCATACGAGGCTGTTACATACCAGATATCAGGGCTGCAGGGTGAATAATAAATGCCGGTGATTTCTGCATTCGAGTACGTCACGGGCGGGGTTTTCTTTGGTGTTGTTTGTTCTGTTTTCACCAAGGGGCGCATGGACTCTTCGATGCTCTTGGGTTTGTCGTTTTTAGGCCCGCAGGCGCTTAAGGCGGAAAGCGCAAAAACTGTGGCGTAACGAAAAGCTTTTTTCATGGCGGGCACCTAATAGGAGGGAGGGGCGAATAAGCCCTTATACCATAAAACATAATAATGTCAAGCATAGAAAGGGCGGAAGGCCAGATAAAGCCAACACCGAAACCCTGCGGTGATTCGCACACGCGCAAGGGAAGAAGACCAACCGACCCTTTAAAGGGGGTGCTTATACTTTCGAGTCGATATGTTCGACGGGTGGCTCGGGTTTTTTCTCTACCTTGGCCTTGACCTCTTTGACTTCAGCTTTGGCCGGTGGTGCGGCAGCAACCTGTGGTTGTTCTTTTGCAACCTCAGGCTGTTTATAGCTTTCCATCTTTTGAGGGGTTGGGTATTCGTTCGTTACGGCCCCTGTCGTCGAGTTACGATACTGGATAATTGCAGTATGCGTATCGGGGTCGATGCGAATCACCGGTGAGAAATAAACCGCTTCGGGGCGAACCACCGAATCGGCCTTGCGTGCATCGCGTTCTTTGAAGCGATCGCTTTGCACGATGGAGCTGGCCAGACTGGCCGTCTCCGCTACGCCGCGGCTGATGTTGTTTTCCATTTCTTCCTCCTGACCTTCTTCAGGTATTGATTCGGCCCACTTCGGGCCTCTACACCTTTCAGTATGACTCAGCTTCCCTAAATAAAGGTGAATCTACGCCATAACTGGGGTCGTTTTATGAGTCAAAACAAAGATTTATGACAGGTAGGTAATTTTTACCTTACTTGCGGGGTGCCCCCCGCTGTGTGCCCCTAAAAGGCTAGGCAAAAATTACCACGCCTTAACGTCTCTTTTACGGCTTTCAAGGCAGAATGAGACGTCGACAATATATATAGAGCGAGAGTTCGCGTGCAGAACCTGTTTAACAACATGGCCAGAATTGGCCCAATGCGTCTGGCAGCGGTCGGTGCACTGGGTTTAGGGCTTGTCATCTTCTTTATCTTCCTGTCCTCACGTTTGTCCTCGGGGCAAATGAAATTGCTGTATAGCGATTTATCGGCGGCTGACCGAAATGCTGTCGTGCGTGAATTGGAAGCAGCCCATGTTACCTATAGCGTCAATGAAGGATCGGGCGAGGTTCTGGTCGGTGCCAAAGAAGTCGGCCGGGTGCGCATGTTGCTGGCCGAAAAAGGTTTGCCCGAAGGCGGCAGTGTCGGCTATGAAATTTTTGACAAAGACAGCGGGCTAGGGGCTACCCGCTTCGATCAGGATATGAAACAGCTGCGCGCGCTGGAAGGCGAATTAGTACGTACCATTACAACAATCAAGTCTGTTGATAATGCGCGCGTTCACTTGGTGCTGCCAAAACGTGAGTTATTCAGCCGCGATACGCAATCCGCCTCGGCCAGCGTGTTCCTGAAAATGAAAGGCAATAAAACACTCGATGGCGAGCAGGTGACCGCTATTCAACATTTGGTGGCTGCAGCGGTGCCCGAGCTTAGTCCGAAGCATGTGTCCATTGTGGATCAAAATGGCAACTTGCTGGCCAATGGGCGTGAGGATGGAGATAATATTTCAACGGCAAATGTCGAAAAACTGCGTTTGGCGTATGAGCAACGTTTGATGAATTCTATCGAAGATATGGTGGGTCGCATTGTCGGTGTCGGTAAAGTACGGGCACATGTCACGGCGGATATCGACTACGACAAGGTGACGACCAGTGCTGAGCAATATGATCCGGAAGGTCAGGTTGCTCGTTCTACTCAGTCTGTCCAGGAGAACGATAATGAATCACAAGCCAAGCAAAACAGTGTCAGCGTCCAGAATAATCTCCCCGGCCTACCTGCTGAAAGCGGGGCCGCGGGGAGTAACGCTCGTCAGAATACTCGGACTGAAGAAACTACCAACTTTGAAATTAGCAAAACGGTAAAAAACTATGTTCGTGAAGGCGGGCAGATTAAAAATCTGTCGGTGGCTGTTCTTGTAGATGGTATCTATACCAAGGACAAGGATGATAAGCTGCAATATGCCGAGCGCAGCAAGGAAGAGCTGGATCGTATTCGTACACTGGTGTCTTCGGCGATTGGTTATAATGAAAAACGCGGCGATAAGCTGGAAGTCATCAATATGCGCTTTGCCGAAGGCGATGAAATTTTCACAGCCGAATCTACCAGCGGTGTCTTCATGGGATTGGAGAAAGATGACCTCTTCCGTCTGGCGGAAACAGGTATCCTAGGTCTGGTATCCATCCTGGTGGTCTTGCTGGTGCTGCGCCCCATGGCCAGCAAGCTCTTGGCGCCACGGGAAGGAGATTCCGGCTTTATGACGGGAGCCGACGGCCTGCCGCTATTAGACGGTCAGGGTAAACCCATGCTGTCTGCACCGGGCGGTGGAATGGGAACCATGATGATTGAAAGCAGCGGGGGCGGCGCGTCTCAACCTGAAGAGCTGATTGATGTGGCGGCCGTAGATGGCAAATTGCGCGCGACCTCGATGCAGCGCGTCAACGAAATTATTGATCGCTATCCCATGGAAGCGGTCGCGGTTATCCGTAGCTGGATGACACAAGAATCGTAGGAGAAATACACATGGCTCGTGCTGCTGGACCCAACGTGCGTATGCGTGATGACTTTCGCGGCCTTACAGGCCCCGAAAAGGCAGCGGCCTTTTTATTGTCTTTGACCGAAGAATATTCGATGAAGGTCTTTGAAAAGATGACCGAAGACGAAATTCTTGAGCTGTCGCAAACAATGGCCAATTTGGGTAAAGTGAGCTCAAACGTTGTGGAGAAAATATTCGTCGACTTTGCCGAGCAAATGTCGTCGACCGGTTCATTGGTGGGTTCCATCGACAGTACCGAACGCTTGTTGCGCACCGTTTTAGGCGGCGAAAAAGTCGGGATGATCATGGAGGAAATCCGTGGTCCGGCCGGTCGTACCATGTGGGATAAATTGGGCAACGTAAACGAAGAAGTTTTGGCCAGCTATTTAAAGAACGAATATCCGCAGACGGTTTCCGTGGTGTTGTCCAAGATTAAATCCGATCATGCGGCGCGTGTATTGACGCATCTGCCGGAAAACTTTGCAATGGAAGTTATTAATCGTATGCTTAAATTAGAGGCAGTGCAAAAAGAAGTATTAGAAGATGTCGAGCGGACGTTGCGCGAAGAGTTTATGACGACCCTGGCACGAACCAATCGCCGTGACAGTCATGAATTGATGGCAGAAATATTTAACTCAATGGATCGTACCAAAGAATCGAAATTCATGGAGATGTTGGAAGAGCGCAACAAAGATGCCGCGGAAAAAATCCGCTCGCTCATGTTTACCTTCGAGGATTTGCTGCGTGTGGATCCAGCCGGTATTCAGTTGATCTTGCGCAATATCGAGAAAGAGAAACTGCCGATTGCCATGAAGGGTGCATCCGACGCAATCAAAGACCTATTCTTCTCGAACATGTCGGAACGCGCTTCGAAGATCATGAAAGAAGATATGGCTTCTATGGGACCGGTGCGTATCAAAGATGTCGAAGAAGCCCAGCAGCATATTGTTTCTGTAGCCAAGACGCTGGCCGATAAAAACGAAATCGTTATCTCCGAAGGAGGGGGTGAGGATGAACTCGTTTACTAACCCTCCTGTCGGTACAACAAAAAAATTCCAGTTTGATTTGGATTTTGAACTTGAAGAAGAGCGCTTGCGCCTGGAGATGTTGCGCCAGGAAGAAAATCGCCGCCAAAAAGAGTCGCAACCTCCGTGTATTTATACCGAAGCCGATTTAGAATCAGCCAAAAGTGAAAGTTTTCAGCGGGGCCTCCAGCACGGACTGGAAAAATCCAAAGCAGAAATGGAAAAGGTCATCGCTGATTTGATTGATCGTGTGTTGCAATCGGTGCAAGTTCTGTTGCAAAACGAACAAGAGCGCGTACGCATGACGCAAGAGATTGCCATGCGCGTGGCCATGGCTTCTATCAAAAAATTCTGGCCGCAAATTGTCAAAAATACCGGCCTGGATATGCTGGAAAAGACGTTGCGCGAGGCTCTCAGCAATAATCCGGATGAGGCGCGTATTGTGTTGCGTGTCCATGATTCATTATTGGATGCAGTCGTACAGCGCTTGCCACAGATCAAAGAGCAGGAAGCGTTTAATGGCAAGATTGTTGTCATTGCCGATACAAATGTTCTGCCCGGAGACAGCAAGATCGAATGGGCAGATGGTGGCTTGGAAACTTTAGGACGAAATTTTTCTCACAAACTGGATGAGGCATTAGAACGCCTTGTTGCAACACTCCAAACGAATTCTACGACAGAAAGGATGTCTTCATGACAAACGAAAAAGAAGGTGAAAGCTTGACATTCAACGAAATACAAGAGGATGTCAAAAAAACGGATAACGGTATGTTTGGCGAAGGTCAGGAAAAAGACCTGCACGCTATCTACGATATTCCTGTGCAGGTATCCGCGGTTTTGGGGAAAAGCACGATGCAGGTCAGCCAGCTTTTGAAACTGGGTCGCGGCGCTGTGGTATACTTGGATCGCAAAGTCGGCGAACCGATTGATGTGTACGTGAATAACCGTCTGGTAGCTCGTGGTGAAGTGATTATCGTCGATGAGAAGCTGGGCATTACCATGACTGAAATCATCAAGTCGGAAGGCTAGATTCATGACCGAAACGGCCCCTCCTGCCAAAACGCCCAATTTTGAGTTTCGTCCGGCGCAGAGTGAATTTGACTTTGCCACTATCACCGGATTGGTTGCGGCGATAGCGCTTATTGTTTTGGCGCTGGTCTTGGGTGGGCAGTATCGTGTCTTTTTTGACGGCGCTTCCTTTCTGATTGTTTTTGGCGGGACCATTGCTATCACATTAATGGCGACGACTTGGACTGATTTTCGTGGAACAGTCAGTGTTCTTGAGAGCGCGTTTAGCAGTAACCAGATCGATCAGCAGCGCTACGCCAAGCAATTGTTGGATCTGGCGATGATTGCACGGCAAAAAGGTCTGATACAGTTGCAAAGTTATGAATCAAAACTGCGGAGCGACGGTTTCTTATTGCGTGCGATACGTTTGATTGTCGATGGTATCAAGCCGGAAGAAATTGAAAACCTTCTGAATCAGGAAATCAACAGCTCTTTGCAACGTCAGGAGCGCGCCGTGAAGCTTTTGTATCGTGCGGCAGAAATTGGTCCGGCCATGGGATTAATCGGGACCTTGGTCGGGTTGGTACAAATGCTAAGCAAGCTGGAAGATCCCAGCACCATCGGTCCCAGTATGGCGTTGGCGCTGTTGACGACATTCTATGGTGCTTTGTTGGGCACCGTCGTGTTGACGCCGCTGGCTACCAAGCTGGAAAAGCGTACCGATGACGATATGATGCAAAAAATTCTTGTGCTCTCGGCGGCCGTGTCGATTGCGCGTCAGGAAAATCCACGTCTCTTGGAAATGCAGCTGAATACCTTGGTTGCGCCTAAGAATCGCGTCAAATATTTTGAGGAATAGAAGTAATGCGTTTGATGATCGTTGGGCCTATGGAAGGCCACATCAGTGAGGCTGGAAAAATCGCACTCAAACGCGGTGTTAAAGTAACGCATGCTGAAAGTAACATGCAAGCGCTCAGTTCGTTGCGCTCGGGTCGTGGTGCCGATCTTGTTATGATCGACATCAAGCTGGACATTGCCCAATTTATTGAAAGCCTGAATGCCGAGCGTATCGCCGTGCCGGTTATTGCCTGCGGCATTGGCACAGATGCGGCGTCGGCGGTTGCAGCTATTAAAGCCGGGGCCAAGGAGTATGTACCACTTCCGCCCAATGCCGAGCTCATCGCAGCAGTATTAGAAGCAGTTACCGAAGATAATCGCTCGATGATTGCGCAGGATCCAACCATTCGAGCGGTATTGGAAACAGCGGATCAGGTAGCTCCCAGCAATGCAACGGTTTTGATTTCCGGCGAGTCGGGTACCGGCAAAGAGTTGATGGCAGCTTATCTGCACAAAAAATCTTTGCGCAAATCTGGACCGTTTATTTCGTTGAACTGCGCCGCTATTCCTGAGAACTTGTTAGAGTCCGAGCTTTTTGGTCACGAAAAAGGTGCATTTACCGGAGCGGTTGCGCGTCGTATCGGGAAATTTGAAGAAGCTTCAGGTGGTACCTTGTTTCTGGATGAGATATCGGAAATGGATATCAACTTGCAAGCCAAGCTCCTTCGCGCGATACAAGAAAAAGAGATTGATCGTATTGGCAGTAACAAGCCGATTAAAGTGGATATTCGTCTGATCGCCACAACAAACCGGGATTTGGAAAAAGAAGTCAAAGCCGGGACGTTCCGTCAAGATTTGTATTATCGTTTGAATGTTATTAATTTGCTTTTGCCGCCTTTACGTGAACGCAAAACAGATATTCCACGTTTGGCTGAATTTTTTATCAAACGCTATGCCGAAGCCAATGGGGTGCCGGTGCGAGCCTTGTCTGAAGCTGCAATGGATAAGTTATTGAATTATACCTGGCCGGGAAATATTCGCGAGCTCGAGAATGTCATGCATCGCGCGGTTCTGATTGCACGCGGCGATCAAATTGGACCCGAAGCCATCGGCGTGGGTTCGGAAACAAGCATCGCCGCAAAGATAAACCAGACAGTGCAAACTGTTTCCGGTGCACCGGCAACCGCAGCCGATCATCTTGTGGGGAAGACCGTTGCGGAAGTCGAACGTGATTTGATTGTCAAAACGCTGGATAAGTGTTTGGGTAACCGTACGCATGCGGCAAATATTTTGGGTATTTCGATACGTACCTTGCGCAACAAATTGAAGCAATATAGCGAGGAAGGCATCGCTGTACCTGCTGGTGGTGAATAATGGCAGATGTAGCAGCCCCCGCCGATGCAGGAAATGAATTCGGTACGTTTTTAAGCACTGTACATCGTCTTTTCCAAATTTATAAAAGTTTGCTGTTGCCGATTTTTGTCATGTGTATCGTCGTGGCAATGGTTTTGCCTATGCCGACCTGGCTGTTGGATATATGTTTGGCGATATCGATTACGTTGTCTGTTATTATCTTGATGACAGTAATGTTTATCGAGAAGCCGCTCGATTTATCGGCATTCCCTACCATTTTGCTTTTGACGACAGCCTTGCGGTTGGCCTTGAACGTGGCCTCAACGCGTTTGATTTTATCGAACGGCCATACCGGTACCAGTGCCGCTGGCCATGTTATTGAAGCCTTCGGTGGCTTTATCATGGGCGGCAATTTCGTTATTGGTATCATCGTCTTTATCATTTTGATCATTGTAAACTTTGTCGTTATTACCAAAGGCTCGGGTCGTATTGCCGAGGTAGCGGCACGCTTTAGCTTGGATGCCATGCCCGGTAAGCAAATGGCCATCGACGCGGACTTGTCCTCGGGCATGATTGACGAGAACGAAGCCCGTTCGCGCCGCAAAGAGCTGGAAAATGAAAGCGCTTTTTTCGGGGCGATGGACGGTGCAGCCAAGTTCGTACGTGGGGATGCGGTTGCCGGCATTCTTATTACAGCGATTAACATTATCGGTGGTATTATTATCGGCGTAGTGCAGCACGATCTGTCGTTTAGCGAATCGGCGCACAATTATACCAGCCTGACCGTCGGGGATGGTCTGGTTACCCAGATCCCCGCGTTGATTATTTCAGTGGGTGCTGGTTTGATGGTGTCCAAAGCCGGAACCGCAGGGCCAACCGAGCGTGCGATTGTAGCGCAGCTGGGAAACTATCCCAAAGCATTGGGTATCTCTGCCGGGATGATGGCATTGATGCCGCTCTTGGGTATGCCCTTTATTCCCTTTTGGTCGCTGGCGTTGTTGACGGGCAGCGCGGCCTATTATTTGCCGCGCATGCGTTCTCAACAGGAAGCAGCGGCCACTGCAGCAAAAACAGCACAATCCAAAGCGGCGCCTGCCGAAGCTCCAGTCAGTGCAATGTTGGCAATGGATCTTATTCGCGTCGAGCTGGGTTACGGATTATTGCCGCTTGTTAATAGCGGAGAAGGTAATCGCCTGACCGAACAGATCAAGGGACTGCGCAAACAAATGGCTGTAGAGCTCGGCTTTTTATTGCCTTCTGTGCGCATTCAGGATCATCTGCAATTACAGCCGAATGCCTATCGCATCGTTATCAAAGAGATTGTTGCCGGTCAGGGTGAAGTGCGTACCAACATGATGCTGGCGATGGATCCTAAAGGCCAGCCGATCACGTTACCGGGCGAACGCACCAAAGAACCTACTTTTGGCTTGCCGGCGATGTGGCTGGATAAGCGTTACCGTGAGGAAGCGCATTTCCGCGGCTATACCGTTGTTGATCCGCAAACAGTTATCACCACGCATCTGACGGAAATTATCAAAGACAATATGCCAGAGTTATTGTCGTATGCCGAGACCCAGAAATTGCTGGATGAAATCGATAAGTCTGCACAGAAACTGGTAGCCGATACGATACCGTCGCAAATCAGTATGACCGGTGTACAGCGTATCTTGCAAAACCTTCTGGCCGAGCGTGTTTCGATCCGGGATTTACAAACAATCGTCGAAGGTATATCGGAAGCCGCCTCACAGACCAAAAATCTTACAACTATTACCGAGCATGTACGCTCGCGTCTATCGCGTCAGTTATGCGATGCGCATACCGGCGCCAATGGCTTGTTGACGATGGTTGTTTTGTCTCCCGAGTGGGAGCAAATTTTCAGTGAAAGCCTGATTGGCAGCGGGGAAGAAAAACAATTGGCGATGCCTCCCAGCCAGTTGCAACAATTTATTGCGCGCTTTAATGCTGTATTTGAAGAACAGGCCAAGATGGGTGAAACGCCGATATTGTTGACCAGTGCGGGAACGCGCCCCTATGTGCGTTCGATTATTGATCGCTTGCGCCCGGCACAGGTTGTCATGTCGCAGTCGGAAATTCATGCCAAAGCACGTATTAAAACGGTGGCCCAGTTATGAAGATAAAAACATTTATCGGCCCCTCGATGGCAGAAGTTATGCGTCAGGTAAAGCAAGAGCTTGGTGAAGATGCAGTCATTGTCAGCAATAGAACGCAAGAAGACGGATCTTTTCGTGTGGCCGCGGCTGTAGAAGAAGAGCCTTTATCCGAAGCCGTTGAAGTGTTGCTGGATAGTGTCGAGGACCCGGCGTCTCTGTTTGGGGGTATACAGGATTACGGCACCGTACCCGATGCGAATGCAGAGCAAAAAATTACAGCGATCAGTAAAGCATTGCAGCGGCATAGTATCCCCGGCTTTTTGCATGATAAAATCATGACGCAAGTGGAACAGGATCCTTCTGGAAATGTTCAGCAATGCCTGGCCAAGGCTTTTGATAAATTATTTTCCTTTAAAAAGCTGCCCGATGCCAAGACAAAAAAGATTTTTATGTTGGTGGGACAGCCCGGCGCAGGAAAAACAACCACAATTGCCAAGCTGGCGACGCGCTCGGTGTTTCAGCAAATTAAAAC
>CAYRRF010000007.1:0-6527 GCA_964426595.1 uncultured Bdellovibrionales bacterium | reverse complement strand
GGCAGGTGGGGTAGAGCAATTAGCAGCGTTTACCCGCGTGCTGAAGCTGGATCTTATAAAGGTAAATACCGCTGACCAGCTGAAAAAAGCATTGCAGGACAATAAAGATGCAACGCATATTTTTGTCGATTGTCCCGGTTTGAACGCCTTTGATCCCAAGGCAATGAAAGAAATGCATCAATATTGCAAAACAGCAGCTATGGATTTGGTCGTTACCCTTCCGGGGGGCGTAGATGTGGAAGAGGCTGCTGAAATCGCGCGGGCTTTTGCTTTGCTGGGAGCGAAATGCCTGTTGCCTACGCGTCTGGATATGAGTCGTCGTCTAGGAGGCTTGCTGGCGGCAGCCGATCAGGCAGATTTGGATTTCATGGGCATGGGCAGCAAGCCAGATATCGCGGATGGTTTGGAAGAATTGACGGCAGAAAAATTGGCGCGGCTGTTTATGCCGCAAACGGAGGTAGCGCAATGACACTTGTAAAAAATACAGACGAAGCCATGCCTAAAACGACGCGCAGCAAACCAGCATTCCGCGCCGACAATATTATCGCCGTTGCCTCGGGGAAGGGTGGCGTCGGAAAGACCTGGTTTTCTATTACGCTGGCCCATGCCTTAGCCAAAGCCAAGAAAAAGATTCTGCTTTTTGATGGAGATTTAGGCTTGGCGAATGTCGATGTGCAGCTGGGAATTACGCCGCAATTCGATCTGCGTCAGGTAATGGACGGTAAAGTCGAATTACCACGGGCGATCGAGAAATGCTCCGATACGGGCTTTGACATTCTGGCTGGTCAGTCGGGAGGCGGTTCCTTGGCAACGATGCCTGTAGAAGAAGTTATTCGTTTGCGAGATGGATTGTTAAATCTGGCCAAGGACTATGACCGCGTGGTTATTGATCTTGGGGCTGGCGTGGATAGAACGGTGCGTATTCTTTCTTCTTGCGCTAAAACCGCTTTAATTGTCGTCAATGAAGAGCCGACTTCTCTTACGGACGCCTATGCTTTTATCAAATTGACACACGCTGCTGGCCTGTCGGACTCAATTCATATTGTCGTCAACGAAGCTTCTTCGCGTGCCGATGGCGAACGTGTGTATGAAACGTTGAGCAAAGTGTGCCAAAACTTTCTAAAGTTTCGCCCACAACTTGCAGGTATTGTTCGTTTGGACAAGAATGTACCGGACGCCATTCGTAATCAGATGCCATTACTGACGCGTCATCCTAATACAAATGCTGCATTTGACGTTGAAGTAATCGCCAAATCTTTATTATAGATGGGTGATAATGTAACCCCCTCGAGTGCGGTTGTTCCCCAAGTCATTACGCCAGGGGTGCCGACCAGCGAGCTGACGTTTTTACAGCTTCCTCCAAGTATACAACAGCAAAAGCAAATAGCCGGGGAAGTTGTCTCTGTTAAAGACGGGCAAGTGACAATAAAAACGCCGCAAGGGCTGGTTTCATTTGAAACGGATGCGGCGTTGCAGGTCGGGCAAAAAGTCTTGTTGCGACTACAAAATCCGGCGCTCCAGCTGCAAGTTACAACCGCTGCGCAAATTATGATTCAATCCGAGCGTGGTGAAATAAAACCGGCGCCGCTTGTACAGCAACCTAAAATTCAGGAAACAGTCCCTGCGCCTTCTGTCACTGTTTCCCCGGTATTCGTCGAGCAGGAAGAGACGGCGAATATTCAAAACATCAAATCCCTGCCTTTACAATTGGCGTTATTGCCACAAAAACTAAGTGATACCGGTCAAAATATTTTATTAAAGCAGGTTTTAAATCTGTCGCCACAACAACCGCTTCCACCCCCTTTGTTGGAAGCACTGACAAAGATACAAGAGCTTTCAGTAACTTTAAAATCAAGCGTAACACAGTCCCGTCCGCCGACGGCAGAAGGGGTGGCTACGGTTACGCCCGTGCCGGAACCGCAACTGGTTGAACAAATCTTGAATGTTTTACAAGGAAAAACACCCGTAGTGAATTCCGCAACGCTACAAGCCCCCATTTCCCCGGAAAAAAATATAGCGTTACCAGGGAATAGTCTCTCTCCTGTGGGACAGCCGCTGGTAGAAACTATGACAGGAGAGCAACCACTCCCATTACCCCAGCAAACGGCGCGTATTGTTGCGGCGATTCCTCCGGGAACGCCCGTAACTCCTGAAATGCTGCAGGAAATTATTCAATCCGCCGGTGTGCCCTTAAAACAAACATCTTTTGCTGAACTTCCAAAGGGGCAGACACCTTTGCTGGTGTTATTATTAGGATCTCAGCCTGCGCCTCTAGCTCAACCAGCCGCCCCTGTAATGGCAAATAACTTTCAGCAAACACTTTTGCAGGTACAGCAGCAAGCGCAAGTAAGCTTGGAAAATCCAGCCTCTCAGACAAGTAAAAATAACCCGGCGGCTCCCACGTTTATCCCGGGTGCAACTCCTGGGGTGCAGGAGGAAATAACGGTGCCGGTGATGGCTTTGGTAACGTTGCCCGAGGGCAAACAAGCGCTTTCGCTGGTACAAATCCCGAGCGCAACAGCACGCGCGGCTTTACCGGGAACGGTTCTGGTGATGGCTTCGCCCGAAAAAATGATAACGGCTTTACCCACACTGCCGATGATAGCGGTGCCCGAGAAATCCTCTCTTGATTCGTTCATGCCTTTTCATCCTTCAATGAGCAAGGATTGGGGGGCGTTACAGCTTTTGTGGCAAGAGATGCAATCCACGAATGCAGTGGATCAACTTTTACCACAGGCCGCTACGGCACTGCGGCAAATGATGCCTACATTAAATCCGCAACAATTTACGCCCGCGGTTTTATTCTTTATGGCGATTACAAAAAACAATTTGTCTCTGCCATGGCTGGACGAAGAACGTATCGCGGGACTACCCGCTGAAAAAGCCAATTTGTTACTGCAATTATCCCGCGATATAAATGCCATCAAATCGGCATTGAACGATACGGCGGCACCCGAGGCCTGGCGACCGTTGCCTGTGCCGTTGCATGTCGGGGAACAGCTGGTGCGTTTGCAATTCTTTTATCGCCAGCATACGGACGATCTTCCCGGCGGGCAGGAAGAAACACTCGATGATAAGAGAAAAAGACGCAAGACACGCTTTTTGCTGGATGTACCACAAACACGTCTGGGGGATATCCAGATCGACGGGCTGGTGCAGCCCAAGCAGCTGGATATCATTTTACGCACGGAATCAACTTTGCAAGCTTACCAGCGCGTGGCAATAAGCGAACGTTTCCAGGCCGCTTTGGATGTAACGGGCCTGGCCGGAGGGATTTCGTATCAATACGGATCGGAAAGCTATGTGCGGGTGTAGCTACACACCCTGGCGGGTTTGCAAGGCCAAGGTTAATGTTCCATCATCCAAGTAATCCAGCTCGCCACCGATCGGAATACCCTGGGCCAGACGTGTGACGCGGACATGCGGCAGCGGGTGTAACTGATCGCTGATATAATAACCGGTGGCTTGGCCATCGACGGTGGCGGACAAAGCCAGAATCACTTCGGTAATGCCCATGTTTTGAATCCGCTGCAGAAGTTGCGGCAGGCGCAAATCTTCGGGGCGTACCCCGTCCAGAGCCGACAACGTACCCCCTGTAACGTGATAAAATCCGCGAAACGCTTTGGTACGCTCCATAGCCCATAAATCATCGACATCTTCCACGACACAGATCTTGGTATGGTCGCGTGTGCGATCAGCACAGATCGGACAGGGGTCGTGTAAACTGAGATTACCACAGGTGCTACAGGTTTGGATTTGTTCGGCCGTCTGCAGAATTTGTTCGCCCAGCGGGATCATGAGCAAGTCTTTTTTCTTCAGCAAATGAAGCGCCAGACGACGTGCCGATCGCGGGCCGAGGCCCGGCAACCGCCCCAGTGTTTTAATAAGGATATCAAGAGAGTCCATGTTTAATACAACCCACCCGTACCCATATCAGGGGCGGCATCTGGTGGCGGCGCATTCATAGGCGAATCAAACGTCGAAGGATCGGCGTATTGACCACTGACATTCTGTTCATCCAAAGCCACCATGCCTTCACCCGGTTCTGTTCCGGGCAGGAAGGCTTCCCAAATCGCTTGCGGATCCGAGGGGTCGGCGCGTTTACCGGTCATGGGGTTTGTTCGTACCAAACTAATTCCTTCCGGGATTCGGAAAGGCACAGGTGGTTGGTTTTCAAGGGCTACACCCAAGAATCCTTTGACGATAGGTACGGCTACACGGCCACCTGTTTCTTTCTCGCCTAAAGAGCGTGGCTCATCAAAGCCGACATAGGTGCCAACGACCAAGTCCGGCGTGAATCCAATAAACCAGGCATCTTTATAATCATTTGTCGTTCCTGTTTTACCAGCCACCGGACGGCCAATATCTTTGAGGGCTGTTGCGGTACCGCGCTGGACAACGCCTTCAAGCAGCGAGACGATCTGGTACGAGGTACGCGGATCGTTCATCTGCTCACGGTCATCGGTTAGCATCGGTACTTTTTGTTCTTCCCAGGCAACGCGCGGGCCGCAATCGGGGCAGGGGCGGGCATCGTGTTTATAGATGGTTGTTCCATGGCGATCCTGGATGCGATCAATCAGTGTTGGTGTGATGCGTTTGCCGCCGTTGACGAACTGGGCATAGCCGGTAACCATGCGCATCAATGTGGTCTCACCGGCACCCAATGCCATTGCCAGATAGGGTGGTAAGTTATCAAAGACGCCGAAGTTTTTCGCGGTAGCGGATATTTTTTTCATACCGATATAATCGGCCAGACGCACGGTCATGGTATTGCGGGATAATTCAATACCACGGCGTAATGGAATCAAACCCAAATAATCTTTTTGGTAGTTTTCCGGCTTCCACATGCCTTGGCCCTGACCCATTGAAAATTCCACAGGGCCGTCCAGTACAAGGTTCGAGGGCGTAAAGCCGTTATTGAGCGCTGTCACATAGACGAATGGTTTGAACGAAGATCCGGGCTGGCGCATCGCCTGTGTGGCGCGGTTAAATTCGCTGAGGTCGTAATCGAAACCGCCCTGCATCGCCAGAACGCGTCCTGTATGCGGGTCCATAACAATCAATCCGCCCTGGACTTCCGGAATTTGTTGCAAGGCATAGGTCGTGCCCGTTTTGTGGCTGACAAGGATAACGTCGCCGACTTTTACAACGTCGGCGGGTTTTGTAACAACGGGACCCCAGCCGGTTTTTTTGTTGTAATGCCGCGCCCATGATAGGTTCGCGTAAGGAATAGTGCCTTGCGAACCATCCGCCAGGCCAATCAATGACTCTTTGCCATTGTTTTCCAGGACGACTGCCAGCGACCAGTTTTTCGAGCCTTTGGGCTTTTGAATAAGCGCCAGTTTATTTTTCCAATCCTGAAGAGGCGCGATATTTTGCAATGGCCCGCGATAACCGTGGCGATGATCGTAGCGCATCAATCCTAACGTTAAGGCCGCAGCAGCGACTTGCTGGTAATAAGGGTCGAGCGTACTGTGGACGCTCAGGCCACCTTCATACAAAGCATTCTCGCCGTAGCGGGTTGAAAGATCGCGGCGGATATCTTCGGCAAAGTAACGCGCATCCGTATTTTCCGAGATTAATTGTGGCGTTGTTTGCAAGGGTTGCAGTTGGGCTGTTTCGCACTCTTTTGTAGAGATATCGTTATCATCTTCCATGCGCGACAACACCCAGTCGCGACGTTCTTTGGCTTCCTTGGGATGATCTTCGACTTGATAATTGTTGGGCGCTTTGGGGAGTGAGGCCAGATACGCCATTTCCGGCAAGGTCAGTTCATCCAAAGATTTGTTGAAATAGCCTAAGGCAGCGGCGGCCACGCCGTAGCGGCCTTTGCCCAAGTATATCTCATTCAGGTACAATTCCAGAATTTGATCCTTGGTAAAGGTTTTCTCGATACGAAACGCAATAATAGCTTCGCGGATTTTGCGTTTGTAACTGACCTCGTTACCAAGCAAAAAGTTTTTGGCTACCTGTTGCGTGATCGTACTGGCGCCTACGGGGCGGCGCCCGCGTCCCATATTTTCAACATTGGTAAGCACCGCACGAACGATGCCGGCAAAGTCGACGCCGGGATGGTATGCGCGCCCTCCATAGACTGATGAATTTTGCTTTGCAAATTCAGTACCACCAAAGAGCTGTGTAATAACGACATTGGTGACTGGCCATGCAAATACCACCGTTCCTTTTGGCGGAATAGTGTTCGGATCAAGAATAAACTGAAGTTTCGATTCAAAGTCTCGAAGCTCTTTCAAAATTAATGCACGTGACGCTTCCCTTTCTTTTAGTAATTTTTGATACTCAGCTTCCTCACTTTTTGTTGCAGAAAGGAGCTTCGCTTTTTCAGTTTTGTTTCCTACCAATATTTCACTTTGGTCTGAGTACTGTTCTTTGAGGTCGATAAGATCAGCACGTTTCTCTGTATTTTCGCCATGCTTTTGTTTGAGAAGAATTTGCTGTGATGCAAGACGCGTGACTTCATTTCCGATAACTTTGCTCACTTGCTCGAGTTCATCAATCTTATTCCAAAA
>CAYRRF010000006.1:24266-27173 GCA_964426595.1 uncultured Bdellovibrionales bacterium | reverse complement strand
CGAACAGGATCACCGCAAGCAGGAGCAGAAACAGCGCCTTGCCGCGGGGGGGGGAAGAGGGGACTCGGGCCATGCTGTAGAATACGGAAGACAGGGCTAAGAAAGGGTAAATATCGAGGGCAAAGCATAAAAAACGGGCTTTTCCACGGTGGGGAGGGGTTTTGAACCGTAAAGAGTTTTAACCACGAAGCGCACAAAGAGGTTTATTTTTCCTTTGTGTCACCCTGAGCCATAGGCGAAGGGTCTTACGAATACGCAGCTTTTTTCCGTCCGAGATCCTTCGCTTTCGCTCAGGATGACAAAAGTTTTGAACCGCGAAGCGCGCCAAGAACGCGAAGAGGTTTGAACCACGAAGCACACGAAGTTTAAACACGAAGGGCACGAAGAAAGTAAGTAAAAATAATTTCTCTTTATCGTCATTCCCGCGCAGGCGGGAATCCAGAAACTTAAATTATCATCTTAAAAATTTATTTGATTAGAGTACTAAATATTACTGGATCCCCGCATGCGCGGGGATGACGTGGGGGGTAAGTGTGGCGAAAAACTTCGCGGTCTTCGTGTGCTTCGCGGTGAAAAATTTATTTAATAGTACAACACCCCTCACCCCGAATGCTGCGCATTCTTCCCTCTCCCGCTCTAAAGAGGGGAGAGGGTGGGGAATAAGAACACTCTTTGCCTCCTTCGCGCGCTTCGCGGTTCAAACCTCTTCGCGTGCTTAGCGCGCTTCGCGGTAAATACAAAATACTTCGTGGTTCAATTTTTTTTGAACCGGCTAATTTTCCTCGGCGATAAGGTAATAGACAAAGCCCAAGACATACGCCCCGTCATAGGCGCATCCGGTGGTATGGCCGTCAAACGCCGCCGGCCAGACGGAGGCCTGGACGACGCTTGTATCCGTGCCCAGACTCTGTTGGCTATTCCCGGCGACATTGCTGTTGACATCCACCTGGTAATTAACGCCGTGTTTTTGGTTATAATAATTGCAGGTTGCAATCTTGGCCGGCGTATCGTCATCAAATAGATCGGCTACAGCGATTTCAAAGGCAATATCCAAGCGATTGGTGCCAATGCCGTAAAACCAGTCTTCGATTAATGTATAGACTGTTGCTGAGGGATCGCTGGTATAAGGAAAGTCACCGCCATCCTTGCTAAAAAATGTACAGTTTGGAGCGCGGTTATTCGCGCCATATTCCGACTGTATATCCAACAATCCGCAGCCCTTGAGGCGCAGGCGGTGATAGATACTGACCCCCAGATTGAGGTTGTTTTCGATGCGCGCAACTTCGATATCCATTTTATCTTTCGTAGCGTTGCTCGTATTGCCGTTTTCGGACTTGGTGATCGCATAGGACAGGGCGGCGAACAGGATCACCGCAATCAGGATCAGGAAAAGCGCGTTGCCGCGGTGGGGGTTAAATGCTGTCATTATTGCTCCACCAACACATGGTAATATTCATAGCGCGAATCCGAAATGGTTTTGACGCATAAAGCGTGATAGCCCAGAAGCCCGCCGGGCGGCGGATCAGAGGCGATAACAGCATCGTCCAGATTATCCATCCCCGGCGTCGTCAAATTTCCCTCATCGATGGTAAGGACGGGTATGGTCGTGGTGCCGATAAGCTCTTTGTCGATCTGCTCGCAAATGCCTTTACGCACATGCGTCAAGACAGCGATCTGCTCGGGTAATCCCGTGCCAATACCGTTGACGATTTTATTTTGAACAAATACCCATGCGCCTTCCGGCACGCCATTCGCATCCAACGTCACCGTATTCGGATCGACATTCTGCCAGGCAACACCACCGCCTTGCGGATGAAAGACCTTGTAGGTGACAGGCGCGTTATTAAAGGTTGCATCGCTGGGCGGCGTGTAATCCAGATCGGTAATCGCAGCACCGTGCAATAACAAGCGATTGATCCCGGTGATAACAGCGTTTGGGTACTCGGTTACGGTGGTGCTGGCTATCAGATTACTTTCACGCGACGAATCCCCGCCCGAGCGGTTGGACTGCGTGATCGCATAGGACAGGGCGGCGAACAGGATCACCGCGATCAGGATCAAAAAAAGCGCATTGCCGCGTTGGGAGGAAGGTAGGGCTCGGGCCATGTTATTACACTGGCGGAAAGGGGTTAATTTATGTTTGCCGGGGCTGGAAATAGGGGGCGGTTCTGCTAGGCTGATGGGCATGTCTTGGAAAAAACTCCTCCCGATTGTATTTGCCGTAATGATTTTAGGCGCGTGCGCGCATAAAGACGCCACCGACACCGTCGACCGTCCGCCCGAAGCCTTGTATGCCGACGCGAAAAAGGCCTATGACGACAAGGATTACAAATCCGCCGCCAACAAGTTCGACGAGGTCGAGCGCCAGCACCCGTACTCGCAATGGGCGACCAAAGCCAAATTGATGTCGGCCTATGCCTCGTACGAGGCGGGCGACTATGCGGCGGCGCTGATTACGTTGGACAATTTTATCGAGCTGCATCCCGGCCATCCCGATGTGGCCTATGCGTATTACATGAAAGCGATTTGTTACTATGAGCAAATCGTCGATGTCGGCCGCGATCAGGATCTGACCGACAAGGCGGAAAAGGCTTTTGACGAAGTGATCCGCCGCTTTCCCGATACGACCTATGCACGCGATGCCAAGTTCAAACAGGATTTGACGCACGACCATCTGGCCGGCAAAGAAATGGAAATCGGCCGTTTTTATCTGAAGCGCAACTATTATCAGGCAGCGCTGAACCGCTTCCGCACGGTCGTCGAAAAGTATCAAACGACGACGCACACCGCCGAAGCGCTGCACCGCATGGTCGAGATTTCGCTGGCGCTGGGCCTGAAAGAACAGGCGCAGGAATACGCCGCGGTGCTGGGCCACAATTACCCCAACAGCGAATGGTACAAAGCCAG
>CAYRRF010000006.1:14375-24256 GCA_964426595.1 uncultured Bdellovibrionales bacterium | reverse complement strand
CCAGCTACAGCCTGATGACGCGCGGCAAGACGCTGCAGCTGCATCAGCCCGAGCAACAGGCCACCACCACTGCCGGCAAGCTGAAAAACAAACTGTTCAATTTGTTTGAGTAGTGTAGAAAAAAGTTCACCGCGAAGCACGCGAAGAGGTTTGAACCACGAAGCGCACGAAGAAGATTCTTGCTTTTTAACCTCTCCCCTTGCGGGAGAGGTCGAACATCAGAGCGTAAGCGATGATGGGCGGGTGAGGGGTGTTGTACAATTAAATAAGTTTTTCACCGCGAAGCGCGCAAAGAACGCGAAGAGGTTTGAACCACGAAGCACACGAAGAAGATTCGCGCCTTTAAACCTCTCCCCTCGGGAGAGGTCGAACATCAGAGCGTAAGCGATGATGGACGGGTGAGGGGGTCTGATCGAACTTTTTCCTGCACCCCTCACCCTGAATGCTGCGCATTCCTCCCTCTCCCGCTCTGAAGAGGGGAGAGGGTTGAGAATAAGAACATTCTTCGCGCTCTTAGTGTCCTTCGCGGTAAAAAAGAACCTTGCGCTCTTCACGACGTAAAATCCCTTTGACGGGTGCGGATTAATTTCCTAAAATCGGCGTATGTTGACGGATCTGCATATCCAGGATGTCGTGCTGATTGAAAATCTGGCCTTGTCCTTTGGCCCGGGCTTTACCGCCTTGACCGGCGAGACAGGGGCCGGCAAATCGATCTTGCTGGATGCACTGGCACTGGCGCTGGGGCAGCGGGCCGAGGCGCGTCTGGTGCGCCAAGGGGCGGAAGCCGCGCGTGTCACCGCCGCTTTCGAAGTCACCGCGCCGGCCCAGCAAGCCACAATGCAAGCTTTATTTGCCGCGCATGATCTGCCCTTTGCGCAACCGATTTTATTGCGCCGCGTCGTGCAGCGCGACGGCAAAAGCAAAGCGTTTTTAAATGATCAGCCCGTCTCGCTGGCGGTGCTGAAAGCGGTCGGCGACGCGCTGGTCGAGATTCACGGACAATTCGACACACAGGATTTGCTGGAAACGAAAAATCACCGCGCCACACTGGATGGCTTTGCCGGCTGCGATGTCCGCGCCACGCAACGCGCGTGGGAGACCTGGCGCGCGGCATTGACCGAACAACAGGAACTGGCCGAGCAATTACGGCAGGCGGCGGAAAAGCGTGAATGGCTGCAAATGGTGGCCGACGAGCTGCGCCAGCTGAACCCGCTGCCCGACGAAGAACAGCATCTGGCCGAGCAGCGCGCGCGCATGATGCATGCCGAGAAAATTTTACAGGCGCTGCATGAATCGCACGACGCGCTGCAGGGTGAAGGCGGTGCGCGGCAACGCGTGCATTTCGCCTTGCGCAGTCTGGAACGGATGCAGGACAAGATCGGACCGACACTGGCGCCGACGCTGGAAACGCTGCAACGTCTGGCGATCGAGCTGGACGACGTGACCGCGCAGCTGGAAGCGCAAGCCGAGACGATGCGCTTTGACGGCGCCTCGCAGGCTGCCACCGACGAGCGCCTGTTCGCGCTGCGCGGTGCGGCACGGAAATACCAGACGACCGTGGCCGAGCTGCCGCAGGTGCGCGCCACCGCCGAAGACGATCTGCGCGCGCTGGAAGATCAGACGGAACGCCAGCGTGCGGTCGCGCAAAAAGTAACCGCGGCGGAAAAAGACTATTGCACTGCGGCGCATGCGCTGTCGGCGCAACGCCGGGCGGCCGCCGAGCAACTGGCGCGCGCGGTGATGGCCGAGCTGCCGCCGCTGAAACTGGAACGTGCGCAATTCGTGGTCTCGGTGCAGGACAAAGCGCCCGCCGCCGAGGGCGTGGATGCGGTCGTGTTTCTGGTGGCGATGAATGCGGGCACGCCGCCGCAACCCCTGCACAAAGTCGCCTCGGGCGGCGAGATGGCGCGCCTGATGCTGGCGTTGAAACTGGTGACACAGCAAACCGACACGGTGCCCAGTCTGGTGTTTGACGAGATTGATACCGGCGTGGCGGGTGCGGTGGCCGAAGCGATCGGCTTGCGGTTGCGCCGTCTGGGCCGCGAGGCGCAGGTCTTTGCTGTGACGCACGCGCCGCAGGTCGCCGCCAAAGCGCATCAGCATTTCCGCATCGAAAAACACACCAGCGGCAATGCGACGCGCACCGATGTCGTGGCGCTGAGCGCTGACGCGCGCGTCGAAGAGATTGCCCGCCTGTTATCGGGTGAAACCGTATCGGCCGCCGCCCGTACCACCGCGCAGCATCTGCTGGCGGTCGAGGATGAACCGCACAAACCTGTAAAAAAAGCTAAACGCGCGTAAGATCAACCTACGACGGGATGCGGGTAACGTCGTTAATGGCAACACGCTGCTGCGCCATTTGGATAAAGGTGCGTTGCGTTAAAATATATTCGCGCAGTTTTTCCGCGTCTTTTAAAGGCAGTGTTCCCAGCAGTTGGGGATGCAAAAATCCCTTTTCTTCGATATAGGAATTTAACACTTTGCTCCGCGCTTCAGGATGCAGGGTATTTGTAAGAAGGCTTCTTTCTTCATCATAGACGGCTTCTTTGCACATGTTACCGTTGGCATCATATTCGCGGCAGACGCGGGGGATGTGATTTTCAACAAGCTTTACGTTCATGCGGCCGTCTTTGTATTTTGTCTTTTCCAGATAGGTTGCATCGGTGGCAAATGGAATATGCTCGTGATGTTCTTCGGCGTTTTGATGAAAGTGAAAGCCTGTTATTTTGTCGATAATGGTGTGGCAAACAACAAGCTCACCATGATCAGCGCTGTAAAAAAGGATTTGATCCGAGCTTGTGGCGATTGTCTTGACATTATTCTTGTTGGTATGAGTCATCGGGCCGTCCAGATCTTCAATCAATATATCACGCGCCGCACGCAGATAAGAATGATCGAATGCATGTTCTGCTGGACGGGTGACGCTCAGTTTAAAAGGTTTCAGGAATTTTCCCTGTACTTTATTGCCATCGAGCGTAACCCGCTTGTAATCGTCTATCAAATAATAACCGCTTTTGCTAAAAGTAACCTCCAGAGCTTCGCTTATGTGGGACTGTTTCTGCTGCGAAAGCGTATAGCAGGAAAGCTCGCCGACCCACAATTCGCTGCCATAGCTATCTAGGTGACCTGTAATGGCTGTGGGTTGATTGCCAATAGCGTTTTGAATATAAGGCCCGGTGAGACAAGGGTGTCTTCTATTTCTTTTAGTATAAATTTTGAAATACGCATCCAGCACGCGCGTTTCAGGCGAATGCACGTCTTTGTCGTTAAAAGCCAGCAGGCTGTAATTATCTTTAGATTCGCGTTGGCAATGAATATACAGATCCGTCACCGGATGCATGCCTTTGATGGATTCGATCTCTCCGTTTTCATCATAGTGATAGCTCATGATGTATTGCTGGGAGCCGTCATCCGACGTTTGAATTTCTTCGTGATGGGCGTATGGGCCAAGGCTGGGCTTGTTCCACGGGTCGATGCTTAACTCATCCAGAATTTGACGACCCAGAAAATGCATGGCCAGGTTTCTCCCCCGAAAGACGGCATAATGTTCCGCTTTATACTGCCATAATCAAGGGGCAGGTCAAGGGAATTCTAAGTCGTTAACGTAAATTTGTAAAAGGGCGTGTTGCGCAGGACCTGGATGTTGGCGTACAGCTTTTCCGCCTCGCCTCTACTCACAAAGTTGTTCGCAAAGTCGGGGGTATCCCGCATCCTGGTCAGCGTGTTTTGCATGTCGTTCACCAGCAGGGCGGTCGTGGCGCGATAGCTATCCACTACCGTTTCGTCTTTGTTTTGCAGGAACGCGTCCATGACTTTCATTTGCGTCGCAAGTTCCCGCAAATCCATCGTGGCGTCGGGTTGCAGGAATCCGCCGCGGCGCAGGTGATCCTCGTCCAGATGCGGCGCACAATGGCAGTTGGCAGCGATCTGTCCCAGATTGATCTGGTGGTGCGCTTTGTCCCGCGGGTCGGTCGCCTTTTCGTAAGCGTTCAGTATGGCATCAAAGCCCTTTGTCACGAACCGTTTTCTGGGCAGGCTGCGCTGTGTAAAGATATCATGCACGTTTTGATCCACTGCAAGCAGCGCCACATGGTCGGATAGCGCATACAGCACCTGCGGGTCTGTTGCGGTGGCCAGCGCTTCGATCAAAATATCCTGATTTCCGTGGATAAATTCATGGGCGTGGACGTTTGCGTCAAAATACTCCGACAGGTGCGCATCGGTTGTAAGTTTGTAAAAGATTTCGCACATTTGTAGCTTTGAAGCCGTGTCTTCAACGCTGTCAAGGCCGGAAATCAGTGCTTCACGTCCGCTTTGCAGGAATTTGTATTTTTCCCAGTTCTCCGTGAAGCCATTCTGCACGTCCGTCGAGGTCAGCAGGCGTAAAATATTTTTGGCCACAACGGTTTTTGTTGCATCCTCGTCCGAAAGAATCATGCAGCTGTTAAACTGATTGACGGTGCGCGTGAGCGTTTCACGATAAAAGCTGCCTTTGGCATCGCGTGCGGCAAGCGGTTGCAAAACATGGCTGTCGGTCAATGCCGTCGCCAGATCCGTAGATAGGCTTTTTTGGGTTTCCGGATCGGTTGTGTGAATCAGGCAGCGGCGCTGGGCATTCAGGCCACCGACAACGTAGTCAAAGCGTTTGTCCGACTTAATGGTTTCCGCCAATTGCAGATTGCGCAGAATCTCTTTGGAAATCGTGCGTTTCTTTTCCTCGGTCGAGGCGTTCTCCAGTGCGTCGGTCAGGCGTGGCATGCCATTGGAAAAAAGCATAAGAATCGTCCTTTCCCCCGGGGGAGGGGCTGTGCGTGCAGGCGGGAAGCGCTGCCGCGGTTTAAATAAAAACATAATATAAAGGTTGTCGCGCCGGCTGTCAAGCCCAAACCCAGCTTCCTGAGGCGTTTTAACCGGTAAAAAGATCCCTCGGAAAGCCCTTTTTTACGGTTTCGCGTACAGGTGTAGGTTGACATACACTATGGCAATATATACAGTCTCCTTATGGCGAATCACTTCCCCCCTGTCGACCTGACCGACCCGACCACCATCCACAGACTGGAAGACAACCAGCTGCGCGCTGGCGGTGGCGGCGGCTGCGGCGATTACCCAGGACGTGCAGGCCAAAAAAATCGACCCTGCCAATCTGGTGATCATGGTGGGGGAAAATCACTCTCAATTGCCGATTGCCTTGTTCGAGCATTATTTTATGCGAGAACTAAAGACTGTTTTTAATGACTTACAGCTCTGTGACGAAAAACGACAAAAAGATAAGAAAGCATTACACACGCCTTCCGATCTGACCTTGGATAACCTGTCGTACAAGCTGCAGGAATTAGCTTCTCGCGCCTATAACCCATTCTATTATTTCAACGCCTACAGCGCGGCGCTTTATAAAATAGATTATCGGCCAATAGACATGAATGTAGAAACAGCATTTTGGTCTGGACATAAATGTTTAAACCAGCCTTTTAAAATCGATATTGTGAGTAAATACAAGAATAATCCGGTAATGCTGCAGGCCTATAAAGAAATCAAAAAAGTACTGCCGTTATGCTCTTCAGGTGACATGAACGTTTCTTCAAATAAAGGAAAGACAATCCGCGATTTATTTATGGCGGATAAAATAATGACGTTACCGCACAACGGGCCTGTGCTGACAATCAACGGCGCGGCTCATCTCACGGATACGGCACATACCGGTCGCTTGGCCTTGCAGGAAATGGTGCTGGCGGCGGGCAAGGATATCTATACTATCCAGCTGGCACCGCAGGCGGGAGATATAGAAATGTTTCAACGCGAACAAAAAGATATCTGTGCGCGGATGCAAAATTGCGGGTGCAAGGTGCCGCACGCCTCTGTATATATACAGACTCCGGCCTATGGGAAGGACATCTTCATGCTTCCCTTTGAACGTTTGATGGCCCTGAATGCCCCACCGGTTGTGGCATAAGGGGAAATGGTAATGGCCCATCGTGTTTCCATCGACCTGTATGCCCCGACCACCATCCACTGGCTGGAAGATAACGAGCTGCGCGCCGGAGCGGTGGCGGCGGCTGCGGCGATTACCCAGGACGTGCAGGCCAAAAAAATCAACCCCGCCAATCTGGTGATCATGGTGGGGGAGGAACACGATCAGCTGCCGATTGACCTGTTCGAGTATTATTTTATGCGAGAACTAAAAACTGTTTTTAATGACTTACAGTTACGTGACGAAAGTCAACAAAACTATGAAAGATTAATGTATGCGCCTTTGAATCTGACCTTTGATTCTCTGCCAGACAAATTGGATGAGATGTATCATAACCAGCGAAATCCGTTTTGTTTTATAAACGCCTACGGCGCCGCGCTTTATAAAATAGATTATCGGCCAATAGATATGCAGGCGTATCATCATAAAGAACAAGATGAATTCTATTTAGATCAGCCTTTCCACATAGATGTACCAAAAGAATTTGGAAACAATTCCGTCATGTTACAGGCTTATAAAACCATCGAAAAAGATATTCCAAAGACCTCGACGAACGAAATTAATGTAACGTGCACAGAGGGCTTAACCTTTCGTGATTTATATATGGCGAGTCAAATATTGTCACTGCCACAGGCGGCTCCCGTACTGACCACTAATGGGTCTGCGCATCTTTCTGATACCGGAAACCCGGGGCGCCGGACATTACAGGAAATGTTGCTGGCGAATGGCAAAGATGTTTATACGTTACAATTGTCGCAATACTCTCGTTTTATAAGGCAGTATATGTGTGAGCGACAAAATATGTGCACGCGTTTATTAGATCAGGGTATTAAACAACCACAGGCCGCTATTTATATTCAAACGCACGGATATCTGGGTTCGTTTTCATCGTCTCTAATGCGCGATTTAATGGCTTTGAATGAACCTAAATGGTGGCAGAAAATAAAACTGTTCCAGTTATAAATGCCTTAGGTGGTATCTTTTTCCTTCAATAAAAACTTCCGCCCGTGGTGGTGGGCAGGGCGGTGACCAGATCCATCGTGTCGCTATCGACAGCAAACAGCTCGGTCAGCGCCCACACGGCGGCGTCCAGACGGTCCGGCGAGTCGGTGGTCAGGCTGCCCGTGTAATTCGTCATTTGCTCTTCCAGCAGCGGGAACTCGCCGCGGTGGCGCACGCGCCCTTGCTCGTACAAGGCGCTGATCGGTTCGGCGCGCGTCCATTTGCCTTTGCTGGCGCGCACCTGCAGCACGCGCAATGTCGGGTCGTGATGTCGCAACAAGGTCGTGACCATATCGCCGCCCTGATTGACTTCGGCGACAACGGCATCCGCGCGCCAATAGCGCACCGCCTGAATCACGCGGCGTGCCCACGCATCGGGCGTGGCTTGCAGCGAAGCGTCTTCCAGCACCCATGCGAATTGCCCGTCATAGGCGCACACGACGATACCCGTCTCGTCGCCCGTACCCGACACCGACGGATCGACGCCGATGACTATACGGCACGATGACGGCAACGGCGCATCGCCGCGCAGACGGTTGCGGTCAATCCATTCCTGTTGCCACAGTGCGCCTTCGACTTCGTTCAAAAAACGCCCGTGCAGGAAACGGTCGCGTTGCCGCGGTGGCAGACGTTGCAACAGGCCGACGTAATGCTCGGGCAAATGCGTGGCATTGTCCGCCGGATTCATTTGCAACGCATAGGCGCCGGGCAGCGGTTTTTCCACGAAATCCCGATAGGTCCAGTGCCGCGTGCTGGACGGGTTGCAATCGTAAAACATCTGCAGGCGCAGCCCCGCGATTTTCTGCGCCAGCCGCGTCATCGCCGTGTCGCGCGCATGTTGCGAGATCTGGCTGCACTCGTTCAGGTAAATCGTCGCATATTCGTTGCCCAGGATTTTTTCAACGCGCTCTTCGTCGTCCAATCCCCCGAACCAGACCTCGGAACCGTTGGGGTACTGCCAGAACCAGTCGGACTTGTTGCGCTTGATCTGCGGCAGCAATTGCGGATCGTCGCATTTGACCATCTTGGTATAGGTATCGTACCACACGGATTGTTTGACGTGATTGAACCGCCAGCGCAAAATCGCGTGCCGGCTTTCGGGATAGTGCAGCGCGCGCTGATGCAACGCCCAGCACAGCACGAACGTCTTGCCCGAGCGCGACCCGCCATACAGCATGATCTGCTGGGCATCCTTGGCGCGAAGCAGCTTCAACGCCTGTTTTTGCTTGGGTGTAAAGGTAATCGTCATGGGGCGTCCTCGCAGGTGAAAAAAGCGTACATGCCGCGCGGATGGCGGCGGCTGTGCGGCGGCGTGTGCGGGGCCGGCCAACCCAAACGCACCAGACGTACCAGCACGCGGCCAAAGAACCACAGCGGGTCCACGCCCATCGCTTCGATCAGACGTTGCACCATCGTGCGGTTGACCCGCGCCAGCAAAAAATACCGCGCATGGATCTGGTCTTTGTGCAGCGGCTTTTTCGTGCTGCGCGCCTCGTCCAGCGCCGACAGAATCAGCACCGTGCAAAAGCGCCGCGTCGCATCGTCATGAACAAAACCGCGCGGCAGGATCGGAGAGACGGGCGACAGCATAGGTGGCTACCACCCCTTGACCAGCTTGGCGCGCTGGTGCGGCAAGTCGTTGCGCGGCGGCAATCCGCGCTGGATACGGTGCAGGCGGTCGCACTCGAATTCCCAGGCTTTTTCCCAGTTTTTCTTGCGTGTAAAGCGCTCGGTCAGCTGCGGATCGCCGGGATAACGTCCGACAAAACGCTGCCAGAAACCCATCCCCGTCGCCGCCAGGAAATCCTTTTCCAATCCTTTTTCCTCATAAATTTTTTTCCATCTCTCGGGAAGTTTCTGATAGAATTCTTCGGCTGTCAAAATTCCCTCAAATTTTTCATGCAAATAATCGCCTTGCGCGGAATCGGTAACAGCAGCAACGGGAAAAGAATCTTTGGATTCTTCTTTTGGTTTTTGTTTTTCGGTTTCCGGTTTTTCGGCTGGCACTGCCGCGGCATCGGCACTGTGCCATCTTTTCAACGCTTTATCGCGTTGCGCCTGCGTGCGGGTATAGAGGTCCTGCAAGGTAGCCACCAGACGCGGCAGCACCACACGATCGCCGCTGCCTTCAAACAAAGGCTCGAGCGTGTCGGCGTATTTACGTTGCCAGACTTTGGGGGTGACGCGCGCCAGATGCGGCAGCCGCGCCCGCGGGATACCGTCCGTGCCCAGCTGGAAATGCACCAGCAGCAACCGCATATAGACGCCGAACTGGTCATGCGTCAGGTGGGCGGTCTCTTTGACCAGATCGCCGACATGCAAGGGAAGGGTATGCAGCCCGTTTTTACTCATATTGGGAATATATTCCCAATATGAGAACGTCGTCAAGTATCTGATATCTCTTGCAGCGGGCGGGCAAATGCCTTACATCTTATCGTATGACCCAACAGAGCCTTGCCAAATTGAGAACAGCCCGCGGCCTGACCCAGCGCGCCGTCGCCCAGGCCTTGGGCCTCTCGCCGGGCAACTATAACGAGATTGAAAGCGGCAAACGCAATCTGCCCGCGCATCACATCGCCAAGCTGGCCGAGTTATTCACCGTCGCCCCGCGCACCGTGATCGAAGCCTCGGGTTCGGCGCGTCTGGAAAAATTATTGGGCGCGCTGGCCACTACCGCCGCCACCGGCGCCGACACGCTGCCCGTCTATAACGCCGCGCAGGCCACCGCCAAAGGATTGATCAATCTGAACAGCGCCGCCAATGACTCGTTGCCGCGCCCGGCCTTTATGCGCGGCATCCGTCAGGCGTTCGCGTTGGAAATCACCGGCGAGGAAATGATCCCGCGCTACGAACCGGGCGAGCGCGTGCTGGTCAGTGCCGACACCGCGCCGCGCAAAGGCACCGATTGTGT
>CAYRRF010000006.1:12454-14365 GCA_964426595.1 uncultured Bdellovibrionales bacterium | reverse complement strand
GTGGCGAAAAACAGTGCGGGCCATGCGTTTGTGCGCCGTTACCTGGGCACCAAAGACGGGCATGTGCTGTTGCAACAATTCAATCCGTCGCTGACGTTGAAAATCCCCGAGCATACGGTCGAAGCGTTGTACGCTGTCGTCGGCCGCGTGGATGTGGCGTAGCTTAAAAGCAGCGAAGAGAATTTCATTTTTCACCACGAAGCACACGAAGGTTTTTTCACCGCGAAGCGCGCTAAGCACGCGAAGATGATTTTCCGTTTTTAAACCTCCCCCGCCACAAATGGGGGAGAGGTTAGAATCTCTTGTTGTTCAAACAAGAAAAAAGTTATGTGGCTTTGGGGTAAAAAAGCTCAATCATGCGTTGATTGTGCCAGACATCTTGCGTCTTTAAAAAATTGTCCGGAAAATCTTTTTTTGTGATATCCTTGACTTTCTTCGGGGCCTTTTCCAACACAATCTCTTGCAAATCGGAATAACGCCGTTGTTCGATTTCAAATTTTGTGCCGCTTAATGAAGTATAATTCGCTACGAACAATTCTCTTGTCTTGGTTTTGTATATCGATGCCAAAATCGTTTGCGATTCTTGTGCCTGGGCATAGGCCTGCACGATTTTCAAAAAGCTATAAGCGTAGGTGTGTGTCATGAAAGTAAAATAAAACGGTTATGAAAGGGGTGGAAACTCGCGCAGCAAAACGGCGCATTGCTTTAAATCACCATGTGTTGCCCCAAGTCCGAAACGTTGTATATCGTGTGCGTGAATAAACGTCAAGCCATCAAGGTTCATAAAAAATTGTTCAGCCCGAATTTTGTGTTTTGTGGCGCGCTGTATAAAAGGCTTTTCGTTCGCAAGGGCTTTGATTGCGGATTCGGTAAGTGCTGCGTGCGTGATGATCCGGTTGTCTATCTCTTCGCCATTCTTGTCAATTACGGGCACAACGCAGGCGACCCAATGGTCAGGAGGAAAGTGACCTGTTTCCTTGGCAATGGCGCGGGCTTGGGCATACGCCATTTGCGCAGCGGTTTCACTGAATAAACAATAGTGTTCGGCGTCGTCAGACATGCAAATAACTTAGGTCTGACGTTAGATCTTTGGCGCATCGCCGATTTTGAACTTGGTGTTAGCAATGCTGTTCAAAGAATTTTGATCAAAGTACTGAGCATGTGTGCCGTTGATCCCTTTGCGGTTCGAGTGGGTTTTGGCCCCTGTAATATCTTCAATTGTCAGCATACCACATTTTTCCACGGCTATCACCGGCACACCCGAGCATGTTGTATCAAAAGTATCGTTGCTCTCTTTCATTTCTTTTAAAACAGTCTCATCGCCCAGAGGCATGTCCACATCGCCGACCATCAAAGATTCGCCGCGTTCCGTTTTTACCTTCAGCACGGTAGCCACCGGCGTTTCGGGTTTGCGCGCATTCGTAGTGTAACGAAGCCCGGCCTTGTTGGCGCTAAACAGTACGCGTGTATCACCGATGATGGTAAAACCCCCATTTTGTACATTTGTTGCGTTGGATACGCCGTCTGTGTTATTTTGTGTCATTTTAGTCCTCATTTTTATAACGAAGCCCCCATTCTATCAATATGTACATGCTTTGTCACGCGGAAAATGCAGTCCCGACGGTATTTTATATAAAATCTTTATTTTCAATGTGTTATGGGCTATAGCGGGGGCGCAAAAACCCCTCTATATATAATGTGATGGATTTATTTTCGACCCCCCAGGCCCTGACGGCTGAACAGGCTTTGGCCGAATCGAAACGTTTGCGCGCGGAAATCGCCCGTCACGATCAGGCCTATTACGAAGACCTGTTTGCCCGCTGCTCTCGCCTGATGCTGGCGCTGCGCGCCTTGCCGGTGCCCGTGGTGGCTCGGGTGCAGGGCTTGGCCACGGCGGCCGATCTGCCGCTG
>CAYRRF010000006.1:0-12444 GCA_964426595.1 uncultured Bdellovibrionales bacterium | reverse complement strand
CGACGATTACGGATGCCGCATATGATGTGCTGAAACAACGTCTGGCGGCGCTGGAAAAATTATTCCCGCAGTTGCAAGACGCGTCCAGCCCGACGGTGCGTGTCAGCGGCAAAGCGTCGGAAGGCTTTTCGAAATTTACGCACACGATGCCGATGCTGTCTTTGGGGAATGTGTTTTCGGCGGACGAGCTGGCCGAGTTTCTGCAACAGATCCGCCGCTTTCTGGGATTGAACGCAACGACGGAAATCGCCTGTGTCGCCGAGCCCAAAATTGACGGGCTGGCGATTACGTTGCATTACCGCGATGGCGTCTTTGTTTCCGCCGCCACACGCGGCGACGGGATGGTTGGCGAGGATGTCACGGCCAATGCCCGACATGTGGCGGGTATCGTGCCGCATCTGCGTGCGCCGTTTCCGCAGCATGTCGAGATTCGCGGCGAGGTCTATATGGACAAGGCGGATTTTGCCGCGTTGAACGCGCAACGCGTCGCGCAAGAGGAACCGCAATTCGCCAATCCGCGCAACGCCGCCGCCGGCAGTCTGCGGCAATTGGATGAGCGCATCACCGCCACGCGGCCTTTGAAATTTCTGGCCTATGGTTTGGGCGTGTGCAGCGAAAAAATCGCCGAGACGCAATGGGATTTGCGCCAGCGTCTGCAGCGCTGGGGCTTTGCCACCAACGAACCGGCCGAGCGCGTCGATTCTTATGCGGCTTTGTGCGCGTATCACGACCGTATGCTGGCGCAGCGCGACACGATGCCGTACGAGATTGACGGGCTGGTGTACAAGGTGGATGATTTCGCGCTGCAGGAACGCCTTGGATTTAAATCGCGCGAGCCGCGCTGGGCCACGGCGCATAAATTCCCTGCCGAGCTGGCGCAGACAGTGTTGGAAAAAATCGACATTCAGGTGGGCCGCACCGGCGTGCTGACACCGGTCGCGCATTTGCGTCCCGTCAATGTCGCCGGCGTGATGGTATCGCGCGCGACGTTACACAACGAAGACGAAATCCGCCGCAAGGACATCCGCGAAGGCGATACGGTGGTGCTGCAACGTGCAGGCGACGTCATCCCGCAGATTTTGCGTGTCGTGCTGGAGAAACGTCCGGTGAAAACGCATCTGTTTCATTTCCCCAAGCACTGTCCCGAATGCGATTCACAGGTGGTGCGCGACGAGGATATGGCGGCGCAGCGCTGCACGGGCGGCATTATCTGTCCGGCACAGGTCGTTGAACGGTTAAAACACTTTGTATCGCGCGAGGCGCTGAATATCGACGGTCTGGGCGATAAAATCATCCGCGAGTTTTTTGAACTGGGATGGGTGACAAAGCCCAGCGATATTTTCGCCTTGGAACAACACCGCGCCGAGTGGCTGACACGCGAAGGCTGGAAAGAAAAATCCGTCGGCAATCTGCTGGCCGCCATCGAGAAGGCGCGCACCGTGCCGCTGGAGCGTTTTATTTTCGCGTTGGGCATTCCGCAGGTCGGGGTGGTAACGGCGAAAAAACTGGCCGCTTTTTATACCACGGCCGAAGCGGTACGTCAGGCCAGGGAAGAAGACTTGCTGCAGATCGAGGATATCGGTCCTGTGGTGGCGCAATCCATCGTGCAGTTTTTCAACGAGGCGCACAACGCGGACGAATGCACACGTCTGCTGACGGTGCTGGACGTCAAGCCGTTTGAAGACACACGCACCGCAGATGCCAAGCTGGCCGGTATGACGGTGGTGTTCACGGGCACACTGGAACGCATGACGCGTGCCGAAGCCAAAGCCACCGCCGAACGTTTGGGCGCCAAAGTGGCGGGCTCGGTTTCCGCCAAGACGACATGGGTGGTGGCGGGCAGCGATGCCGGATCGAAATTGCGCGAGGCCGAACGTCTGGGCGTAAAAGTGATCAGCGAAGAGGACTGGTTGCGCCTGACGGGGGATGACGGCGCACGCTAAATGCGCTAGACTGTTTTGCAAAGGAGACGGGCATGCAATTATTTTCGTTGGAATGGTGGGAAGGCGCAAGCTACGTCGTTACCGTCGTCGGTTTGCCGTTTGCGATTCTGGTTTTCATCTGGGAACAGCGCCGCGAACAGCAAAACGAAGAGGAAGAGATTTATCAATATCTGTCCGAAGAATATGCCGAGTTTCAAAAGCTGGTGCTGGAAAACGCCGATCTGCGCCTGAGCAGCGAAACCGAATATCCCAACCTGGACGCCGAACAACAGGAACGCCGCCGCGTCTTGTACGATATTCTGATCTCGCTGTTCGAACGCGCGTATCTGCTGGTCTATGAAGAGACGATGGACAAGCAAACCGCCCGCCGCTGGGCCAGCTGGGAGGATTATATCCGCTTTTGGCTGCGCAAGCGCGATTTCCGTGAGTTGCTGCCATCGCTGCTGGACGGCGAAGATCCCGACTTCGTGGGGTATGTCAATAAAATTGCTGCCCAGATTTGACCAGCTAATCCACTTTGCGTCATCACAGGGGTATGACGCGCACCGTACTGAAAAAGAATCCGGACTGGGCTGAACGACTCGCCGACTATTTCGACGAGGTTCGTTACAAGCCTTTCGCCTATGGGACGATGGATTGCTGTATTTTCGTAGCCGACGGCTTGCGCGTCATGACCGGCGTCGATCTGATGGCGGATTTTCGCGGCCGTTATGCGTGTGAAGAAGACATCACCCGGCTGGTCCAATCCCACAAGGCCAAGCATGTCATCGCCCTTATTCGCCAGAAATTGCAAGAAGCTGGCCTGTGCAAAAAAGAAAGCGCCTTTGCCGCACGCGGCGATGTCGCGCTATTGGATGTCGGCGCATTAGGCCTGGTGACAATGGATGCGCGGCAGGTCTGCGTGTTGCACCCCGAACAGGGAACGCATTGTGTTCCGCTGGCACGGGCGCGCGAGATATGGGGGTAGACGATGGGTGCCGTTGTTGCCGCCGTAGTGTCCGCTGTTGCCTCGTCCTTTACCGGATTTTCGGTGGCGGGATTTTTGTCGCAACGCCTGTTAGGCGGTGTTCTTAGTTTCGGTCTCAGCAGCCTGTCGCGCAGCATTGCCGGCAAACCCAAAGCCGCGGTATCCGGCACGACGAAGCGATTTACCTGTTGGAAAATGATATCGACGACGTGGTGCAAAGCTGTGCCACGCTGCCTTATTGGAACGTTTTGGACGAGGTGCGGCAATGTGTTGTTGCCGACATGGTATTCAATTTGGGACTGGAAGGGTTTCGCGGCTTTCGCAAACTGCACAGCGCTTTAGCGGTGCAGGATTTTACGCGGGCCGCCTACGAGATGCGCAACAGCCGATGGTTCGCCCAGGTTGGCGCGCGTGGCGCACGTCTGGAAACAGCGATGCGTGAAGGCACGTTTTAATCACATCAACCTATGGAGGATCAGATGAAAGGGTGGAGAACAGTATTTTTTAATTTGGCGGCGGCGATTGTGCCGGTGCTGCAGGTGGCGGGAACCGATCTGGGGCTGCACGGACAGGGGCTGGCGGTATACGCTTTGGGCGTAAACGCGGCCAAGCCCCTGCTGCGCAGCGGCACCACCACGCCGCTCGGCAGCCGTTAAAGAGGCAGCAACGCCTCGGTCGCTATAATATCAATAAATTTATCGTGTAACACCAATGCTTGTTCATTCAACCGTGGAAAGTTTTTGGTAATCCGATTAAGAACAGGATCAACGCTAGTACAATAGTCTTGTGTGGCGTTGATCCGCGTATCCTTGTCTTGGTCTTTAGGAACTGTTTGAATATAGTGTGTGATGCCATTTAAAAAGGCTTGCGAAAGATTTTTATTTTCGCAGATTTCATTCATCAGTTCTTCAAAAATATAGCTGTGGCCCGCAGGTTTGATTTGGGGCAGGGCGGTCGCAAGCATAAAGCTCATATTCTCTTTATAGAGCGGCAGCATCTCTTCGCGGTCATCGGTTAGAAAATCATACATTTTCCCGCACAGATAATAGCGGTGTTCGTTATCGAGGGGCAAAAAAGCTTCGTCCAGATACTGCCCCAGATGTTTGTTCAAAAAATTGACGGATTGCGGGCAGCGAAAATCACTGACGCAGGTGCTGTCCAGGCGATAGAAAAGTTTGGTGACATCGGGGGGTGAAATGGGACGTGGCATAAAGCCATAATAACTGATTCTTGTTTATTATGCAACAAGTTACAACCGTATTTATCTCATTGAAAACATACGCTTGTCTGTGCCAGTGGTCATCTGTTTTTCAGGGCAGGGGCGTAGAATAGACGGTATGCGTTCGTTTTTATACCTGCTGCTGGTCTGTGTTCTGTTGCCTCTGTTCGCAGAGGCCGCCGAGGGCCGTCGGGTGCTGATCGGCACGGATTTTTACGTGGTTCCCGCGCGCGTTGTTGATGGCGATACGTTCAAAGCCGGACGTCAGTCCATTCGCCTGTGGGGGTTTGATACGCCCGAGCATTACCAGCGTTATTTTTTTGCAGCTGCGGCCAGGCTGGAAGAATTGATCACGGCCCAACGTTTGAAGTGCCATGTACGTGATATCGACCGCTATCGCCGACCCGTCGCGCAATGCTGGTTGCCCGACGGGCGCGATGTCGGGGCCGAGATGGTCGCCAGCGGCCTGGCCCGCGATTACACGCGCTATTCCAAGGGTTATTACAAGCGCTATGAGTCGCAAAAGGTTTCGGGACTGAATACCAAAAACACAACAGGCCTATAACCTCTCCCGCAAGGGGAGAGGTTATAGAGTGAAAGCTATCACGGAGTAATTATTCTGGCTTGGGGGTGTCCGCATTTTGTTTCGCCACAGGAAATAATGTTTTGGGGCGAAAACGTGGCGGCAAAGAATTGATGGCGCTATTAAAAGTCGATAGCCCTTGTTTGGGTGCGATATTCCATTCTTCGCCCACTTCTTCGATTGTCCGGCGATGCGTGTCGATCGTTGAAAGTGAATCACGGGCATTTTTATTAAAGAGATAATACAGCGTTGCGGCGACGTTGTATTTTCCGCCGAGCATATGCTTTTCGGTTGTCATTTCGCCGTTCTGATCATAGGTCCGCTGCATGTAGCTGCGGGACTCTTTGTCGGGTTTTGTAACAACCTCGACATTTCCGTTTTCGTCATTCCACGTATAGTGATGGGTGCCGCTGGTGTAACTCAGGGCCAGTCCGTCCGCATTAAAGGAAGCTGTCTCGGGAGTGCTTCCGTAACGTAAGGTGCTGGGATTGCGCAGCTCGTAGCCGCCGGGCGTCTTTTTAAATACCCAGCCGTTCGTATCATTCGATATGTAGATCGCTTCGCCTTCGGTGTTGGTTTTGTAGACGAAAGGAGATTTTATAGAGTAACAGGGGGTGGGAATATAGGCGTAAGTAATTTCCTGCCCCGGTCCGGCCTTCAAAGTATAAATATTGTTCCGGCTATCTGTGAGGGTTTGGTGTCCGGGTGAATAAACGCGATCAAAAGCCACGCGATTACCGCCGGTACGTTTCTGATGAATGGTGCCGTCGTCGTTGACTTCGGTTTCCCATCTTAAAGGAAATGCCGTCCCCTTTACTTTCTTTTGAATCAAGGAGCCTATGCATTTTCCTGTATCGGGATCAAAACCAAATAATTTCGTTACGTTTTTTTCAGCATCGTAAGATCCATGAAAAATCCGAATAGGTTTTCCAGTCTTTTCATCCCGCTTTTTCGAATAGGTGGAAACGCGTCCGATGAATTTTTCAATTTCCTTTGTATCAGGCAGGTTTTTATCGACGTTGTCGGCTAAAACCCCTTCGCGTTTCAGGATATTATCCGGCATGTCGTAATATTCACGAAACGCGCCTTTGTTTTTGTTGTGTTGATAGCCGCACGTATAGTGCACATTACCACTGGGGTAATAAACGGTTTTTTGATATTCCTGATCTTCCGCTTTTTCATTGGGCGCGCCCGCAATCAGTTCAATCACACTGTTGTCGGGGCATTGCTCGCGAAAACGGATAACAACCCCGCGATCGTCTTTTTCCATGGAGAGGTTTTCGACGGGCGTTTTGGGATCGTGTTTGAAAAGGCCTAAAAGCAAATAATCATACGCGTTCGTCGTCATGTGGATTCTCCATCGGGGGCTTGTGGCATAGGAGTGTAAACCAAGCCTAAGTCTATGTCCAGATGGGCAATGGCTTAAAAAGGCAGTATATTCAAGCTTGTAATGTATTAAGGGCTTGGGTATGGTCCCGCCATGCCCGGTCGTCTGATTTTTTCCGTTCAAGAAGCGTTTGTGCGTTACGCCGACAAAATTATTTTCGAAGATCTGTCGTTCAGCATCCTCGAGGATGATAAAATCTGTTTGATCGGCAAGAACGGCGCGGGCAAATCGACCTTGATGAACATCATCACCGGCAAGCGCGAGCTGGATGGCGGCGAGGCGTGGCATCTGCCGGGCACGACGGTCGGATTCTTGCAACAGGAAATCACCTTTGATCCCGAGCAGACCGTGTATGCCTATGTGTTCGCGGGTTTGTCCGAAGAGAACCAATCCGAAACGCACGCCTATAAGGTGGAAAAAGTATTGCAACCGCTCGAGCTGGATATTCATGAAAAGATGGGCAATCTTTCCGGCGGCCAGCTGCGCCGCGTGGCGCTGGCGCGGGCGTTGGTCGAAGAACCGGATGTGCTGTTGCTGGACGAGCCGACCAACCACTTGGATCTGGACATCATCGCCTGGCTGGAAAAATACGTGCGCGGCTATCGCGGCGCCGTGGTGTGCATCAGCCACGATCGCGCGTTTTTGACAGCGATATCCAACAAGGTCTTTTGGCTGGATCGCGGCCGTTTGCGCGTGTGTCCGCGCGGGTTCGGGCATTTTGAAGAATGGCAGACGCAGCTGCTGGAACACGAAGAGCGCGAGCTGCAAAACCGGCAAAAAGCGCTGGAACTGGAACAGGAATGGGCCTCGCGCGGGGTCAAGGCGCGGCGTAAACGCAATGTGCGGCGCGTGGAATTGATGAAAGAAGAGCGCGAGAAGCTCAAGGCCGACACGTCGTCCTTCCGCAAGGTTTTTTCCAAGATCAGCCTGCCGCCGCTGGAAGACGACAAGGGCACGTCGCGCATCATCGCCGAATGTTATAACGTGCACAAAAAATTCGGGGACAAGGTCCTGTTGGACAAGTTTCACTTTCGTATCTTGCGCGGCGACCGCATTGGCATTCTGGGGCGTAATGGCTCGGGCAAGACGACGTTTTTACGCATGCTGCTCAAAGAGCTGGCGCCCGATAGCGGCACCGTCAAGCTGGCGCGCGATATGCATGTGTCCTATTTCGATCAAAAGCGCAAAGACCTGGACCCCAAGAAAACCTTGTTTCAAACCTTGTCACCGCAGGGCGGTGAATATATCGATGTCATGGGCAAGCCGCGGCACGTGATGGGCTATTTAAAAAACTTTTTATTTGATCCCGGCATGGCGCACCAGCCGGTGGCGACGCTTTCCGGCGGGCAGAAAAACCGCCTGTTGCTGGCGCGTGTGCTGGCCAATCCCGGCAACTTGCTGATCCTGGACGAGCCGACGAACGATCTGGACATGGAAACGATGGACATGCTGGAAGATATCTTGTCGCATTACACCGGCACGTTGCTGGTGGTCAGTCACGACCGCGATTTTCTGGATCAAACCATCAGCAAAGTATTGGCATTCGAAGGCAATGGTGCGATTGATTTCGTGATCGGCGGTTACAGCGATTATCTGGCGCACAAAAAGGCCGAAGCCAAAGCCGCACTGGCCGCGCCGGTCAAAGCCAAGGCGTCTGATAAAAATGCGGCGGCTGAAAAAACGACCAGGAGCAAGAAGCTGTCCTATGCGCTGCAGTTCGAGCTGGACCAGATGCCGCAAAAAATCGAGCAGCTGACGCAAAAAATAAACCAGCTGGAATCGGCGCTGGATGATCCGCATCTGTTTAGCCGTGACGCCGAAAAATTCCAGCATATCACCCAGGATCTGGCGCAGACGCGTAGCGCTTTAGAGCAGACCGAGCATCGCTGGCTGGAACTGGAAGCGTTGAAAGACGAAACGCTTTAATTTAAAGTTCGCAATTAAAATCCAGCAGGCGTTCGATGGTGCGCGGCTTTTGATTGTTCAGATGGTTTTGCATCCGCGCCACGGCGTTTTCGTGAAACAGGGCGATTTGTTGTTCTTTGTAGGCAATTTCTAAATGGGATATGTGGGCTGTATGGGTGTCCGCTATTTTGTCGAATGTCGGGACGATACGCTCATCCTCGGGAATGCCATTGCGTCCCAGAGCCAGAGACATGTTGTGTTTGCAGGCGGGAATCCCGTTACGCATATGGCTGGCGCATTCCGTAGCGGATTTTTCATTGCGTCCCAATGCAGACATCGTCAGCAAATCCCAATAAATCTTTTCGGTGCCTGGGATGTGTCCCAGTTTTGCCAGCCACTCATTATAGGAGGTTTCAAAGGGTTTAAGTGCAAGCTGTGGATTGTGGTTGTGCCGTTTTTGTTTGTTGGAAGCAAGCGCGTGGTTACGGCACGCATCTGCATTCCCTCCGTAAAGCGCAATAGCACTCAGGCGATAGGGTAAAGAAGCCGTCACGGGAATATCATGGTGAGCAAGACAAGATTCCCACATCAGGGCTGATTCTTTTGGAGTTAAAAGAAGTTCCATACTGATATGGTGGGCGGCGTCGGGTTCGCCTTTTTTTGCAGCCTTCACCCAATACTCATACGCTGCCGGCAAGTGTGTCGCACAGCCGGCTTCTGTAAGGGCGTCAAAGAAAAAGCTTTTTTCCACGTAACCATCGCGCGCCATTAAATGGTGATAACGCATGATTTCCTGACCGGCCAGACGAAAAGCCTGGAGCGATTCATGTTCCAAAGCGGTAAGAAACCATGCCGTTTTTGTCTTGGATTTTATTTTTCCGGGGGTGAATTCCATCAGCAGGAAAGCGTAGCGTCCTTTGTCTTCTTCCGTGTCGGCGGTATCATAAAGGGTTTCAAAATATTCGTCGGGAAGATAGTCCTTGGATAAAAGATTGCCGTGATAAAAAGGTTTTATCTGCGGTGGGGTTTCAGCTGTGAGGGTAAAGCTACCGGTCATTACGCGGCCACCTGTTTGCGGTGTTTCGAAAGGTCGGTGCAATACTGCAGACTTTCCGGCTGACAGGCGCGGTGCAGCAGCGTTGTCAGATTATTGTGCAGCGTTTTAACGACATCAATATTAAGGGGTTCGGCCGTATTGTCCGTTATACTGGCCTCGGCTTTTTTAAACCGTTCGGTGGCGGTTTGTACCGTGTAGATTTTGAGGGTTTTGTCCAGTTGCCGGCGGCTGGAAAGATGTTCCTCGTCGATGTCCAGCAGCGCCGAGTGAAAAAGCGAGAGTATATTTGTATGCTGCGGGTGCTCGGGGGATAACCACTGCAGGCAGGCATTCGCGGCTTTTTTATGCTTGTCCAAAGCGGCAATGCTGCATAGCAATGCTTGTGTGCGCGCTTCGGGTCCCAGGCCGACCGTATCCAAGGCATGGATGTGTTCCTGTACTGCCGGATTTTCCGAATGCTCAATAGCCGAAGCAAAACAATAGCAACTGTCATTTTCGCCTTGCGCCATCGCGCGCAATTTAAAAGTCATCTCCAAAGATGGGCTAATCGTATAGCCGTTGGATTCCAGTTTTTGCTTTACCAGCGGGTAAAGATGTTTGTGCGGGTTGTAATGAATTTTGTTTGTATGACTCATTTCAACGTATTGGGATAAATGCCAGTTACTGCGGCCGTGCGTATTTTCACACCCGGCCAGATAAAGACTGTCCACGGCGTTGGCAGCCGTCAATTCATAGTCGCAATCCGCCAACACAGATTCCAGTTCTTTAAAGTCGCTGTGCGGATCGTAAGACAAGTGTTTGCGGGTAATCATATACGCGGTGTAATGGGCCGAGGGATTGTTGTTTTTCAACGCATTGGCGTACCAGAGTTTGTATAAAAATTGCGCCCCGGCGTTCCGGTTTTTATCGCGATGATACAGCGTGTGATATTGCCGGTATAGATCATAGGCCGCCGCACCACGTTCCATGTTAGTGTTTGCATGGTCGTAACGGTTGACCGTGTAGCGAATTTTATTTTCAAGTGTTCGATGAAGCGGCAAGGGAGAAATGACAGGCATTTTTTCTTTTCAATTTAAAAAATAATTAGGCGGCTTTGAGGTGACGGTGAGGAGAAAGATCGGTGTAGTGTTTCAACTGTGCATGAGCGCAGCACGCATGTAAATGGGTAAGCAGGTTATTATGCAGGGTCTCGACAACACTAACGCGCAAAGGCCGTGCGTGAAGATCTGTGACTTCTTGTGCGGCATCTCGGAACGTCTGCCCAAACTTTTGCGAGGAATAAATTTTTAAAGTAGATTCCAGTTGATTGCGGTTTCTAATATTTTCATTGTCTATCTGTAATTGGGACAATCCAAATATAAATAGCATTTGGGTATGCTGTACGTGATAGGGTGAAAGGCGCTGCAGACATTCGGCAGCCGCTTTTTTTTGCTTATCCATGGCGGCAAGACTGTACAGGAAAGTTTCATTTTCTTTTGTCGGACGAAGGCCGATATTGTTTAACAGGTCGATATGCGCATAGACATCCGGATTGTGTCGGTTTTTTATGGCGGATGCAAAGCAATAGGCGCTATTGCCCTCCCCTGTTTCCAACGCGCGTGTTTTGAAGGTCATGCCCAACGACGGGGTGAGGGTATAACTATTAGCTTTTAATTTATCCAGGACGGCGTGTTGAATCGGATCGTCCGTGTAGGTGTCTGCGCAGAGGCTTTTTTCAACATGTTGGAAAAGGGCCCAGTTGCTGCGGCCGTGAAGATCTTCGCATCCTGCGAGATAGAGTCTGTCGGCGGCGTGTTCAGCGGTCAACGGATAATCCGCGGACTGGAGAGCTGAAAGGATCTCGGATGAATTACTGCCGGGAGTCTGCAATAAATGTTTTTGTATAGTTTTATAGGCGGTATAATTTGCATCCGGGTTGTTGCGGGCAAGGGCCGTCAGATACCAGCGAAGATATGTGTCACGGAGAGGGGTATCGTTTTTGTCGCGTGTATAAAGATTATAATTCAACCGATGCAGTTCATAAGCCAAAGACCCGCGTTGGGAATCCGTGGATGCTTGAGTATACGCGGATTCGGCCTGCGCAATTTTTTCTTCGACATAAACTTTGCCGTGCGATACGGGCTGCATTTCAAACATGAGAACCATCCTATTATGACTCAGCACCCCGGAAAAGAGGCGTCTTAGTATTACATATGTACAAATTTCCGTCAAGCAATATGAAGGTCTTAGGGCGGGGTGTCACCCAAAGGCCACAGTCCGCCCCCTATGGGGCGATTAACGCGATGAATTTCATGTAATTTCTGGCGTGTTGCCCTTGGGTTTGCTACCCTAGGGGCCGATTCGTATTTCTCGCGTTTATCAAGGATATTTCCATGCGTATATCATCTTTCCGTTTTCTGTTTGTCTTGGGTCTGGGCCTGATCGCTTCCGCCGCAGTTGCAGCGCCTCCGGCGTCGGTGGACGCGGGTCGCGTTGGCCAGGAGCTGGACAAAAAAGCAACGGCTGTTCCGATGGCCGTACCGGCCGAGCTGACCAAAGCACAAGAGGTCGAAGCGCCGAAAGGATCGGATAAAATTACGCTGGTACTCAAGCGCGTCGAGATCGTCGGTGCGAATGTGCTGTCGACGGATACGCTGGCGCCCGCTTATGCGGATTTGATCGGCAAGAAAATCACCCTGACGCAAGTTTACGGCATTGCCAACAGCATTACGCGCATCTATCGCGATAACGGTTATATCCTGTCGCGCGCCATCGTGCCGAAACAGGAGATCAGCGGCGGCATCATCAAAATTCAAATCGTCGAAGGTTTTGTCAGCGGTTACGCGATCCAAGGCGAAACCTATGGCGTGCGCGATAAAATCGAAAGCTATGCCAAGCGCATGATGGCCAGCGGCGCGCTGACCAAGCAAAGCCTCGAGCGTTATTTGCTGTTGATGAACGATTTGCCGGGTGTCAAAGTGCGTGCGGTATTGGCGCCTTCCAAAGCGACACGCGGCGGTGCGGACATGATTTTGATTGTGGAACAGAAACGCTATCAGGCAGCCGGTGTGATTGATAATTTCGGCAACCATTACTTGGGCGAATATCGCGGCACGGTCACGGGCCAAACCAATTCGCTATTGGGTATGGGCGAGCAGATCAGCGGCACGCTGCTGTGGGCGCCCGATCATGACGAGTTGAAATATTTCAGCACCGGTTACAAACAAACCGTAGGTCCTGAAGGAACCAAGCTGGGCTTTAACGCCAGCTACACCATGACCGATCCAACCTTGCCAGACGATCTGGGCGGCAATCTCGAGCCCGAAGGTTCGGCCTGGGTCTTTGGTTTTTCCGCCGATCATCCCTTCGTGCGTTCGCGCGCGTTCAACGTCAACGCCCATGCC
>CAYRRF010000005.1:11616-27841 GCA_964426595.1 uncultured Bdellovibrionales bacterium | reverse complement strand
TCTCTTCAAAGTCCTCTCCCTCCGGCGTGAACTTGGCCTTGAGCATGTTCAGGTAATCGATCGGGTACATTTCCGGTTCCGGAATTGATGCCCATACCGCACCATTAGTCATCTTCATACCGGCCACGTCGCCCGACAATTGCGATGTAAAGGTTGTGACATCACGCTGTGCCAAGAAAGCCATGCCGGGATATTCTATTTGTCCCGTATTAGGGTTTTCCCACTTGGTTGCCTGGTATGGGGGTGGGCCAGACTGTGCCCAGTTGAATCCCCACCAGTGAGTCATCATAGCTTTTAATGTCATGTTCGGACAAGTTGGCAGGAAGTGCCCATTGTGCAAGTCTACGTAGCCTGGGCAAAGAATCTGAGCCGTGTGTCCTGCCACCTCACCTGGGAGAGGCGGTATACCGGGTGAAGACGGCGTTGCCATACCCGCAATGGGTGGGTCCATATACGCATAGTCATCCCCAATGAAGTGCCACAAGTGCCGGTTTGCAACCCCCGATACTTTCGGATCGTACGGTACGCTGGCCGCAATAACGTCTTCACGGAAAACAGCCCATGGGTTGCTGAGACGATTGGAACGTACTTCGTCCACACATTTTTCCAGCATATCTTTGGGAACAGGCGGATTCATGTTGGAATTGATGGTAAAGTTCGGGAACATCGCCGGACGATGTGAACTATAACCCCATCCATCCCAACTATTACCATCATAGTCTTTATTAATGCCGTTTGCGACGTTGGAGAAAGCGCCCCACAAGGTATTCAGCACATGTGCAATGCCGGGCTCATTATCTCTAAATTTCGCCATCAAGCCTACCCAGGAACCGCGGCCGGTGAAGATGTAGTTTCGACCTGCATCATCCGTGACGTTGACATACGGCCAGCCTTGACGGAACAATTGCATGTTCCACTTGAATTCATTGGCCACAGTAGCAGCACCCGTGCTTGTCGCTTCGAGCGCCGTTACATCTGTTGTCCAGTCACTTTCAACTGCAGGACGTGATATACCGCCCCAACGATCAGCAAGGCCGGAAACCGGATCCTTATCCACACCCGTCGCCACATAGGACTGCATATCCTGCAATTTATGTTTGCGTGACAAGCCATAGGCCCCCGCATAAGCATGCGGACAGATGTTACACCATTTGCTGGTACAGCATTGTTTGATCGAACCGTTCAGAGCCGTCACTTTCGAGTCCGGACGTACCAGCAGGTAATTATACGGGCTGGGTTTCGATTCTTTGACTTTTGTGGCTTCGGCCGAGTTCGCCAGGATACACATACCGACATCATCGCGGCAGCGCTCCAGTGGATTGGCTGTTGTAAATTTAAAGCCTTCGACTTGAGTCTGCGCACGGACTTGTACGGCACCTTGTATCGATTGCGTGTCCGGCGTAGCGGCGATACCACCTGTGGAAACACCGAACGGGCTACCGCAACCCTCAGCGCCTTCGCCGCTGGCTTTGGCGTTACAGCAGGTTTTATGTGCGCCCGCAATAAGAAGGTTGTTCTTATCGACGCATAGATAATCCTGTTTGTTCGGGATCGGGTTGCCGTGTTGATCTTTTTGCAAGATCGGATTGCCTTGACCATCCACAGCCGGAATGAGTTTGGTTGTAGCATCCCCCTGATCGCAGGCACAAATAGGCAGACCCGACAGCGGCGGCTTGGTACAATCCTGGGCCTGCGGATCGCAGCAGGCATGATCATTAACGACACCGCTGAAGTCAGAACAGAACCCCGTAAATTGTTGTTCCTCTTGATTCGTTGTCGTATTTGTAACCGTAATCGGTTCCGGCAATGGATAGAGGCGCGGCTCGAGCGCGTTGTTAATCGAGTCATGCGTTGCAAAGGCGCGGGCACAAGCCGTCTGGTCGATTGCCAATTCAACCACATCGCCCGGCAACATCCCCGTTACCGGCGAGGCAACCTGAACGCCTGTGGTTCGCATCACTACGCCCGAAGGGTTAGCAAGCGTTGTAGAAGAAGCAAAGTTACCGATCGGAGTAGAGGTTAGAACCGAACCACGCGACAGGATTTGACCGTTCGACAGAACCGTGTTGCTGCTATCCTGGTTGGCTAATGAGATCAACAGACCAGTGTTGGAAATCGTTACCGGGATCGAAGTGAGTCGTGAAGAAGTACGCGCCGCTTGTCCGCTGGAGTAGGCCAAGAATGGGCTACCCAGATTGCGCACTTTAAGCGGATCCAAACCACTGAGGTCTTCTTTCAAGCACGGTTGCGGATGGCCTTGGCGGTACATACACGCCTCGGGGATTGCCGATTTCAGAACGGGTTTGTAACCACCGGCGGGATAGCACGAGGTGACGATTTCTTTGCCACCATTCAAGAAGCCCGTATTCGAGGCGTTACACTGGCTACCATCACCAAACACGTAGGCTGTACGTTTGATGCGGCCATGCACATAGTAGTCGCAACGCGATACAGTTTGTGCAAAAGCCGGAGTATAAGACGGGAAGCCTGTATCATGCACAGGACCGACAACCCAGCCACTGCCGTTATTGGCAATTTCAGGTCCGGGTGGCAGATAATGGAAACCAACGACCGGTTTGCCGTAGTTGACCATGTCTTGATCTAACGTATCGCCGCAATCCGCACCGGGCACACGCGGCATCGCCAGACGACCACCGCTTGCGATCGTACCATCCGGATTGATCTTAGTCTCATTGCCAGCGCTATCCATGACTTTGGCTTTTTGGAAGCAATCCGGATCCGCACCAAAGATACCTTCGATTGTACCGGCCGCATTGGTAAAGGTGGCGCCTGTACCCGAAACCGAGGCGCTTGGATTGGAAGTGCCTGCTGTCACCGTATAGGGGTTTTGATAGGTCGTCATACATTTGCTGCTGATACCGGCAGGCGAAATGCGCACATCCAGACTAAAATTAATTGGACATTGCGACAACAGATTGAATTTAGGCAAAGATAAATCCAGGCCGCTCGAAAGATTGACGCGAACGCACTGTGTTAACTGACGTTCAACCAGTCCCAGCGTGGCTTCACATACCCGGTCGCTAAGATTTTTAAGCAGGTCATTCAAATCATCAAAGTTTGTAACAAGGCTAAGACAATTAACCAGAGCTGTTTCCAAAGCACCAGCAATCTGTGCAACCGTCGCAGCCAACTTGACACCACCACCGACAGCCAACAAGCCCGAACCGATAACGCCGCTGATACTGTTGTGCATGCTGACCGACATACCCACCGTGGGTGTATGAATATTGGACATGTTCTTCGTCGCGTCTTTGCGCGTTTCATTAACAACTTCCGTCTTCAGTTTCTTCATATCTTCTTTGAAATACTGCTTGACCGCTTTGATACAGGAAGCCAGACGGCGGGCTTTGAAATAGGTCTCAACTTTTTTGTATTTTGCGTCCCAGCACTCTTTTACAGCGTTTTTGGATTCTTCTTTCTTTTTCTCCATCTGTTTAACTGTATCGGGCGACATGCCATCCACTGGCTCGCCCAGGCTGACGCCAACGCCATTGATTTTTGCTTTTAACGCTGTTTGACCCGCCTTTGTGGCAGCAAAACACTTCATCCGATATTCGCGGCGAATGTGACAACAGGTAATATTCGGGTCGCTTTCTTCAAACTTGATAATTTTTGGCCCTTTTTCGATCCCATTATCTGTTTGAACCAGAGTGCCGACCGTACGATAAAAGCCTTCGCACGCTTCCAAAGGCTCATCCCATTCAAAGGTACCTACTTTTAAATGGAAAAGCGGACAACCCCACTGGGTGCTGTTGCCGAGCATATCTTGTTTTTCCCGAATGGCGGTACGCTCGGGAAGCAGTGCACGGGGACCGGAGGTATTTGCCAGGCCGGCCGGGATTGTTTCCACACCGGAAACGGCCCCATTGCCCCAGTCGTAATAAAGCTGAGGGTTCTCATCAAAAATACAAACGCCGCTGTTGCGGGTACGGCCGAAATTATCGACCGGGATCTCGACACTGCCGGCGCCAGCGCCCTTAACTGTTTGCGCAGGCTGATAGCCAACCTGATTCGTGGTTTGCACGCCCCCTGTTTGCGCCCAGACCGGGGAGGTAGTACACCACAGCAGGGTCATAACTACCGATAAAATAAGGGAAATACGGCTTACAGACGAGGACGTATGGGACATAGGCGTGCACTTCCTATCGTTATACTTCTTCCATTTTAGCAAAAATTTTAGCCAAAGTCTTGCTTTTTCTTTGTCGGGGGCAAAAAAAGTTGATTCCGGCATATTTATTAACCCCCTAATGCGTATTCACGCAAGACTTGCGCGCTGGGCAAGGCCCAGAGCTGTATTAAGAATTGCGGCTGTTCGGCCAGGCTGAGCCCCTGTTGAAACTCACGCAGGGCGATGCCGAAACGGTCCACCGCATCCAACGGCTCCGAGCTGACGGCGGGACGCAAAATCAACAGCGCATAGTCGGTGTCGGCAATGTGTCCTAAAAAGTCGCTGCGGCGATGCAACGTGCTTAAATATTTTTCCAGCTTCCCTTTTATATGCGACTGGACGTTGCGCACCTGTATCAACATTAAAAATGTTTTCTCATCGTAACGGTACGAACGATCCAATGCCGACAGCATCAGCTGGTACAGGGCATGTTTGCCAAAGATCACAATCTCGTTGGCGGATACATCGGGCGTGTCATGCAAATGCCGCATTAATCCCACTAAACGCTGGGCATTTGCCACTTTTGCTTCGACCTCTTGCCAGTCAAACGGTTTGGCAATCGCATCATTCAATCCCGCCTGGACAATTTCATCCGGCTCGGGGCTGTGGCTGATCTGCATGATATAAAAATAGGGTGCCGCCTGCTCCCAACGTAACGGCAGCGTTACCTGACGCACCGAGGGCAGCGGCGCCGGATCAATCATGATCATATCAAACGCTTCCTGCCCGATCTTTTCCAAAGCCGTCTTGCGGACAGGCTCGGCGACCACTTCATGCCCCATCTGCTGCAGACGGTTTTGCAAAAGCTGGGTGGCCAACGGGTCGCGGTCGATGATCAGAATCTTCATGGCCTACCATTTTACGCGGGAAAAGATTAGGGGGGTGTTAATGCCCCTCTTAAATAATTACATATTGACAACACCTTAACTTTCCGCTATTCTCGCGGCTTAACCAATCATGATTCTCCTGTGAAAGGCTATTACACTATGAAGCTGCCACGTTTTAACAGCCTACGGGGGAAGATTTTGCTATTCCTATGTGGTATGAACGGCGGCCTGTGGCTTAGTATGATGCTTCCACATAAAGAGACCTCTCCTTCCATCACAACCACCACTGTAACCTCTACAAACGCTCCACACTCCGATGATACGCTTTTCGATTCAAAGAATGACCCTTATAACCTCAACAACCAGATTTTTGAAGCCGCACCACTTTCCATCCACCGCGGCGTAACGGTGGATAGGGTAGAAAACCAACTTGTCCTACGGGCCCATGACACGGTAGATGTTTTTCTTGGCTTTAATCCAATCGGCTTGCGAATGGGCTATGAGTTCGACACACAACACGCTCTAGCGGAAAGCCCAGAACCTGCCGCAATCGGATATAATCGTTTCGTTTTTGACACGGACGTTGAGCGCTTTGATTCCGCGCTGGACCAAGACAGCGCCCTGGCTGCTTTCTTCAAAAAACACCCTGCTCCCGGCGCCTTTCAGGATGATGCGCTTATTTTCACGACCCCCTGTTCTAATTCTTATTATCATACGCGCTCTTCTCGTCCATGGAACGGCCGGCTTGCTTTAGAGCTCCCAATGGGTATTGATACTTCATTTGCAGAAACACTTAACCCTGAGAAACCTGTGCTTATAGCCTTTTTTTCACACAGCCAACGCGATGGACGGAAGCAGAGCGGGCAACAAAATATTGCTTTTGCCAAGCATGCCTATGGTGATAAAAATGTTGTTGTCATCGACGAACCAACCGATGAAAAAGTGGCCGTTCTGGCCGATATCTTCCACCGCCGTTTTTCAAATACACGCATCGATTTTTGTACCGATCTAGATCATCGGGAAGGTCGCAGCACAGTCGAATACCGAGCGCTTGAACCTTATTCAGGAAACTATATCCAGCCCGCCCCTTATGATGAGCCTGATCTATATATTACAGACGAACGCGTTGCGGCATGGATGAAACAATTTCCCGGTGACGATAGAAACAAGCGCATAACATTATTTGAATGTAGCGTCGGGGACATCATCCATGACACACTTAACCCCTTGCGTAATTTCGGCCTTGTTGTTGCCCCATCACCCAGCAAAACATACAATTATTCTACACCCCACGGCTCTTTGGGCAAAGAAGTATTGTCTGATATGCGTGCATTTGACTTCAACAAACCTGTTGCGCCACAAATCAAAAAAACAAAAGAGGCTCTTCGCACCACATACGATGCCCCTGTAATAGCGCATCTTCAAAACGGCGATACGATGCCGATTGGCTCGGTAAGAAAATTGAAAAAGGTGTTACAAGATCCCCTCAACCAGATCTACATTAACGCCGAATCGGTTGCGGCACCCAAAACGTCTGTAAAAAACGGGGGAAAATCCGCTTTAGACAAGCCTGTGCTATAAAATAACCATAAAAGACTTGCGACTCGCGGGCGCTGGTGGTAAAGACTCGACTCATATCAAAAAGTCCTGTCTCTCAAAGGTGTCGCCATGATCTTCCGCAAATTTTCTGAACCGCAATCCGCCACTAAAACACCGATGGCTGCGACCCGCACCGAGCCCAGCCTGACGGCGCGTGCGCCAAGCGTTGCGCCTGCGTTACAGGTAACACCTCCCGTAGCCCCAGCCAGCGTCAATGCTGCGCCCCGCCGCAGCGCCGCTCCCGGCGCCGCACCAGCGGCGGCGTATCCGCAGCAACGCAACGAACAAATGCGCAAACTGACTGTTGGCCGTGATATTACTTTGAATGGCGAGATTGCAACCTGCGATCATCTGATCGTCGAAGGTACGGTGCAAGCCACGATCAAAGGCGGTAAAATGTTGGACATCGCCGAATGCGGTTCATTCAGCGGTACCGTAGAAATTGATCAGGCCGATATCGCCGGCCATTTTGATGGCGAGCTGACGGTGAAAGGCAAGCTGATCATCCGTTCAAGCGCGCGCGTTACGGGCACGCTGCATTACGCTCAATTGCAAGTCGACACCGGCGCACGCGTCAATGGCACGATGCATCATCTGGCCCAAAACCCCAGTAAAAGCGCTCGTTTAGAAGAGCACACCCAGTTTGAAACCACCCTGCCCCAGGCACAACAAGCGCATGGTTTTGGGTTAGGCAGTTTGAATGATGCTCCCGGTTTTTTAAAAGCCAGCGCTTAAACTTTATCTTTTGATGTGCATACATCGGCCAGCACGCATTGGCCGCACAGCGGTTTGCGCGCTTTGCACACATAGCGCCCGTGCAGGATCAGTTGAATATGCGCTTCTTTTTTTAAAGGCGTAGGGATTATTTTTTCTAAATCCTCTTCCACGGCCTCGGGCGTTGCGCCTTTGGATAAATTCAGACGCCGCGCCACGCGGAAAATATGCGTATCCACAGCAATCGTCGGCTGACCAAACGCTTCATTCAAAACCACATTTGCTGTTTTGCGACCTACGCCCGGCAGTTGTACCAGCTCTTCCCGCGTGTGCGGCACCTGGCCGGCAAAATCCGTACATAGTTTTTGGGACAGCGCGATAATATTTTTGGCTTTGGCGTTAAACAGGCCGATCGTTTTGATTTTTTGTTTGAGCGCCGCCTCACCCAAAGCCAACATTTTTTGCGGCGTGTCCACCACTGCAAACAAATCTTTGGTCGCTTTATTCACGCTGACATCGGTGGCTTGCGCCGACAGTACCACTGCCACCAACAGCGTGTAGGGATTAGTATAATCCAATTCCGTTTTAGCCTCCGGGTGCGCTTTTTTTAAACGTTGGAAAATCGTTTCCACTCTTGCGCTGGCGGAGCGTTTATGGTGCGATACAGGCATGGTTCAACTTATCGTACTCGATGCCCCGCCGCAACCGGATTGCTACGGCCTGGCCAATAGTCCTATCGGCAGTTTTTTGGTTATCTGGGAAGACTCGCTGGTCGTACGGTTACATTTATTGCCCGCGCACACCGAAAATCAGGTACAGGCTTTTCTAAAGGATTTCGGCTTTTCATCTTCTATGTCCCGAAAGGATAAACGCGCACAAGATTTTATTGCGCAGGTTTTATTCCCACAGCACCAGTGGAATGGCACGCCAAAAGTAAAGGTGGGATTCTACGGAACAGATTTTCAACACCGTATCATGAAAAAAATGCTTGGCATCCCGTGCGGGAAAACGAAATCCTACCGCCAGCTCCACATGGCGGCGCGCGCCGTCGGCACAGTATGCGCGCGCAACCCACTGCCTTTTATCGTGCCCTGCCACCGCGTCACGGCGGCGAATAACTTAGGCAACTATGGCTTTGGAACAGCTCTCAAACGGCAGCTTTTGGAGTGGGAAAAGCGCTAGCGACACGCCGCGCCACGAACATCCTGCATATTGAAGATCGTGCTACTAAGACTGCTTGTCCAACCCACCAAAGGCGGCGCCGCGATGGGGTTTACACCGGCAGGTGTGTTTAGAAGACCCAAACTACATTGCAGGCTTTTCAAAGAAACAATCGGGATTTGTGTACGCACGGTCGTCGCATTATCCGTATACGTCACAAATATCTTGGCCGTTGCATTCGCCAAATTACCTACCACCAGTTCAGTAAACAGCGCTGGTGACGCGCTTGCATTTAGTTCTGTATCACTGCCTTCAATAATGATTGCCGGACGCGTGCCAACAACACCTCCGCTGCCCGAAACCAAAAGCCGTACCGTCAGATTAGGAGCGCTTGTCACAGAGTTACCCGAAGGTGGCGCAGGCAAAGGTATTACAATCGGTTGCGGCGACGTTGTGATCGTACCAATACTCACCCCGTTGACGGACTGTAATGTGTGCGTTGCCGTTGTTAGCGGACAAACGATCTCGATCTGACTCGAGAGGTTGCTAACCAGGCCACCATCGCGCTCGACCCCTTCACAAGGTGCCACGACAATCTTGTTTAAAACCTGGTTAGCCGTTCCACCGCCCAGACCCGCCCAGGCCATCGGCGACAGCCCTAGCAAAAGGACACAAAGCGTGACGGCGGCGTTGTTTTTCATGTGATTCTTCTTTCCTAGCGGCGGGCGCGGATTTTTTATTATAATATGAAATTCTTAATAATGCAATATTAAAATAAATTTATCTAAAATACTTCATAAATCCTTTATCAACCCCATGATATCATGGTGATAAGGATATGATGTTTGGGCACCCCACTTTGGCGCGGCGCCCCCACGGGCACGAGCCCGGACAGGGGGGGTATTTGCTCGTTGTCCTCAGTCTGGTGCTGATGCTGGTGGCGGGTGTCATTGGGGTTATTGCTTCGGACACGCAACGCGCGACACGCGCCCAAGCCTTTTATACGCTGGGGGAACAATTTGCGGATCTAGCCGCAGCCGCGCACAACGTCGCACAGAATCAGTTTTATATTTCCAGCACCGCCGTCGGCGGGAGCGATTTGATCGGTGCTGGCCTGCTTCCTGAATTTGCCAACCGCTTTGCAATGACGTTGTACGGCACAAATTTTCAAGTGCAGGCCTTGGGTGTGGATTCTGCCCCGATGGATACGTTGACGCCACTTACCTCCAAAGCTGTAAGTGCCGTCTTGTATCTCCATCCTATTTTGCCAAGCGGCGGCGAAATGCTGGCGGTGGATACGGCGGCTTTTATTGATGGCGCAAAAGCGCACACTATGCCGGGGATCGGTGTCGTCGGCGCCACCTTTGCGCCGGGCGATGATTTTTGTGACGGGCAGTTTACGATTGTACGCTGGGGCAGCGGCGATACCGCGTGTTTCAATCAAACACAGCTTACGACGATTGGCATTCCAACACCCCAGCCGGGAGATCTAATTGTACCCGCATGGGAAACCGCTTTGGCACAACTGGATCAACGCGCCTTGATGCGTTTCCCCCAGCCTGGCCACCCCGAATTGTCACAAATGGCTTCTTCTTTGGATCTGGCGAATAATAACATTATTGCCGCCGCCGATATGCAGCCCACCAGCCCGACAACACCGCTTGATCTCACCACCAACGATTTGACGGTGACGGGTGCGGCAACCCTTACCGATGCACAAATCACTGCCGGCGTTGTCGCCCATGCCACCGCAACCTTCACAGGCACAACAGATGTACAAGGCAATATGGCGGCATGGACACCCGGTACAAAAGTCCAGATGACGGACCCTACGAAAATTGTTACCATCAACACCACCAGTCTGGCACCCATGATGGTCAACCAGATTGTTATTCTAAAACCGCTGTCGGGTACGACGATTGATTTAAGCACTGTCGGCGATGTGAATGTCAGCAACCAGGTTGTTGCCGACAAAATCATTGTGAACAGCTGTAACACCGCAACCGGAGGCTTTTGCCCGCCATGAAGCACTTTTCCTCTCCAAATGAGCGCGGTTTTACACTACTCGAAGTATTGCTGGTCATTGGCATCTCCGCTTTGCTGATTGTCAGCGTCGCGCAAACCGCCAAAAACTGGGCCGACAATACCAGCGCTAAAGGTGGCGGCATTCATTTGCAAAAAGTCACCGAGGTTGTACAAAAATACGTGCTGGCCAACTGGATTACCTTGGCCGCGGCGGCGCCCGCCGCTACTGCAGATATCGTATATGATGCCGCGAATATCGCCGGCTCCCCCTGGACAGGGCTGGCCACCGAATTAAGCACGCAAGGACTAGTCGAGTCCGGTACCAATGTCATTCGCTCGCCTGTAGGCACCTCGCTGCAGATCGCTTTTCAAATCAGCGGAGCGGCGCCTAATCGCATTTTTCGCATCATTACGTACTCGGTACGACCGCTGCCCAATAAAAAAGTCTCGGAGGCGGCGCGCAATGGCGGACCCTATGCCGGCGTATGGCTCAAATATCCGGACATCACCAAGGCCAAAGGCATTTTCAATCAATGGGAGATTCCCGATACGGTTTTGACAAGCGCGCCGGCGATTTACGTGGCACCGCCGACGGATTTAGAAGGCTACTTCCTCAGTGTGTTGGAAATCAACGAAGCCCAGGCCGCAGGACCTTATTTATACCGCCAGCCGATTGCAGGGAATACGGCCTATACGACCATGTCGTCCGATTTATACATGAATAACAACAGCATCATCGGCATCAATTCCCTGAGTAGCAACACCGCGACGCTGGGAAACCTGACCGTCAATAACACGGCGCAGCTCAATAGTCTGGATGTGACGAACGCGATGAACGTCGCCGGAGCCGTGACGGTGGCAGGGGACCTGACCGCACAACAAAACGTGTCTGTCGCGGGATCTTTGACGGCCGACACCTTGCAAACCAACGAGATTGACACAGCCACCCTGGCCACCAACCAGATCAATCCTTTTGGCACATTATCAGACATCACCATCAACGGCTCGTTGCTGCTCGGCACTAACCAGATCAATGCTAACGGCATCACTGCGACCACTTGTTTGAACGTCGCAGGCACCATCTATGGCACAGGCCCTTGTCCTTAAGCCATTCTCTGTTTAAGCTTGCTTCCATGGTACAGCGTTTTTTCCTGAGCATCTTTGCCGCCGCCCTTATCGGCCTTGCAGGCAATGTAGCGCGCGCTGAAGAAACGCTCGCAACGGCTTTGCCGGCACCCGCCGCCCCGCTTGCCGTAGACAACACGGATCTGCGCGATGTGCTGACCCTGCAGCACCAGATTCAATTATTGAAGCGTCTGGTCGATCGTGAAACGGTCGTCAATGATATGGCGCAGGCGGGACGCGATATTGGCATGAAAAAACCGATCCTGTCCCGTCCCGAACGTGACTTGTGTTCGGAAGTGCCCCCCAATATTCCGTGCGCGCAAGCCTATGCCGATCTCTATCCCGATTTTCATGTGGCGCCCCTTTCCGAGCCCGCCCCGAAACCCGTCGAAGTTGCACCAGCCCCAAAAAAACCGGCTCCCGTGGCCGCAATCACCAAACCTGCGGCACCCAGCGACCCAAAAATTTTCTGGCTGGATATCAGCTGTCTGGAAAGTGAATGCAGCGCCCTGATGAGCAATAACCTGAGCAGCTTCAAAGCCCGCCAGCGCGTCCATGTCGGCGATATTATTGCCGGGGCCACCGTGCGCGCCATTTCTGCGGGCGGCGTCACGCTCGAGCGCAACGGACATACTGTCCGGGCTACCCCGGCCCCGCGCGGTTAGGTCCCTTTTAATCTCTTTACCGTATACTTGAAGGATGAACATCGCTCTGTCGAATGCCCTGAATGGGCTCCAACAGCAATCCGCGCGCATCGCCAAGGCTGCTGATAACGTCCTCAAACAAACAAGTGGGATTAAAGACCCCGACAATGATGGCGATGTCGATTCACTGGAAAGTTCGGCGGTCGAAATAAAAGAGGCCGGCGTCGATTACAAAGCCAACGCCAAGGTCATCAAAGCCCAGAACGAAATGCTGGGCAGCTTGCTGGATATTGTTGCGTAAGCAAACAATACTTTTTTCCAAACACCTGATTGAAGTCATGGCGGGCTTAGACCCGCCATCCTAGCGAGATGTTCACTCGAGGATTGCGGCTCGGAGGCCGCAATGACTGAACTCTCTCTACATTGATCCTGTGAATTCAATATAGTTTTCTGTCGACTCTACCGCAGAATCCTCTGTGCTCTCCGTGCCTCTGTGGTTCAAAAAATTCAGCGGCGCGAGCAGCGGATTTTACCCTCCCCATCGTTCCCATCTTGGGTACAACCCTTAACGCAGCGCAGCATTTTTAACCCTTTGTTAACCACGCTTATGTCAGTATAAAAGCAGGGTTGGTTCCATCACAGCCCGAAAAGACGAGTCGGCCATGTTAATATTTACAAGGTCCACGTCCCCCGCCACCGCCCTCTTCCGCCTCTGCGTGTCGGCCTGTCTTTTGATTCTCATTTTGAGTTTTTTCTACCCTCGGGCCAGCCGGGCCGATGATCCCTCGCCCTATCGTTTGCAGCTGGTCGTCGAAGGGTCGGTCGCCCCGGATACCTATTCCTACCGCAAGGAAAACGACTCGCGCACCATTGGCCTGATGCTGTACGGCTTCCAGAACCAGCCCGTCACCGCCGCGCCCAGCATTCTCAAGGACCGCAAGGCGCTTTCCGGCTTCTTCCAGCAGCACCTGGCCGCCGTGAAGCGCGACTATCTGGGTCAGGACGGCAACCAGACCTTCAGCATCCTGACGGGCGACAGATCTTTTACCTCGACCTCGCTTAACCGCGGACTCGAGCAGGACCCTGCGAAAATGGTCGGGATCACTCTTCCGGTGGGTGGTTTTACCCTTGGGGGCGGATATACGTGGGGCGAGAAAAACCCCGCCATTCTTTCCCGCGGCTCGAATGAAGGGCTGATGGCGGGGGTGGCGTACGATACGGGCAAAGTCGGGTTCCAGCTCAGCTATCTGGTCACAGGCCGCAAGGTGGCGGGCTTTGATGTCGGCGGCGGCACCCAGTATGACAGTTTAATGTTCGGCACGTCCTGGCGTGTCAATGACCGGATGGGCGTCACCGCTACCGCGCAATATCGCCGCGACAAAGATGATCTGACGACGGGCGATTCCCAGGCCGTCTTTACCATCGGCACGATGTTCAAATTTTGATTGCATCTGGCGCGCCGCTTGAATATAGTCATAACCTTCATAAAAACTCTTTCAGGATTTATCTATGCCTCCCAAACATCCCTTATCCAATCCCTTGATTACCATGCAAGCGCTCAGCAATTTTTGCACCGACTCCCATGCGACTTTTGTTTGCTTTCTTCAAAGCATGTATCTGGCAACAGAAAAAGAGTCCACACGCTTTTGCGGACCGGGTAGTGTACGTTACAAACCCGATAGTGCCGTACCGCTTCCAGGAAAAAATCTGGCAGCACGAAAACATTACAACAGAATGATGTGATATCCTTCACGCATTAAGCGCGTGGCGCTTGGGATTGCATTTCCTGATATTTTTGCAATGCCTGCAACATCAGTTGCGGGATTTGTGATTTATCCGATGGCGCGGCAGCATTGGCCACTTCTGGCAGTTTTTCCACCGCTTGCGCCGGCGGTAATACCGTTGCTAATGCTGGTGTATCCCAGATAATCTCGGGCATTTTTTGCGCGGTTTGCTGTGCCAGCGGACGCACTTCGATAACAGGTATATTTTTGGGTAGTGTAGGCGGTGTGGCTTGTGCGATTTGCGTGGTGTCCGCTTTAGCCGATGTACCAAAACCAACCTTGGCCATCGCTAGTTCGCCGATATCTTTTCCGGTTTCCTGTGCGGCAATGGCATTCGCACCACCTAAAACGGCACCAATCGGACCACCAAAAAGAGCGCCGCCAACAATACGGGCAAAGCCACCGATCTTGTCTCCCGTCACTTCACGATAAATCGTGCTGACGATCGGGATATGCTGTAACGGATTGATGATGTCGAGAAAATCGCGAAAGGAAAAACCCTCCTGTGCAGAAGCTTCGGTCTTTGCATCCGCGGTCGCAGCGGCGGCATTACCTGAAGCCTTTGCGGCAGGCGCAACGGCTTTGTGCGCCGGCACGGGCCGCGGCTCATGGGGCAACAGGGGGATGGTCGGAGTAAGGGCCATGTGCCCTCTTCTTTGCAATCCCCGTGCCAACGAGAAAGGCTTTGTTTACCTAATTTACAACTAGGCGTAACGCTTCACGCTGCGTGCGGGCTTTTTCCTGTTGGACAAACTTGTCCGGCAGCGTAGGACGAGTCTCTGTCGCGCCCGTTAAAGCCGTCATCGGTGCAACCATAGGGCCAATAATATCTATCCCTTTGGTATTACTAACAAATTTTTGCATGACCTGGATATGCCCTTCCAGACTCTCCATTCTTTGTTTTAGCTGCTCGTCCAGGCTTGGTTCGCGGTGACCAATTACCAAATTATGATCATCCAAAAATTCTGTGTTTGTGCCATTGGCCAGTTCATCTGTACCGTTTACCATTTTACATCTCCTTATAATAAAAATATCATTTGAACGAGGACCCTATCATTTAATTACCGTCCTGTCAAGCTTAAATACGAAAAAAGGCCTCCGCAGAGGCCTTTTAATACGTTGTTTTAAAGGGGCCTATTGGCGCAGATCGATTTCGACCACGCGGTTGGCTTCGCTCTTGGCGCCGTCGGGCGTCTGGACCAGCGTACGCGATTCGCCAACAGCCTCGACGATGCGCAAGCGATCTTCGGCGATACCGGCCGAGGCCATACGGTTCAGGACCGCTTCGGCGCGACGCTTGGATAATTTCAGGTTATAGCCATCTGGTCCCGAGCGATCAGCATGGGCGCGCAACGCGATTTTCAATTGTGGGATCGCTTGCACATCTTTGATGGCTTGCAACAACACGCGCTCGCCTTCGGCGGTCATCGTTGTGCTGTCAAATTCAAACGGAATGCGATAGTAATCTTGGGGCGGACGTACCGGAGCGGGGGCCGGGGCCGGCTCTTCGGCGATACGTACCTGACCCAGCTCGCGGTTGGCTTTCGCTTCACCGGCAGCCAAGGCTTGCAGGAATTTATTTTTGCAGGAAGCCGCGTCTTTTTCGCGCTTGCCTTCGGTTGCTTCAATCCAGCAATCAAAGGAAACCTGGGCTACGGCCGTTTCGGTCGGCGCCAAATCACGGCCGCCGCGATCGAACAGGCTGTGCAGGCGATCAACGGCCATTGCAAATTCGGTACGCTGGGCATCGGATAATTTGCGATCATCTACGGAATCATTTTGCACGGCGCTGCGTGTCGAAGCCAGCAAGGCTTTGTGATTGAACAGCTCGGCATCACGGCCATCACCCATGGCGTGGTTGCGATCGTCCGACAGCTTGCGGTACTCGGAGAACAGGACCTGATGGAAGGGCATGCCGGCAGGGGCTGCGCTGTGCGACGAGCTGGTGTCATACCACGAAAAAGAACCCGCATGAACGGACGGGGCCGCAACGCAAAGGGCCAGCGAAAAAAGGGCAAAAAAAGATAGGGTGCGCATCGGCTCTCTCATAGGTCAATGAAGGGGAAATAGGCTTCCTCTTAAGTACCGAAAACCCAAGCCATTAGCAAGGGTTTAGTAGGAGGTTTCGGGTGCCATATTAAACGTTTTTTTAAAGAA
>CAYRRF010000005.1:6079-11606 GCA_964426595.1 uncultured Bdellovibrionales bacterium | reverse complement strand
CTGCTATTCTGTTAACTAATCCTGACTCCTTGCAAGGTCTGTCCTCATGTCGCGTGCCCCTCGTCCTGTTCTTTCCCTTTTTCTTTTAAGTTCCAGTATGTTATCTCATAATGCCTCGGCGATGACGTTGGGGCAAATTGCCACGACGGCGGCCAGCGCCCACCCGGCAGCATTCGAATCGACCGAAACGGTCGCCACGGGCGTCGAGGACCGTACCCCCCAATGGCAGCAGGTCAAGCGTCAGCTGGGCAAGGATATGGCCCAGCTGCAACATTGCCTGGACGATGCGACAAACTGTACCGGCTCGGCCATTCAGATGTGGCGCGCGATGGTGACCACCCTGACCGAAAAAGATGCCAACACCAAATTACAGACAGTCAATGTGTTCTTTAACCGCTGGCAATATCGCGCCGACGAAGGCAAAGATCACTGGGCCGGTCCGATTGAGTTCATGCAAAATTCCGGCGATTGCGAAGAGTATGCGATTGCGAAATATACGACTCTGCTTTTCCTGGGAATGCGCGACGAGCAAATGCGTATCACTGCTGTCCAAGACATGAATCGCGGCGGCATTGCCCATGCGGTTTTAAGTGTGACCACGGAAAACGGCAACGAAATCCTGGATAATTTAAGCGATATCGCTTATGACGGGCAGCGTTCAAACGGTTACGTTCCGCGCTTTGCCGTCAATCAAAGCAGCACATACACATACAGCGAACAGCCGCGGTTTATCTATGCCAGCTTAAGCGTAGCGCCCTAGGTATTTTTAGGTAGCTTTTTAAAAGTGTTTCGAACGCGCGCCAGCGCGGCATCATATTCGTAAAAAACATTGATATCCGCGGCGCATTGCTTGGAAAGATTTGGCCAGTTATTTATAAAATTGGCTTTGGCTACTTCTATTTTTTCGCGCGCCAGGGAAAGATTAGGGGCGGCATGAAAAGACTTTTGTGCTTTTTGTTGATACGTTTCCAACGGATCGCCGGAAAAAGCCTCTTCCAAGTCAAAATGCCCCAATGCAAATATACGCTGGCCGGGACGCGGCTTTTTAAGAACGCACATATTGCCTGCAACGCGGTCATTATCCTCTAATAAGGCAGCGACAACCAGCGATTCTGTTGCGGCTTGCTGGCGAATCTTGCGTGCATGTGAAGAAGGACTAAGCTTGCCTTCGGAAGTATGTGTTATTTCAAAAATATTCTCATCCGCTAATTTTTGTGTCGCAAACAAAATATCAATATCAATCGTCGTGGCATTTACCTGCTGTATACTTAAATAGCCAAAATTTTCCTGCGGAACGTTAAAACCAAAGGCCTTGGCCTGAACAAATGCCAGATTTTCATTTCGCCAGCGGCGCAACATATTCGGCACATCTTCCAAATAATCTGTGCGCTCTTTAGTGTGTCGGTAAATGAGCCCTTTGGCCAGATCATCATAAATGCTCGTGCGTCCGATTTGTTTTAAGACCATCCAATTCTGCTGGTTTTCTTTTTTTTCCAGTGCAAAAGCCTCTGGCGTAAGAGGTCGATTCGCATGGGTCAGCGACACTTGCTGCAAAAAGAAGGGCGGGGGTAAGGGAAAATGGTTCATACGGTATATCCAGGGAAACGTACTTAGGAGGATACCATGCCTTATGCGCTATGTCAATGCATACGCGTCTTTTCCCATGAAAAAAACCCCGCTTTCGCGGGGTTTTTCTTTAAAACTGTTTGACGGCTTAATTAATCTTGGTTGTATCCGACGTGGAAGGGGCGGCGACGTTCAGGGTCTTTAACAAACCGCCCGTCGAGGCCAGCAAGCGATAACCGGATACCAGCTGATTAATATCCGCCGAAACCAGCTGGCCACGGGCGGTGAATAATTCGTTTTCTGCATCCAACAGATCCAAGAGCGTACGCTGACCGATATTAAATTGTTGCTCATAGGCGTCACGCGTATCTTTCAGATCCTGAACGGCCGATTTCAACTGCTCGACGCGCTGGGCGCTGGATTGATACGAGAACCACGAGCGGCGCGATTCTTCCACCGATTCGTTGACGACGCGAGCGCGCTGTTCGCGGGCCTGATGCATTTTGAATACCGCTTCCTGACGTGCAGCGCTGTCGATGCCGCCACGGAACAGATTCCAGCGGCCACGCAGCATCACACGGCTGTCATAGCCATAGGTCTCGCGGCCATTGGCGTTATCATTGTAACCGCTATCGGCTTCGATATTGACTTTGGGATAGAAGGCCGCTTCGGCCAGACCAATTTCTTCATCCTGAACATCGACATCCGTTTCTGCCGCACGCACCGCAGGAGCGGCATGTGTGGCCAGTTTCACTGCCGACTCGAGCGTCTGGGGCAGCGACTCCATCGGGAAGCTCGGGCGCGCCAGATCGTCGCCAGGGAATTGCCCGGTGACGCGGGTGTAAAAGCTTTCCGCATCGCCCAAATCCTGCGCCGTTTGCGCCAGGGTTGCTTGGGAACGCGCTAAACGCGCGCGTGTTTGCGAAACGTCGGCGCGGGTACCCGCACCGGAATTCATACGGCTTTCCAGTTTGCCCAAAATCTCTTTGTGGAAGTCAACGTTCTGCTTGGACAGAGCAAATAGTTCGCGCTGGCGGATTACATCCAAATAAGCGCCCACCGCATCCAAGGCAACATTCTCGGAATTCTCGTACACACGGTTAGCGGCCGACGCGACACGGGCTTTTTGGCGATTAACTTCATGCGTGGTTTCAAAGCCAGTGAATACGCGCTGTGTCAGCGAAATACGCGCATCCGTACGGGTTAAATTCTTGGCGCCATCATCCGTCAGACGTGTCGTCGTATCGCTGGTCCACTCGGGGCCGATGCCGGTTACAACATCTACCTGGGGCAGATACAAACCCTTGGCTTGTTTCAATTCCTGCTCAACAGCTTTGCGGTTAGCCGAGACAACACCGATTTGCGGGTTGTTCTGGACGGTCAGTTTGACCACATCCGTCAAGCTTTGCGCCTGCGCCAGAGGAGCTGCAAGCAAGACAGCAGCAACAGAGAGAATGGGAACGAATCGATTCATGGGGGATATCCTAATAAAGGAGGGGGTTTATCAAGGTGTAGGCAGCATAGCCAATGCCAGCGGCCCGTGCAAATAAAAAAACCCCCTCTTATTGGTTAATAAAAGGGGGTTTTGTTAATCTTTTTAACGATTAGACCGTGTGAACGGTACGGGTCCCTTCATTATCATCCAGGACCACATTCACCGTGCTCAGGCTGCTGGCGCCGGTAATCGTCGCCACCAGGTTGGTGCTGTCGAAATGCGCTGTACCTGTCTTATCGACAAAGACCTGACCGGTCGTATGATCGATTTTAACAAAGTTCTCGACCAGCGAGATACCGGGTGTGTAGCCGCTGCCAACCAGCAAGTCACTGACATCCAGCTTGTCGTTCTGGGCGTTGCTGTAATCCGTGATCGTATCATGCCCGGCAATCGTGTTGTGCAAGAACAGGAACGTGTCGGCACCATCGCCACCCGTTAGCGTGTTGTTGCCCGAACCACCGCTCAGGATGTCGTCACCGTTGCCGCCCTGGATCGTGTCATTACCTTCTTGACCGAAGATAATGTCGTTACCATCGCCACCCGTCAGCGTGTCGTTACCGCCTGTGCGGCCGACACCTTGTGCGTTGACAGTTTCATGACCCAGCTCTTCATAGTGCGAACGGATATAGTTGATCGTATCCGCGCGGCTCCAGCCGTGGTTGGCTTCGAGCTCGGCAAAGACCAGCCAGCCGGCACCCGGCGAGGTCGTCAAACCTTGCGCATGGGCCAACGTATCCGTGTTGATCGCATCACCAAAGATCAAATCATGGCCTTCACCACCAGTAATTACATCCGCACCGGCAGAAGCCAATTGATTCAGCGGGCTTGCGCCTTGCAAGGCCGCACTTAAATCGTTGGCGTTCTGGACGTCGATCGAATGGTGATCCGAGTCAATGACGTTCAGGTTAGCTAACGTTGCACTATCGACACCGATACCAACGCTGACCACTTCGCCAAAACCTTGCAAGGTCGCCACTTCGTTCGTACCGTCCGAGCCGGTGATTTGACCCATGACCACGCTGGCCGTGCCGGAAGCAACCGTCGAGCCATTCATATAATGGTTCGGCGCACCGTCAGAGACAAAGTAGGTGAAGGTTTCTGCGCCTGGGATCGGATCATTCGACGAGGCACCTTGCAACCAGTTAATCGCCGATTGTAAGGGGGCTTCATAGTTTGTATTCGAAGCAATCGTCAGGCCGTTAACAAAGCTGACAGCCGAGTTAAAGTCTGTCGTATTTGTCACCGTAAAGGTCGCTTCAGTTCCGGTGGTGTGGTTGAACGGAACGATATGGACTTTAACTGCACCGCCGGTGTAATCGTGGAAGTCGCCCAACAGATTGACAACTGACTGTTTCAGCAGAGCGATCTTGGAACCGCTCATCGAGCTGGACGTATCCAAAATCAACACAATGTTGTAGTCTTTGTTGACGTTTTGCAGACGCGAGCCGCCCAAGTCACCAATCAGAATATCGCTGGCTTGCGAGCCCGTGATCGTACCGGTGCCTGGACCAACCTCGTAAGGTGTCGTCGAGCTTGGCGTATCATCGATGTTTTCACCGACAATCAGTTTCGGACAATGGACGCGAATCGTCAGCGTCGTGCTGCTGGTATCGCCATCATAGTCTTTCAACGTATAGTTAAAGACATCGCCATGCGTTCCACCGTTGCCCGGCAGCGGGTTGCCGCCAGTAAGCGTATAGGTGTAGTTGCCGTTCTCGTAAATTTTGATCTGGCCTTCTGCGCCATTCAAAATAACGTACTTGCCGCCGGCATCCGTACCATCGGGGGTGGCAAAGGATTTGGTCGTTGTACCATAGGAGACATCTTTCAGCAGGTTGGTCACGTCTTTGCTGAGCGTATCCGCTGCACCCGCACCACCATTCAAGCCGGTGATCACGTTGCCTGTCGCTGTACCTGTATCCGTTACGGTATTCAGGTCAGCCGAAGCAAAAGGCGCATCGTCACGAACGCTGATCTGGATATGACCGACCGAAGCATCGCCATCGGCATCTTTAGCCGTATAAGCAAAGTTCAGGTTGATGATATCGTTCGGGTTCGTGCCGCTGGCATGATCAATTGGCGCTTTCAGCACAAAATTGTACTGGCCGCTATTGTTGATGCTCAAGGTGAAGACCTGCGTCGCACCCGCCATACCGATATACTGTCCGCCCACCAGCGAAACCGTGATCGGTACGCCATGCGAGGTTAAAGCACCACTCAACAACGAACCGCTGCTGGCGAATTCGGCAGCACCCGAAGCATTCCCCATCAGGAAGCTGGTAGCTGTTGTGGCGGTAACAACATCGGTGATGATCGCGTTGATATCAGTGGTTTCATCCAGCGTATGCGCGCCATCGGTGCAGATCGGTTTACCATCGACGATATTAATAGTCAGCGTGGTGGCCGAGGTGTCGCCGTCGAAGTCTTTCAGCGTGTAGTTGAACACTTCGGTGTGGTTACCCGTAT
>CAYRRF010000005.1:0-5979 GCA_964426595.1 uncultured Bdellovibrionales bacterium | reverse complement strand
TGCTCGTCAGACCCAATCCGCTCAGCCCGTCCGTCGTCAACTTGATCGTGCCGGGGGTGCCGCCAAAGAAGTCTACTTTGATCGCGCCGCCCGTGGTGTCCACGCCCGGGATCGCCAGAACATGTTCGTTCATGCTGGCTGGGTCTGCGCTGACAATCGAAGGCACTTTGTCGACGATATTAATAGTCAGCGTGGTGGCCGAAGCATCGCCGTCGAAGTCTTTCAGCGTGTAGTTGAACACTTCGGTGTGGTTACCCGTATTGTGGGCGTTGTCGTACGTGTAGGTATAGTTACCGTTCTCGTACACTTTGATCTGGCCATACGTGCCGTTCACCAGAACGAAGCGTCCGCCGGCATCCGTGCCATCGGGGGTGGCAAACGACTTGGTCGTGCCGCCGAAGCTGACCGATTTAAGCAGGTTGGTCACGTCCACGCTCAGCGTGTCGTTCGTGATCACGTTGCCGCTGGCAACCGAGGATCCGTCCGGAATGCTGTTTGTATCTGCAACCGCTACCGGTACGTCATCCACGATCGTGACCGTGAAGCTGCCCGAAGTCGCATCGCCATCGCTGTCGGTCGCTGTAAAGTGCAGCGGAATCGGCAGGTTGTTCGCGCCCAAGCCCGTCGCATGGTCCAGCTCCTGGAACAAGGTAAAGGTGTACGGCGTCGTTTGTTGCGTGCCGCTCATGCTGCCCGCACCCAATACCACCGTGAACACGACGTCGCCGCCGCTATCGGTGGCCGTCAAGGTCTTGCCGTCCGTCGATACGCTGTACGTGATCGTCTGGCCGTTGCTCGTCAGACCCAATCCGCTCAGCCCGTCCGTCGTCAACTTGATCGTGCCGGGACCGTCCGAGAAGAAATCCACAACAATATTGCTGCCGACCGAGTCAACACCCGGAAGCGCCAATAGATGCTCAGGCAATGTCAGTGGTTCTGCTTCGGAGATAAGTTGTGGTACATCTTCCGACAGATGAACTGTAAATTCTGTCGAAACGGTGGCAGTGTTGTTCGAGGTCGTCAATTCGCCATCGGTTACTGTTTCCGTGGCAATCGCCGACAAATTCATGTGTGCGCCACTGGCATTTGTCCACTCGTGCGGATCAAAAGTAATGGTCGTTGCAACGTTGCCCGTGACTACGGCGGTATAAGTTACCGTGCCATCGGGTTGTGTGGTCGCTGTAAAAGTGAGGCCCGGGGCCGAAACCAGCGTCCACTCTTGGGGAACGCCGGACAAAACCACAACATGCGATTCCGAACCGTCATTGTCCGAGAACGTGATATTTGCATTCACGCCTACCAGCGATTCTTCGTGACCGGTCGCGTCATGCGCAGTGGTGACGCCTTCAACTGTGATGCTGCTGGTCATGGTTGGCAAATCGGCAGCCGAGTCAATTACGGCTACGATATTTTGTGACAAAACGGCGGTTTGACCGTTATCTGGATCATGGATCGTCAAGGTTACCGTCATCGGCAGATCCGCATCGCTGTTGGTCGGTGCTTTGACGAATACATTTCCGGCAGCCCACTGGTCTGCGGTCAGCGTCAAGCTGCCACCGACAACAGTCAGAGGTACGTACGAACCGGTCGTGCCATAGAAGAACAACGTGCCGGCAGGAATATTGCTGATAGTGATGGTGTCGACGACTTCATTATCGTCCGGCGTAAACACAACACTTAATACCATCGGATATTCCGTGGTATCGCCTGTGTTCTGGAAGGGCTGCCAGTCTTCGAAACCGCCACTTACCTGGCCCAAAACGCCAGCGACCGTATCAAAATGCGGAATAAAGGTACCGCCGACAGGGTCCGTCGTATCACTGATAACCGTGCGCACTTCCGGCTGGTCAAATTGCAAAGCAGTAAAAGGAATCGGCGGCAATTTATTGAGCAAGCCGATGATGCGGCCCAGATCGTCGCTGTAGTGGAACTGACCACCGCCTTGTGCGCCACCCGCGGCCGGACCGGCGGCGGTTTCCAAATTGAAGATATCGTCATGCGTGCCGTGCAATTGCGCGATGATAACGCCCCCGGCGACAATCACACCGTTTGCCAGCGCGACGTTTGGCAGGTTGTGCATATCCGCCGCAAAATCATGTAACACCAACTTGCTGCCGTCGGTGAATTTCATTTCCAAATCTTTGCCTTTCAGCGACAGATCGGCGCTGTTGGGATCAAATTTTGTTGTCAGCGTATCGCCGGGATGCACGGTAACAATGGTCGTTTTGCCTGCATGCGGTTTGTGCAATTCAATCGTCGTACCCGTCGCCATGCGCTCGACATTGTTCAAGGGATTCGTCATCGGCGCCGCACTGCTCTGCATCGGTTGACCCGCCCCGGTTTCAACCGCATTCAAATTCGCAGCCCCCATGCGATTATCATCCAAGTCAAATTTGCCGTCTGCCACTTTGTTGTTCAGCTGACCTTGCGCATCACGCACGGTGCTGACCATGTGTTGTGCCGAATGCTCCGCGCCCGAAAGGGTGTTGGTGTAAGCTTGCAGCGGAACGGCCGTTGATTGATTGGCTTTCGCCACTTCAGCGGCGTGCTCTTGTTGACCATTCAGCGGATCGTATTTTTCAACGCTGGTGGTGGAAACGACTTGTTTGGCTGCAGGCGTGTCGGTCATGAGAAATATCCTGAAATAAAAGGGAGGTGGGGGGTAAAAACGACTCCAACTATTATGTGCAAATCAACCCCTTGAGTCCAGAATTGATTTGTGTTAAACTATATAAGTATGTATGATTATTTTTTAATCTATGGTAAGTAAAAACACCCCAGTCGACATGGCCTGGGCCCAGGCCCAGCCGCGGATTGTCCAGTACCGCAAGCGGCGTTTTGCCCTGCGGCTGGAAACCGTCTATTGGCAGCAACTGGAATCCTTGGCCGAGCGGCGCGCCCAGCGGCTGGGGCGGATCATTGCGGATTTGGCCGAACAATATCAGGGGCCCAACCTTTCTTCGTATATCCGCGGGTATTGCATGGTCGAAGCCCAGCGCGAGATTGCCCGCTACCGCCTGAATGCCGGCGCTTTTGACCTGATTGCGTTGTTGCGCGGCTGCCCGGCCCCGGCCCTGCTGCTGGACCATGACCGCCGGATTTTAGACGTCAATAATGCCCTGCTCGAATGGGCGGGAAGCGAGGCCCCCACCCTGCGGCATGCGAAGTTCGACACGCTCTTTATCCCCCGCGTCACCCGGCCATTGGACGAGACCTATGCCCTGATGCAGCAAAAACAGCTGCAGCGCACGCAGATCCAGGTCACGTTTCAGGGGCGGGCGGTAAACGCTACCCTGACCGGCCTGCCGGTGGGCTTATATTTTTACGGGCTGGTCTGGCTGCACACCGGCCGTATTAATTAACTTAATCACAAGATTCGTATGCCATACTAAGGCCTGTCCCACCCCCACAGGAGAAGAATTTCTCATGCAAAACAACGCCTTTGACAATCCCCTCGCCTTTGAAGCCGAAGCCCTTAAAATAGAATCGGGGATTGCGGATAAATTCCGGGAAAATTGCGGCCCCTGCTCCTTTATGAGCTCTGAAGCGGGCGAGATGAATGTCCGAAACACGCTTGTGTTCGGCAACCGATTCTAATCTTGCAATAACGCCGCGACGCCGGGCAGGATTTTTCCCTCCAGCCATTCCAAAAAGGCGCCGCCTGCGGCGGAAATATAGCTGAAATCCTTTGCAACACCGGCGTGCTCCAGTGCGCCGGCCGTATCGCCGCCGCCCGCTACCGACACCAGTTTCCCTTGCCGTGTCAGCGCCGCCACCGCCTGCGCCAGATCGTTGGTGCCACGATCAAAGGGCGGCACTTCACTGCGCCCCATCGGTCCGTTCCACAAAACCGTTTTGCAGGACGTCAGTAATGCGGCCACTTCGGCAACGGTTTGCGGACCGATATCCACGGCTTCCTGATCGGGACGTAAACCTGTCGTTGGTACGATTTCAAAAGGTGCGCCCAGCCCGAAATCCGTCACCGCCACCCGATCGACCGGCAAAACGATTGTGCACCCGTGCTGCGCGGCCACTGCACAAATTTTTTGCGCCTCCGGCACACGGTCCGGTTCGCACAAAGACTTGCCTATCTCGATGTTTTTATTCAGGAAAAAAGTGTTTTGCATGCCGCCGCCCAAAACCAGGTAATCGACTTTCTGCACAATATTTTCCAGCAGTGCGAACTTGGTAGATATCTTCGATCCGCCGACAATCGCCATCACCGGACGCTGGGGATGCTCCAGAACAGCGGCCAGCGCTTCAAGCTCTTCCTGCATTAGATGCCCGGCAAAACAGGGCAATAGATGTGCCAGCGCTTCGACCGATGCGTGGGCGCGGTGCGAGACGGAAAACGCGTCGTTCACATACACGTCGCCCAGCCTGGCCAATGCTTGGGCGAAACCCGCATCGTTTTTTTCCTCTTCCGGGTAAAAACGCAAATTCTCTAACACCAGCACTTGGCCACGCCCTAAATCGGCAACCGCCTTTTCCGCCACAGGCCCAATACAATCGTCGGCAAAAGCCACTGCCTCGCCCAGGATCTGGCCTAGTTTAGCCGCAACCGGGCGCAGGCTGTCCTCGGCCGTGCGTCTTTTGGGGCGGCCGAAATGCGCCAGAAGGACAATCTTGAGGCCCTTTTGCTGCAAAGCGCGCACCGTCGGCACCAGACGGTCCAGACGGGTGGTATCGGTGACCTGGCCGTTTTGCATCGGTACATTCAGATCAGCGCGCACCAACGCCGTCACAGCGTTGGAAGGAATATCAGCAAGGGTTTTAAAGGGCATGTTTTCTCGTTTTGTGCTCTTGGGATTTACGATCGTTCTGAGTATGCTCGGGGTCGGTTTACCACTCAAGAGGCTTTCCATGTTTCGCTTGTTCTTATCCGCACTCGCATTCCTGACCCTGACGACGGCCTGCACCACCAGCCCCACTTCGGGACGCCCGATTTTCACCGGGCTGGTCAGCGAACAAAGCGAAGCGGGCATCGGCGCGGATGAGCACGGCAAAGTCCTGAAGCAATACGGTGTCAACGACACGCAAGATCTGAATTTTATGGTGGCGCGCATCGGAGCGCGGCTGGCGCCCTATGCCGAGCGCAAAGATGTACGCTGGACATTCACCGTGCTGGATGATCCGATGGTCAACGCCTTTGCGATTCCGGGCGGGTATATCTATATCACGCGCGGCCTGTTGGCACTGGCCGAAGACGAGGCCGAGGTCGCGGCCGTGTTGGCGCACGAAATGGGACACGTTAATGCGCGCCATACCGCACAGCAAATGTCGCAAGGGCTGCTGGCGAATATCGGATTGCAGGCCTTGGGCGCCGCTACCGGCAGCAATGTGGCGGCACAATTGGGAAGCGTCGGCGCGGATCTCTATCTCAAGAGCTATAGCCGCACCCATGAATATGAAGCAGATGCTTTGAGCGTGCGCTATCTTGCAGAAGCGGGCTATGATGTGACGGCCACCGAGCGCTTCTTGCGCCAGCTGGACCGCAGCACGCAATTTGAATCGCGTATGGCCGGAAAAGCCGCCAATCAGTTTAGCTACCTTTCGACACACCCGCAAACACCCGACCGCATCACGCGTGCGCATGCGCTGGCCCAGCAAGTGGGCGGAGCACCGCAAGGCACCGTTAATCGCACCGGCTTTTTACAAACACTCAACGGCACCGTGTACGGCGATAACGGCAAAGGCGGCTTTATCCACGGTCAGGAATTCATTCATCCCGCCCTAAAAATCCGCTACCGCGTGCCCGACGGTTTCACACTGAAAAATACCGACAGCGCCGTACTGGCCAGTGATGGGCAAGGCAGCGGTATTGTGTTTGATATGGCGCGTGCGCAAACCGATGATCCGACTATTTTTCTGACTCAGGTCTGGGCTGCACAAGCCGCGCCACAAAATGTGGAGGCGATTACCGTCAATGGCTTGATGGGCGCCACCGCCGCCGTGCAGGGACAGGGTGGCAAAGAAGCG
>CAYRRF010000004.1:26099-28270 GCA_964426595.1 uncultured Bdellovibrionales bacterium | reverse complement strand
GGATTCCCTCCACCCGCGTCGCCGATGCGCGTATCCGCTATACTGGCAAGGGCGCGCAAGATAAATAACAGCTGCACTTGGATCCTGCGCCGCAAGTCCTAAGGCGATAGGATGCACAGGCGTTGGATTCATCGATTTGACTTGTTTCGATACCCAGGCCAATCCATCGCCCTCGATGTAAACATCTGCTATTTCGGCCGGAGAAGTGATGCGTTGAAAACTGGTAAGGTTAAAAGGCCCCGCTACCAGGACATGCTCGGCTAGATTTCCCCGCGCAGCGATTTGCCGGGCCGTTTCCCAACGTTCGTCGATGGAAAGGGTGCTACAAGCTGCGCACACAAAAATCACCAGAGTGGTCAAAATAAAAATACGCATCTTTACCCTTGTTTTCGGCTCTAATTTACCACACCACCTTCTAAACACAATCCGACCTAGACAAAGCATAATGCTTTAATACATTCCATGCGACCTGCGACATAGGCTTGTATTCCTCAGACCAATCTTGATATAACCATACCAGCCCAACCGATAGTTCCTAAAAAACCATGCCCGCAAAATCCTTCTCCCTCCGTTGCCTCCTTTTAGCCGGTATATCGATTGCGCTATCAAGCACGATAGCATTTGCACAACAGGTTCCCTCCTCTGCACAACCCGGTATTGTTACACGCAGTCTGGAACAGCCCGATCGCTCGCATGCACGTTTAGAAGATATAATCGTTATTCCAAAAGCCGAACAGGCACAAGGTGAAGGTAGCACCGAAAAAATTTTTGTACTGAACGCTGTTGTTTTAGATGGCTCTTCCGCCTATACAGCAACTGATTTTACTTCTGTTTATTCTCCATTTCTTCACCAAAAAGTTTCTTTTGCGGATTTGAATACAATTGCATTGGGGATGACACGCAAATACCGCGAGGATGGTTACGTGTTTTCACGCGTTATTTTACCTCCGCAAAAAATCAAAGACGGTGTTTTGCATCTTCAAGCCATCGAAGGACGCATCACCAACGTCACCGTCGAAAGCCACGTCAAAGATGCAAACGGATTAATCCAAGCTTTTGCCGATAAAATCCGTTCGGCAGGTCCGGCCAACACCAAAGAAATCGAACGTTATTTATTGTTGATTGATGATCTTCCCGGCATCACTGCGCGTAGCGTGGTCAAACCCTCCCAGACACAAGGTGGCGGAGATCTGGTCATTGTCGTAGAAGAAAACCCTTTTGAAGGGTCGATTGGAATCAATAACCGCGGATCACAGTTTATCGGACCCTGGCGCGGCGAAGTTGTCGGCGCTGTGAATTCTCTTTTTGGCCTTCACGACCGCACGACTTTGCGGGGCATCAGCAGCAGCGATACGCAGGAACTCTTATTCGGCGAGCTGACACATGAAGAACAATTGGGCAGCGAAGGGACGCGGGTCAAAGGCCGTTACGCTTTGACTGCAACAGAGCCGGGAGGCAGCTTGAGTCCTTTAGGGATACAGGGTGATAGCAAACTTTTTGATATCGAACTTCTCCACCCTCTCTTGCGCAGCCGACAGGTGAATATCAACTTATTATCTGGTTTTAATCTCAATAATACCCAAACAGATCTGGCAGGATTGGAAATCGCCCGCGATCACGTGCGCAGCCTGCGCATTAGTGGCAACGTTGACTTCACGGATTCGTGGAGGGGCATCAACCAACTGGAGTGCACGGCCACCAAAGGCTTGGATGTGTTAGGCGCCACCGATGATGGCACCGGACGATCGCGCGCCAATGGTAAGCATGAATTTACGCGCTACAATGTCACCGCTACGCGTATTCAGGATCTATGGCGCGATCTGTCACTTTCTCTTTCCGGCACAGCGCAAATGACACACGATCCCTTGCTTGCTTCCGAAGAATTTACCGTTGGCGGCGAAGCTTTTGGCCGCGGGTATGATGCGGGTGAAATTGCGGGCGATAAGGGATATGCCGGTTCTGCAGAACTACGCTATGGCGGGCCTCTCAACAATGCTGTCCTCCAATCCTACCAGCTTTATACTTTTGTCGACTATGGTCGTATAACAAACCTGTCGCCTGTGGTCGGCGAAGCGGAACGCGATTCGCTTAGCTCCGCCGGCTTCGGGGTACGCTTCAACACGGTTCACGATATTTCCGGATATCTCGAGCTCGCAACCCCCCTCAATCAG
>CAYRRF010000004.1:12530-26089 GCA_964426595.1 uncultured Bdellovibrionales bacterium | reverse complement strand
GTTAACGCAGAAGGCGATGATGGCTCGCGCTTATTCTTCAATGCGTTAAAACGCTTTTAAAACTAACATTCTACATAAAATAAATTGACTCGGCATACGCTTGTATGCTACGAAATGGGGCGCTTTAACTTTTCGTTAATCCTTCCAAAGGGAGCTCCACGAATGTCTCCAACATATCGCTCTTCGCGTTCTTTTATTTTTCGTTGGAGCCTTGCCAAAAAAGGAAAGCATGTCTGTAATCTCTGCCATACATTTGTATGCGCTGTAATTGCACTCGGCGTAACAAGCGCTTCGTTTATCTCTCCCGCCCAAGCCAATCCGGCCGATGGCACGGTGACCAGTGGTGCCGCCAGTTTTTCTACCTCTGGCAATACGCTAACCATCAACCAGACATCCGATCGCGCCATCATCGAATGGGGTAGCTTTGACATCGGCGCCGGTGAAACAACACAATTCATTCAACCAGGTTCCAAAGCGTGGGCTTTGAACCGCGTTGTCAACAGCAATCAAATAAGCACCATTAATGGCAACCTGTTGGCCAATGGTCATGTGCTGGTTATCAATCCCAATGGCGTTTTGATCGGCCCCGGTGGCAATATTGACGTTGCCGGTTTTATTGCCTCGTCCGCCGATATCGACAATAACACCTTTATGAATTCCACCGGAGCGCTGCACTTCAACCACGCCGGAAACAACAATGCGCGTATCGAAAACCAAGGACACATCACCATCAAAGACTCTGGTCTTGGCCTTCTGGTAGCGCCGAATGTACGCAATAGCGGCATCATCGAAGGCAATCTTGCACGTATCCAATTAGCGGCCGCAGATACATATGCCGTCGACATGTATGGCGATGGACTTTTAAGTTTGGCCCTGTCCAACAATACCGCCCCACGTACTATCCAAGCCGAAAACACCGGATCGATTATCGCACCTGCCGGCAAAGTCATGATGACAGCGGCGACGGCCAGCGATGTTGTTAATTCCGTCATCAATACGTCGGGAATTATTGAAGCACGCAGCCTAAGCAGCAAAGGCGGGGAAATCGTTCTGACAGGTGCCGGTGCCCACGTACAGGTTTCGGGACAGGTAGATGCTTCGGGCAAAACGGGTGGTGGCACAATCAAAATCGGCAGTCAAACGACCAGCCCTCTGGTTTCAGCAAAAGCCAAACAGGTCGATATTACCGCACAAGCCCAAATCAAGGCAGATGCTCTTGATATCGGCGATGGCGGTCTTATTGAAGTGTGGTCGGATACGCTTACAAATGCTTTCGGCAGCTTCTTTGCCCAGGGCGGGGCCATGGGCGGTAATGGCGGCAGAATTGAAACCTCTTCCGACGGCAGTGTAGACATCACGGGCGCCTACGGTAACACCTCGGCTGGCTTTGGAAGCTACGGCGAATGGCTTCTGGATCCGGCCACTATTACGGTTGATAACGCTCTTGCCAGCACCATCAACAGCGCAGTTTCCAACTTCATTCTAAGCGCTACAAGCAGCATCACTTTTTCGGCAAACATCAACATGACGAACGCAGGGGTTGGTCTGAGCGCGACTTCTGGCACGGGCGGCATAAACATGGCCAACCAATATATTCGTACCAATGGCGGCAGTGTTACATGGAACACCACCGGCGCTTTAAGCATGAATAATTCCACCCTGTATACACGCGGCGGCAACGTCAGTTTAACGGGCAATACTGTTAGTATAAACAACAACTCTGGTGTCAGCACCCAAGGTGGCAGCGTTACCATTGCATCCACCAGCACAGGCACGGGCAATACGGTCAGCATCAATAGCTCGAAAATAGATACGACCTCCGCTTTATCGCCTTCTATTGGAGGTATTCATCTGATACAAAACGGATCTATCCTCGCTTTGGGAAGCTTGGGTAATCCTCAAAATGTGTTCGTTCAAAATTTAAATGGCGGTGCCATCAATATCAGTGGCAAGAAATTATCCGGTAACAGCGTTTGTTTTGCTGCCGGTGGAGCAGGTTGCGCCTCCTCCGATCCGATTCCTTCTATCGCTCTTACTATTACAGCCGATCCCAAAACCAAACTGTATGGCGCACTTGATCCCCTTCTTACTTACTCTGTAAGCGGATCTTTGATGTCCGGTGATTATTTTACCGGAGGCTTAACACGAGCCACGGGTCAAAACGTTGGTTCTTACGCTATTAACCAAGGCACACTATCTGTTTTTTCGACAGCTTATACCTACACTATCACATATGTCGGAAACTTTCTGATTATCACACCTGCAACACTAACCATTACAGCCTTGGACCAAGGCAAAACCTATGGGCAGAATTACAATCTGGGGACTTCTTCTTTTAGCGTCTCCGGTTTGCAATATAGTGATGTTGTCAATGCTGTAAATCTGTCCAGTAGCGGAGCCGCTGGTACGGCCAATGTCGGCAATTACGCTATTAATGCCTCAAATGCTACGGGTACAGGCCTGGGTAACTATTCTATCAACTACATACCGGGTAATCTCCATGTCAGTCCCGCCTTGCTTACGATTACCGCCAACAATCAAAACAAAAACTATGGCACCAATTTTTCATTCGCGGGCAACGAATTCACCGTCGGCGGCACATTGTACAACGGCAACACTGTCACAGGCGCCACTCTGGCCTCTGCGGGCGCTGCCGGTACAGCTACAATCGGTAACTATACCATTACAGCCAGTAATGCCGTTGGCACAGGCCTTGGTAACTACACGATCAGCTACGCGAACGGTAATTTTCACGTCGATCCCGCTTTTTTAACGCTTACAGCAAATAATCAAAATAAAACGTACGGCTCTTCCTTCGCATTCCTTGGTAACGAGTTTACGGTAGGCGGCACATTGTACAACGGCGATACGGTGACGGGTGCTGCTCTTGCTTCTACCGGCACAACTGCCGCCGCGCCCACAGGCGATTATACGATTAGTGTTTCGAACGCCACAGGTACGGGTTTAGGCAACTATTCTATCAGCTATGCACCCGGCAATCTTCATATCAGCCCGGCCCTGCTTACGATTACCGCCAATAATCAAAGCAAAACTTATGGTTCCTCGTTTGCTTTTTCTGGCAACGAATTTACAACCTCTGGCACATTATACAACGGTGATAACGTTACGGGAGCGACCTTGGCTTCAACCGCAGCTGCCGCTACCACAGGGGTTGGTTCCTATGCCATCACCGCCAGCAACGCCATTGGCTCTGGTTTAGGCAATTATACAATCTCGTACGTAAACGGCAATTTTAATATCAGTCCCGCCACTTTAACCGTCACGATGAATGACCAGACCAACACCTATGGCTCGACCTATAGTTTCAATGGTACGGAATACACATTGGGAGGTACGTTATACAACGGTGATCAGCTTCTGAATGTCTATGGTACCAGTGCAGGCGCCGCCGGTACAGCAAATGTAGGCAGCTATACCATTAGCCCAACGATAGCCGTTGCCTCAAATGGCGCCGGTGTTACAGGCAACTTTTTCAGCAACTACACCATAAATTTTGCCGATGGTACGTTTCACGTCGACCCGGCCTTATTGACAATTACAGCCCACAATCAAACCAAGACGTACGGGTCCTCTTTTATTTTCTCCGGCAACGAGTTTTCGGTGGGTGGTACACTATATAATGGCGATACGGTTACAAGCACGACGCTGGCTTCCGCAGGCGCCGCAGGTACCGCCACTGTCGGTAACTACGCCATCAGCACCAGCAACGCCGTCGGTACGGGCTTAGGCAACTATATTATTTCCTACGCAGATGGCACTTTTGCCGTAAATCCGGCCTGGCTGACAATCACTGCCAATAACCAAAGCAAAAACTATGGCTCAACATTCGCTTTCTCCGGCAATGAGTTTACTGTCGGCGGCACCTTATATAATGGTGATACTGTAACAAGTGCAACCTTTGCTTCCGCTGGCGCTGCAGGTACGGCAAACATTGGCGATTACACTATCAATACTTCAAATGCCACAGGTACAGGTTTAGGCAATTATTCGATCAGCTACGCGCCCGGCACCCTGCATATCAGTCCGGCTCTCTTGACGATTACGGCGAATGATCAGAAAAAAGCCTACGGCACCAGCTTTATTTTCCTAGGTAATGAATTTACAACCACCGGCACTTTGTTTAATGGGGACAATATTACTTCCGTAGGTCTGGATAGCGCGGGCGCTGCATCCAGTGTTGCCGCAGGCGACTATATCATTGATGCCTTTAAAGCAAGTGGCTCAGGCCTTGGCAATTATCTCATCACCTACGCCAAGGGCACGATGACGGTTACACAGCCGCAAATTCTGGCACCTCTTTTTGAGATTAGCGCCCTGGGACGACCCATCGTTTCCGTAGCTAACAAGACTATCGTATTGGATCGGCCATTTGAAACAATCGAAACTTTAACGCGTAACACAGATGTTAGCATTAAATTGCCTTCTGCAAGCGGTACTTTTGCCGCCGGTAATTTGGCCGATATTACGCCCGCAGCGGGCGGCGATTCCCCAGAAGACTTACAAGATATCGCACCCGCAGCCGGCGGCCCTGCACCTAGCAGTGGTGGCGATATAGGGTGTGCCAATAATTTCCTCGACAATCGCCCCTGCCAGCAGGAACTGTAATATAAAACTTCTTATAAAACAAAACCCCCGGAGTATTGTCCGGGGGTTTTAATATCAAAAAGAATTAAACGAGTTATGGACGACCGGGTCCACCTACTCCTGTATTCACCGATCCAGGATTGCTGAAACGATCGCGGTAATTTTGCATTCCCTGCACTGCATTACCAGGCACACCACCATGACCGCCGACATTATCACCGGGGTTGATTACTGTACCATTGCCCATGTTGATACGCGCAGGCTGACCACCTTCATTGCTATCACTATTGCTCGGTTGTGATTGATTTGGGTTTCCGCTGCGGATATCATTAGGCTGTCCGTTCGAGCTTCCCGAAGGACCGCCTCCCGTGCCCAAACCTTCACCACTGCCGCTACCCTCATCGGTCGGCATGGCGTTTTTATCTTTGCCGTCTGGTTTTTCCTTGCCTTCTTTACCTTCTGCCGGCTTTTCTTTTTCCTTCTCTTTCTCGTTACTGCCTCCACTGCCTTTGGAGTTATTGTTGCTGCCTTGAGAAGAGTTGTTATTGCTGGAATGAACCGTATTCTGCGGCTGGTTATTTTGACGGCTGCCTTGATTATTATTGCCATTACTACCGCCCGTGCCTTGTGTCGGTGTAATAGAGTTAATCAAACCACCCTGATCTTTTTTCTTATCGTCACCAGGGCCACCGCCCTGACCGCCATTCGAAGGCGTGTTGCTGCCATTACCAAATCCAGTGACTGTCACGGTGTTCTTTTGACCGATACCGCCATTATTATTCTGGCCGCCCATACCTGTGTCGGTTTTACCCTTACCAAAATCCATAGCTCCCGAATTTTGTCCGCCACCCGTCGCGCCACCTAAACCGCTCTTCATATCTTTCACGCTATTAACAGCACCGCCAAGGCCTTGACCCATACCCGATGGTGTCACGCTATTTTTCATCGGATCTTCCGGTTTGGGGCCAATCGCTTGCGAGCCTGCACCCATTTGTCCCATTCCTGAAGGCATGTCACCGTTTTTAATGGGATCATCTTGTTTGGGACCAATCGATTGAATGGCTCCGCCCAAACCCTGACCCATCCCTGTTGGGTTTATGCCATTCTTCATCGGATCGTCCGGCTTTGGACCGATCGCTTGAGAGCCACCACCCATCTGCCCCATACCGGAAGGTGTAACGCTATTCTTGGCTGGTTCGTCTGGTTTGGGACCAATTGCCTGAGAACCGCCACCCATTTGACCAACACCTGACGAACCGCCACCGTTCATGCCCCCCTGACTTCTATTATCTCTTTGTCCGCCACCGCTGGCACCATTCATCATGCCAGGCGTCACCGTATTCATGACAGGCGTAACACCGTTCACACCCATACCGGGTGGGTTGGCAAATGCGGCGGAAGCCAAGGCGATTGTTGAAACAGAAACAAGAAGTGCAAAACGTGACAGATTCATGGGATACCCTTTCCTTTTGGTGAGAACTATCAATATCTCAGGCTAGAGGGGTCTCTTAGGCTGTCAAGGCCATGCAGACCTTGAATTTAACTTTTCCTCCCCGTACAATCAGCCATTCCTTTTACGCATTATTTCAACACATGAAACATCTGTTATCTCTCCTTCTTGTCACAACCGCTCTGAGTTTTTTTACCGCAGAAGCGTCCGCCGAGACCTTTACGTTTGTACGGCCCGGAGATCCCAGCCGTGCCTTTCAGCAAACCGAACCTTTGCGCATTGCATTACCACCCGGATTAAGCCGTGAAGAATTAAATCAACTTTTTCTCGAGCTCAATGGTATCGACATCACCCAGATGGTAACCATTGAAAACGGTACCATCATTTTCTACCCAGCCTCGCCCTACAACGCCGGTGGACAGATGTTGCGTCTGGTACGCCTGGGTAAAAATGGAAAGCTTGTTGAAATCAGCCATTGGAATTTTACCGTGGCCAGCGCTCCCCCCGTTTCCAGTCCCACTTCTCTTACCGGATCCGTTGACGCCGCCTACAGCATCTTGGGTCTAGAGAACGGACACCTGGGTAACACACCGGATCGCCACAACATCACATCGCAATTTCATGTCGAAGGCGCCACGCAACAGGGCGACTGGCAATTCAAGGGCCGGAGCAATGGCTTCGTGAATACGGACGCGGCTTATAACCCTGCTGGAAACGCGGTGGAAGTCGGTGAATATTTGCTATCCGCCGAACGGCCAGGTGAAAATATCGACACTCTTTTGCGATTGGGTCACCATGATATCGGTGCCAATAACCTTTTGATGAACCAATTTTATCGACGCGGTGCCTCGGCTCAGTTCAATATCAATGACGTTGCACATGTAACAGGCTTTGCACAAGATCCAAGCGCTATTTTTGGCAACAACAATATCTCCGGTATGGAAGATACGCACCAACGCGTCGAAGGTGCTTATCTTACCTATCGTCCCTTAGGCGATAAAAGTGATGCCACCCTAGAGGCCACAGCCTATACCGGAAAAGGATCCATGCTTCGAACAACTACAGGTACAAGTGTTGCTGTGGTGGATACGCCCGAGCAAAGCGGCAATGGTTTTCAACTGGGCTTTAACACCACCGTTATACCGGAATATGCGAGCGTACGCGTTCAAGGAGCGCATACAAACTTTGATACCGACGGCGCTGAAACGCTTGCGTCTAGCACAGGCGACAAGGCAGGCCGCGTGGCTTTAACAGTAACGCCTCTTGGAAAACAACTTTCGGACGATGGGCGTTTGCGTTTATGGAGTGTCGAACTCGCTTATCAAAAAGTGGGCAGCTTCTTCCAATCCTTGCTTAGTCCTTTGCTGGAACCCGACCGCGAGATGTACAGCCTCAGCAGCAACTATCTGCATGGCGCAACAACTCTAGACGGACAAGTAGCCTGGATAACAGATAACGTGAACGATCTCTCGGCGTTACCCCATAATCGCTCCTTAAACGCCTGGGCTCAAGCAAGCCACGCCATTGAAAAGCCGTTACCGGGGAAACCCGTCGTATTCTTAGGTGGCTCGGCGGCGGATGAAGATCGTTTAAAGACACCTTTCGGATATGCCGGCCCAGGACTCGATCGTTTTACAGGCTCGGTAAACGGTGGTGTCGCGTTAAATTATGATACGACCAGCGTAAATCTGACACACACTTTCAGCGTCTTGCGCGATGCAGTGGATGGTAATAACGACTATGACACACATTACACAGACCTTACATTAGAAGTGCGCCCCAATGAACGCCTGACATTGCGCCCAGGCTTTCAAATGGAACACCTGGACCAAGCTGCCGCGGGTGAAAGCCAGTCTTATCACGTAAGCTTGGGAAGCGATTTCATTATCCTTCCCGATAAATTCTGGAACAATACAAATGTCTCCTTCCTGTTAAACGAAGGCGCCAGCAGCGCACGTAACAATACGATGATGCAAACAGAGTTCACATGGCTGTTGAAGCAAGCCGCTGTTAACAATCCCGGTTACGCCATCGGCCTGGCCGGGCAATACGGTCAAATGACCGACCCCGAAACACATTTGATCGAAAATGAAAAAGAAGGGCGCATCTTCTTACGCCTTAAACTCTCGGCACCCTTTGCTTTCTAACTTTGAAAGGATAACCCTATGCGCCTCACATCACTGTTGGTTATACTCGGCATTGCCTTTGGGTCCAGCGCTCCCGCTGCTATTTTGGCTGCAAGCGCAACACCGTCTACCGTAACGACAAACATTACTGCTGCGGCCCCTGTGGCTATTACCTGGCGTGCCTCACGTAACGGTGCCCCTGGAACCGTAACATTGGCCTCATCTCAAATCAACTTCTTGATCAATAATACGGTTGTTGCCAGCACAGCCAAATCACTCTCCAAGACGATCGATGCTGTTAATAACGTTGATTTCGCTTTTTTTTCCGAAGTCGTTATCATTCCGCGTAACGTCTTAACGCAAGCCGCACAAACGGGGCAATCTTTGACCATTGAGCGCGACTTTGAAGAGGTCAACCTTGCCGGCACACAGACCGCCTCGGTGACTGTCGCCCCCGTGGGAGGATTGGGTGGAGAATTAGCCATCAATCAAGTCGATTTAATTTTTGATGATGGATCCACTTCCTGTATCAGTTCCACAGGCGACGAACACACGGCCATTGCACGTATCCGCAGCACGGGATCAGGCCTGTTGCGCGGCAGCTGGCAAGTTCGCGAAGGCGGCGCACCCGGCGGCTATCACACGTTACGCATGATTGAGGCTCCTGTCAGCGCCAGCGGTTTAACCATTCTACACAGCCCAAACCTACCAACAACTCATAGTAATCAACGTCTTGATGTACGCTTGATGATTGACAGTCCAGCTGTAAGTTTCATACCTCCTGAGATCACCTGCAATATCAGCGGTCCGGATGTGCCGCCCCATACCGGAGAATCTCTTTTACTTGAGCCTCAAGGAAAAACTCTGCTGGATGCGCACACAACCCTGCATTGGAAAGCCGATTCAAAAGCAAAAGCCTATCGTATCGATATTTTATCGGACGAACAAAGCACGCCACTGGCCTCCCAAATGGTCAAAGGAAACCAAACATCTGCCCATCTCTCACCATTGACCTTGAATAAACTTGTGTCCACACAATATTATATTGTTCATGTCTATGCCGAGTAAGCACACATATCTACTTTAATGCTTTCTCTATAGCTTCTATCAAGACGGCGTCTTCCGGTGCAACAGCCGAAGGAAATGAAGCAAGAGAGCGGCCGTTTTTGCCGATCAAATATTTGTGAAAATTCCATTTGGGGCGGTTCCCTGTGCCAGCCTGAGCTGCCGCCCATTGATAGAAGGGATGCGCTTCTTTGCCCCTGACTTTTACCTTAGATGTCATGGGAAAAGTGACATGAAAACGCTGATCACAAAAATCCTTGATCGACTCTTCATCTTCTGGCTCCTGCTTGCCAAAGTCATTGCAAGGCACGCCTAAAACAACCAGACCTTTATCTTTATAGCGTTCATAAAGCTTCTGTAAGGCTTCGTATTGCTTGGTGAATCCACATTTAGAAGCTGTATTCACCACTAATATAACGCGATCAGCATAGTCGGCTAATTGAATAGTCTTGTTTTTAGCTGCAAGCGCTGGAAATGAAAAATTATTATTCATGCGCACCTCCTGACGACAACCATCCGCCTCCTAAAGCGCGGATAAGCTGTATTGTGTTGATGAACAAATCACCGCGCGTTTGGACTTCCGCCCGTTGGGCCACTAATAAATCCCGTTGCGTGTCCAAAACCTCGGAATACGGCGCCTCTCCTTCACGATAGCGGTTCATTGCAATCGCATCGGCTTGGCGCATGGCCTCGACAGCTTTATTCAGCTCTTTTTGCTGTGCTTTCAAGTGTTGGATGGCCGCCAGCGCATCTTCCGTTTCTTTAAAAGCAACCAGAACTTTTTGGCGATAGTTTGAAACAGACTCTTCAAAAACCGCCTGCGATTGCTTCAGCTGCGCCACGCGTGCACCACCTTCAAAAATGGGCAATGAAATAACAGGGCCAAACAGCCAGGATCGGCTGGACCAATTAAACACATCACTTAGCTGTGGCGACGTAATTCCGCCTTCTCCAGTTAATGTGACGCTTGGAAAAAACGCAGCTCTTGCAAGCCCGATACGCTCGTTTGCCGCAGCCAGCTCTAACTGTGCCGCTGCAATATCCGGACGACGTTCCAACATTTCAGATGGCAGCCCGGCTGGTATCTGTGGTGGGGCTTCCGACAAACCTTGAAAACTATTACCCAATTGCGAGGGCACCACACCCAACAGAACCGCCAGCGCATGTTGAGAAGCCGCCTGTTGTTGTTTGACAACTTCCAGATTTGCCCGCGTATTAGCCAGCTCGGCCTGCGCGCGTAAAAGTTCTTGTTGGCCTGCCTCCCCTTCCGTGTAACGTTTTTGTACAAGATTGGCGAAAGCTTCACGCGACTCGGTAGCTTTGGTCAATAATTGGTATTCAGATTGCAAGGCCAAGCTCATGAAATAGTTTTGCGCAACATCTGCTTGCAAAAATAATAAAACCTGCCGATAGAGGGCTTCCGATTCCTGTTTCGTAAGATTTGCTATTTTTGCAGCAGAGCGGACCCGTCCAAATAAATCCAGACCATACGACACCGCCATCGAGACATTATAATCATGCGTGGGCTTATCGTTGGGCCCTAAATCCTGGGCCGTGTACCCTGCATTCGCTGTCACCGTTGGGAAAAACTTCGAACGCGCCGAAGCTGCAATGGCTTCTGCCTGTTCTATACGAGAAAATGCTGCCTGCAACTCATTATTTTTAGCCATTGCCTGTTGTTCAAGAGCATCCAGTTGGGGGTCCTGAAACACCTGCCACCAGCTCGTCGTATCCGCTATACCTGCATCGGAAGCGGCCTGTTTCCATTGCGTTGTATCCGAAGCCGATAACTCTTTAAAGCTTTCTCCCGTCTCCACTTGGGGCACAGTGTAATGGGGCGTAAAGCTGCAGGCGGCAAGAATAGCTGCCAAGCTCATGTATAACACAGGGCGAATGTTATATTTATGCATGCGACGACCCTTCTGTATCATTACACAAAATCTTTTCTTCGAAATGATGACCGGTGAGTGGTTTGGCGCCCGTGATATAACGAACAACCACATAAAATACAGGTGTAAAAAGAATACCAAAGAAGGTCACGCCTAGCATTCCCGAAAACATAGCAAGACCCATCGCATGACGCATCTCGGCGCCCGGTCCGAAAGATAAGACCAACGGTATAACACCGAATACAGCGGCAAAAGATGTCATCAAAATAGGCCGCAAACGCAGGCGGGCTGCCTCAATGGCGGCTTCGATAATTTTATATCCTTGGAACTCCAGCTCGCGGGCAAACTCGATAATTAGAATGGCATTTTTACAAGCCAGTCCCACCAGCACGAAGAAACTAATCTGCGTAAAAATATTATTATCATTCTTAGTAACCCAGACACCGAAAATAGCGCACAGAATACACATCGGAACAATCAGGATGACCGCAATAGGCAAACCAAGGCTTTCGTATTGTGCTGCCAGCACCAAGAACACCAGGAACACGCACAAAGGGAAGATGATGTGCATGGTATTCCCGGCTAGTATCTGTTGATATATGAGGTCGGTCCATTCAAACGAAAAACCTTTCGGCAAGGTATCTTCCAAAATCTTTGTCAAGGCTTCTTGCGCCTGACCCGAAGAAAAACCCGGCGCTGGGCCCGCATTAATATCCGCTGCGGTATACGCATTGTACCGCATGACACTCTCGGGGCCGTAGCTTTCCTTGACGTGAAGCACAGAACCCAAAGGCACCATTTCGCCCATGGCATTTCGCACTTTCAAATTCATGATATCTTGTGCATGCGCACGGAAAGGCGCATCGGCTTGTGCGATAACCTGGTACGTACGACCAAACTGGTTAAAATCATTGATGTATAACGATCCCAAATAAATCTGCATCGTTTGATAAATATCCGTAAGAGCCAGTCCTAACTGTTTCACCTTATCACGGTCAACATCTACTTGCAGTTGCGGGACGTTGATTTTATAGCCCGAGAAAACGCCACTTAACGCCGGCGTTTGATAGGCTTTGGCAATAACATCCTGTGTTACCTTGCTTAGGGCATCATAGCCCGCACCACCGCGATCCTGGATCTCCAGCTTCATACCACCCACCGTTCCCAAACCGCGCACAGAGGGTGGAGGAAAGATCGCAATAAATGCACCATCAATCATCGCAAATTTTTGATTTAATTTTCCGGCTATAGCAAAAGCGGACAAATCGGGTGAACGTCGCTCTTCAAAAGGCTTTAGCGGTAGGAACACGATACCGGCACTGGAACTGATTGTAAAACCGCTAATCGACAACCCAGGGAACGCCACCGCATTGGCAATGCCCGGTTCTTGCATAGCGATTTCTGACATCTTGTGAATGACCGAAGTGGTACGATCAATCGTTGCACCATCTGGTAACTGGCCAAAACCTGTGAGATATTGTTTATCTTGCGCCGGGACAAACCCCGTGGGTGTTTTGACAAAGAAATATCCAGCCGCTGCAATCAGAACAACATACAAAACCAATACGGGCAATTTAAGATGACGGGTCAGAACGGCCACTACCTGCACGTAAGCATGCGTAAATTTTTTGAATCCCTTATTAAACAATGCAAAAAACCAGCCCAATACAAACTCAATGCCGCGTGTCAGTATATCTTTTTTGGTATCATGCGGCTTTAAAAGAACACGCGCCAGTGCGGGACTGAGAGTTAAAGAGTTGATTGTGGAGATTAATACCGAGACGGAAATTGTCATGGCAAATTGTTTATAGAACTGACCCGATAAACCGCTTATGAAAGCCACCGGAATAAATACCGCCAACAGCACCAGCAAGGTGGCGATGATCGGTCCCGTCACTTCGCGCATCGCGCGAATGGTTGCATCGCGCGAACTCAAACCCATGGCCATGTTACGCTCAACGTTCTCGATGACGACAATAGCGTCATCCACAACAATACCAATCGAAAGCACCATTCCAAAAAGAGACAGGGCGTTAATCGAGAACCCGAAATAATGCATGGCCGCAAACGTCCCTACAATAGAGACAGGCACCGATAAGAGCGGTACAATCGAGGCGCGCCAGGTTTGCAAAAAAACAATCACCACCAGAACAACCAGCAATACCGCTTCCAACAATGTATGCACAACGGCATCAATGGACCCACGAACGAATACCGTTGGGTCATACACAACTTTATAATCGATATCTTCCGGAAACGTCTTTTTCAACTCGCGCATCGTGGCGCGTACTTGATTAGAAATTTGAATGGCATTCGCATCGGAAGTTTGGAAAACAGCAATCGCCGCCGCGGGTTTATTATCTAAAAGCGAGCTCAGACCATACATGGATGCATTTAAATCCACTTTGGCAACATCCTTAAGTC
>CAYRRF010000004.1:0-12509 GCA_964426595.1 uncultured Bdellovibrionales bacterium | reverse complement strand
AATACCGCCATCGGTATTTGTTTTAAGGATAATTGCCTCGAACTGCTCGGGCGTCTGGAGGCGCCCTTGCGTATTAATCGGCAATTGCAATTGCAAAGTATCGGCATTAGGCGGGGCGCCGATTGCGCCGGCGGCCACCTGGATGTTTTGCTCGCGAATCGCCCGCACGACATCCATCGCCGTCATGTCGCGTTCGGCAATTTTTTGCGGATCAAGCCAAATGCGCATCGCATAGTCGCCGCCGCCAAACAAACGAACTTGTCCTATCCCAGGCAAACGCAATAGCTTGTCTTGGATGTTCAATATCCCGTAGTTACGCAAGTAGAGCGTGTCGTATCGCCCACGCGGCGAGATTAAGTGCACCACCATCGTCAAATCGGGCGACGACTTTACAACAGTAACCCCTAATGTACGCACTTCTTCTGGCAGGCGCGGCAACGCCTGTGAAACACGGTTCTGAACTTGTTGTTGTGCTAAATCGACATTCGTTCCGATTTTGAACGTCACGGTGATGCCCAGACTTCCGTCTGTGCTGGCTTGGGAAGACATGTACAGCATGTTTTCTACACCGTTCAATTGTTCTTCTAAAGGCGCAGCCACCGTTTCACTGATGACTTTAGGATTCGCACCGGGATAGCGTGCGCTTACGATGATGGAAGGCGGCGCCACCTCGGGATATTCGGCGACCGGCAATTGAAACATTGCCAACGCACCGACCAGAAATATCATGATCGACAGAATGGATGCAAAAATGGGTCGATCAATAAAAAAGCGCGATATATTCATTCTTTTATCCCAAACATTTATTTATTTAACGGGTGTCTCGGGTGTTTCTTCTTGAGGCTGCACAGACATTCCCGGCCGTATGCGCTGCAATCCTTTGGTAATAACGCGGTCACCATCCTGCAGTCCCTCTTCTACAATCCGCAAGCCATCCACGGCACTGCCCAAGGTAACGGGGCGATACTCCACTTTGTTATCTTTATCTACCAGATAAACGACCTTTCTATCCTGATCGGTATTTACAATGCTTTCGGAGATAAGGATTACGGGCCGTTTCTCGGCGCTTCCCATCCGAACAGTCACGAACATGCCAGGTACCAGCGCTCTGTCATGATTGGCGAACAGCGCTCGCACACGTATCGTTCCCGAAGTGGGATCCAGCTTATTATCAAACGCCGTTACTTTTCCTTCATACGTAACGGAAGCATCTCCATTAATGACCAACTGGACCGGCAAGGAAGCATTATCTTCTCCGGTCTGACGAACATTTTTTAAATAGGTCTGCTCATCAATCTCAAAATCCGCATAGATAGGATCCGTCGACACCACCTCGGTAAGGATTTGTCCTTGTGCCGGGTCAACCAAATTACCCAACGTTATTTCCGCACGACCAACTTTCCCTTCAATCGGCGACACAATGGTAGCATAGCCCAGATTGAGTTTTGCTTGTTGCAAAGCGGCCTGTGCGGATTGCACAGCGGCGGCAGCTACTTTCGCAGCATTACTTCGCATTTCATACTCGCGACGGGAAATGGCATTATCTTTCACTAAACGCTCGGCCCGGGTGGATTCCGACAGAGCCAGCGAAGACTGCGCCTCGGCTGAGGCAAGTGCTGCTGCTTGACGATTCACCTCTGCTGCATAGGGGCGTGGATCAATGAGGAACAAAGGATCACCTTTTTTGACCTGCGCCCCTTCCTGGAAATATATTTTTTGAATGGCGCCTGCCACGCGGGCACGAATATCCACACGATCCACCGCTACCAGCTTGCCGGAAAAATTGTGCCATTGTTGGATCTCTTGGGACGCGAGCGTATGCACAGTAACAGGAGTAATCTGGTCCTGTTTTTCTGCACCTGCTGCTGGCTCTATCTTGTGCAAAGGTTTGGCAGCCCCTAAAAAAGTTTTCCACACAAATACAGATACTAAAAGTATTGCTACAATGCACATTATCCGTTTAAACATTTTTCGCCCTATTTGAAATCGTGATCCTGCCTGATTATAAAGCAAAGCCTCGGCAGGGGGTAGACACCTCTCACCCCCATTTATTCATAATTGTTAACTTATCTCCACTCTCGAAAGACAGTGTATTTTTGCAACGGCAGGGAACTTTTTACAAAACACCCTGCCTTAGCTGCAAAAAGAGGATTACACTCGGGGCGAAAATAGAAAAGGCCACGTCATGAATATTTCCAATTTTTCTTTTAAACCAAAACTTTTTGATGCTCTAAAAAAATATCACATCGGCGAATTCTTAAGCGATTTATCTGCAGGTATTACCGTCGGCGTTGTCGCTCTTCCTCTGGCGATGGCCTTTGCTATCGCGTCCGGATTAAAACCGGAAGCCGGTATTTTCACAGCTATTGTCGCGGGTTTCATCATCTCCTCTCTGGGCGGATCCAAAGTCCAAATCGGTGGACCAGCGGGGGCTTTTATCGTCATTGTATACGGCATCGTGGCAAAATACGGCGTTGACGGCTTAATCATCTCAACGATTCTTGCCGGCTTTATCTTATTTGCGATGGGCCTTTCCCGCTTGGGTACATTGGTACGTTTCGTTCCCGTTTCGATTGTTATCGGCTTTACCAATGGCATTGCTGTTCTCATTATTTTTTCCCAGATCAAAGAGCTTCTGGGATTACACATCGAGAAAATGCCTTCCGCCTTTTTCGATCAGATCCAAACCCTGTCGGAAAATATAGGCTCTTATAATAGTAATGCTATCGGTCTGGGTCTTTTTTCGGCCGCTATTCTTTTCACCTGGCCTAAAATCGTCCACAAACTGCCGGTCGCATGGCTGCAGCGTATCCCAGGAAGCATTCTGGCCCTGGTCATCGGCACCCTCGCCGTCAGTCTTTTTTCGCTTCCTGTTGAAACGATTGGCACTAAATTTGGCGGTATTCCTTCCAGCCTCCCTGCACCTGTATGGCCACATATCACATTTGCGACACTGCAAAATCTCTTGCCGCCGACCATTACCATCGCTTTGTTGGGCGCCATCGAGTCTTTGCTTTGCGCGCGCGTGGCCGACGGATTAATCGGCGATCGCCATGACCCCAACCAGGAGCTTATGGCCCAAGGCATCGCCAATGTGGTTGCTCCGTTGCTGGGGGGTTACTGCGCCACCGGAACCATCGCTCGTACGGTGACCAACATACGTTCCGGTGCCAAGTCACCCGTTGCAGGCATGATTCACGCTTTTACCTTGTTGTTGATTATTCTGGTTGCTGCCCCTCTAGCTAAAAATATCCCCTTGGCCACGCTGGGGGCGATTTTGTTATACGTCGCTTATAATATGGGGGAATGGCATGAATTTGTACGTATGCGCCATTTTTCGATGCAATACCGCCTTATTCTTTTAAGCACTTTCTTGCTGACGGTGGTTATTGATCTGACAGTTGCGGTCGAAATTGGCCTGTTACTTTCGTGTTTGTTCTTTATCACCCGCGTTTCCAGCCTCACCCGTCTCGAGCCCATCCCCGAGATCGAAGCCACGGGCCACGCTCTATTGGGCACCGAGATTGAGGCATATCGCCTATCGGGATCGCTGTTCTTCGGGTCGGTACATCGCATCGAAGAGTTAATCGATCCCCACCGTCCCGTCCCTAAAATTTTGATCTTGGGGCTGCGAAATGTCTTAAACATTGACACCTCCGGCGTCGAAGCCTTGCGCAACGTCTTCCAGACATTGCAGAAAAAAGGATGCCGCTTGCTTCTCGCTGGCATGGATGGCCAGCCTCAATCGATCCTGCGCCGCGCAGGCTTGTTGGATCAGGTGGGCGCCGAAAACATCTTTGAAACGGCCGTTGCCGCTATGGAGTTTGCCGCCCAGACCCTACACCAATCAGTAGAAGCCCAAACAACCGAGACTCTTTTCTAACAATAAACTTGACAAAAGGTATTTAAATATGGATAATATAACCGAGCGCAGCAGGCCGAGTCGCCGTTTAAACGCCAGATAAGACCTGCCCCTCCTCAACACCCTTTATACAAAATTGAAAAATTATTTTGTCCCCCAAGGGAAGACTTTGATATTCGAAAAATTTTAAGAAGAACGACTGTGAAACATAAAAAAAACATCATCAATAATTTTAAACCGGAACATATCGGCCCCGACGCGCACAAATCGCATCATCCTCATACAATGGTCGTGACCTGTGTGGATAGCCGAGATATTCCTCATAAGGTATTTCATGTCAATGAAAATGAGATTCTTGTTATACGCAACCCCGGGGCTGTTATACCGCCCTACGAGCATGCAAGTCTGGAAATGCAAGCTGCATTTTCTTTGCGTGAATTAAAAGAAATACAAAAAATAATTCTTATGCCCCATGCTGATTGCGGCGGGGCTCAGATTTTTTCTAACCCGAATTTACAAGACAAATCACAGCGTACCATAGCGAAATGGGTAGGTATGTCCGGAGCCGAGGTTAATAAGGTTACCTTTAATTTCAAACCTGCGGATCTTACAGAAAAAGGATTGGACCCCGTAGACCGTTTAGCTTTGGAAATCGGAAAAAATTCTTTAAAAAACTTTATGGCCTGGCCGGATATAGAAAGTAAAATCATAACAAATCAGCTGGACGTATCCCTGGTTTTCCTGGTTTTCCTGGATTTCAAAAATAACGGGTTGCGCATATATGACGCAGAAGAAAATGTTTTCAACCTTTTCCAAGGATCGGCCGATACGCATTTCTGCCATCGCCGGAATGAATGTATGGGCTGCAGTTGCATCGGGCGGATGCAAAAAAATACTGGGGAAATAGGCACCCTCCAAAACACCCAATAAACTCCATTGATTTGTTCGCTTGTAGGGATTAGCATGTCACTGATGTAATATTAAAGCGAAGGAAAGCCTATGACAGAAAAGCACACGTTACTGAATGAATTTCCCCAGTTTAAAGATGCGATTCATACGCTTAAAACGTCGGATGCGCATTTTCGTCGCCTATTCGATGCATACGATCTCATTACCACCGAATTGCACCATTACGACGATGGTGCGGGCGCTGTCTCCGACAGTCATGCAGAGGATTTAAAAAAGAAAGCGCTTGCACTCAAAGACGAGCTATATGCCCTCTTAACCAGTACAGCCTCGAAAAAGTCCGCCCGATAAAAATTAGTGCCAGAACGAAGACGTACCCATATCAAAGTCGTCTGCCTCGGTTACGGCACCTCCTACGGCACCCACCGCTCCACCAATAGCAGCGCCCGGTGCTACCCCGGCTCCGCCAGCTAACGCTCCGATACCGGCGCCGGCACCCGCACCCAAAAGAGCACCGCTTACAACGCGCTCGCCCGTGCTTGTTCCGCACGACGCGGTAAAGACCACGCATACGGCCAGTATGGTTAAACGAATAGCCATTTGTTTGATATTCCACTGCATCTAAAGGTCCTCCATGGGTCACATTTTACTATAACTGACGCATTTTCGCAAATGTTAAAGCGAAATAATCTTCATCAACATAGCCTTTACAATGGCCTGTTCTCGCGAAACACAGTTTAACTTTTTGAAACTGTTATACATGTGCATGTTAACGGTTCGATAGCTGATATTTAAAATCATACCAATCTCGATATCGGTCTTGCCATGAGCCGCCCATGTTAAACATTCCCGCTCACGATCTGTGAGATGAGGTGCCAAAGGATGAGGCTGTTTTTCGAAAAAGCTACTGACGGCATGATGAAAACTTGTTGCAAGAAGGGTAAGCGCGACGTGGTATTCATCCACTATTTTCTTGATTTCCTTAGCAGAACACGCCGAAGAAACGAAGGAAACAATGCCTGGTTCATTATCTACCAAAAGAATAGGCAGGCCGACGCCAGACGCTACGCCGTATTTTTCTGCTTCATCAAAAAATTCTTTTTGCTTATCCGTCATGGTCACATCTTCCCACAACTTGCTCCAGAAATAAGGGCTGCGCTTTTCTTTACCCAATGTGATAACCGGATCAATACGATAGTATTCCGCATCATAATAGTGATCGACCCACTCCTGCGGGAAATTACACAAGTAATGCGGCTTTGAATCTATTTTTTTTAATTCCTGAGTAATGTACTGTACCGCAAAAAGATCAAACCCATATCCCGTCAAAATACGTTCAAATATTAGTGACAGCTCTTCCAGGCTAGTTGCCTGGTTAATATAAAACACCGCATCGTGTGGGCTGGTCTTCATAAGGGACTAAGTAGTTCTACGAGATTCTAATTAATAATTGTTTGTGTTCTCCTTAATGGTATCAAAGGGGGAGAACCCGTGTCAAACGACTTTTGGCTGATCCAGGCAAATAATCTTGAAAATTCAATAACTTTGGCGTCTATGCACAGCCTGCGGCGTACCGTATTCATCGACGAGCTGCAATGGACAGCCGGCTTGCAAGTTATTCGGGACATGGAGTTCGACGAATACGATCAACCCGACACCTACTATATCATCCATCTGGATAAAAAGGGAGAGGTCGATGCCGCGTGCCGCCTCAACCCGACCAGCAAACCTTATATGATCGCCGAACACTACCCCGAGTTCGTCGAAGATATTCCCTTACCCCACAGTAACACTATTTGGGAAATATCGCGCTTTTGTGCCTCTAAACAGGCCCGTACTGACTCGAAAGGGCGTATTACCGGGCAATTAATCGCAGCCGCCCTCGAATTCGGCTTGGCCAAGGGGGTAACCAACTATGTGGCTTTGGCCACAGATCATCTGTTGCCCATCATTAAGCGAATCGGAGGCTGGGACCCTACCCCATTAGGCCCCAAGAAACACACGCCGAATGACGTTTCTTATTCCGTTATCTACACCGTCAGCCAGGCGATGCTGGAGCATGTACGGAAAAAGAACCACATCAGCGGTGCCCTGCTCTTTGAAATACAAACCAACCCCAACAAACCAAAAGGAGACATCATGGAAGAAAAACCCTATGCCATCACCCGCATTCCCAAACAGATAGGCAATGAACCGGGCAATCAAATGGAAGAAATGGAAAGAACCCTATCTTATCTGGAAGCCATGGCCTTTGCGCGTGACTATCAATCCATTCTATCTGGGTTGCGCTTTACGCGTATAGTTTTGCAATGCGATAAATACGGAACCCCTCTGGCGTTAGAACACAAAAAGAACGCACTTGTGGCACTTGATACAGCTTATTTACAGCTCAAAAAACAACTTGAGGAGATCGATGAAGCTGCAAAACACTCCAAATAGAATTGACCATTTTCCCTTTTATGCGACCGATCCTTCAAGTTGGGCCCATATCAAGGGAAAACGGCTGAATGCTGTTTGGCAAGATATCGAAACTCATACAAAAGCATCAATAACATCAATTGATGTGGAGTTGTTACAGATGATTAGCTTGGATAAAGATGATTGCGTTATCGATAGCAAAATTATCGCTGTGGGAACAAAAGATCATCTACACGCAAAAATACGCTACGTCGCAGAGCAGGCTCTGCAAACGGAAACTTTTGGCGTTATCCTGGCTCATAATCACACGTGCGGGGAAGCCTTACCCTCATGGGACGATATCACTTATACCAAGAACCTCAACCACGCTTTTAAATTGCTGAATATTTCTTTGATCGACCACCTCATTGTTGCTCGGGATAGGGTTTTCAGTATGCGTCGGAATTGTCTCATTTTTTAATCAACCCGGAGAGAGAATTCTATGAGTTATACCGCATTGTCAAAACTACACCCCAATCTTCAACTTCTTTTGAAGAAAATATCTGTTATAGAGCGCATAGAAATGCATGCTTTAACAGCCCAAATCGATTCGCATCGCAAGAAAAATATGCGGCTTGATACAGCCATCGGCATTTTCTGCGCCAGTTATTTTGCCCAAGCTTCCACCCCACATGGTCACGAGGCCGCGCGCCATGGACAAGGGCATGAAAGTATAAAATGCATATCGGACAGTCTCACTTTAAATCAGCCACTGTTTTCTACTTTTTGTCCCTTATCCTCTACCAACGACTACATCATGTCTTCTAACTCGCAAAACATACACTCCATTTCGTTTAACGCCAGATAAAAGGACCTCGCATGTCACTTCCTATCAATCGTCGTATCGTTGTCACAGGTATGGGAGTTGTGTCTCCCTTGGGCTGTGGCATAGAACCCGTCTGGTCACGACTTATTAACAGCGAATCCGGAATAAAGCGTCTTTCCGATGAATTTGTGGATGGGGTAGATGTCAAAGTCGCCGCCACCGTACCGCTCGCGCACGAAGATCCAAACGGATTTAATATTGACTATATTGTTTCTCCAAAATTCCAGCGCAAAATGGACAAATTCATTCATTTTGCCCTTGATGCCGCTGGCCAAGCGCTCCAGCAAGCACAATGGGCCCCCGTCACAGATATTGATCAAGAGCGGACATCGGCCTTTATAGGCTCAAGCATCGGCGGCTTTACAACCATTGCTCGCGCTATTCGTTCCTTTGATGAAAAAGGCGCCAAAGGCTTATCACCCTCCACTATCCCAGCTTTTCTAATCAATATGGCTGCCGGGCAAATATCTATTCGCTATGGTGTCAAAGGCCCCACCTCTTCGCCGACAACAGCCTGTGCGGCCAGCGCCCATGCCATAGGTGACGGGATACGCATGCTTTTAAGCGGCGAAACAGATGTCGCTTTATGTGGTGGCGCCGAATCCTGTATTGACTCTGTAATCTTAAGCAGCTTTGTCGCTTCGCATGCAGTTGCAACGCACTTTAACGATGAACCCACCAAAGCTTCGCGACCCTTCAGTACTGATCGCCAAGGTTTTGTCCTGGGTGAAGGTTCCGCAATGCTGGTAATTGAAACGCTTGATCATGCCCTAAAACGGGGAGCACAACCCATTGCAGAGATTGTCGGTTACAGTGCTTGCTCGGAAGCCTATCACCCGACAGCGTGTCTTGAAAATGGCGATGCCTTGCAATCTGCGATGCGCGGCGCTTTACGTTCGGCTAAATTAAAACCGGAAGCCATCGGCTATATCAACGCCCATGGTACATCGACGCCTTTGGGTGATAAAAGCGAGTTCTTGGCCATCCGCGAGGTTTTCGGCATCGATTCGCCCGTCAGCGTATCCTCGACAAAATCTTCTGTCGGGCATTTACTTGGAGCCGCCGGTGCGATTGAATGCATTTTCACTATATTATCCTTACGGGATGGCATCTTGCCACCGACGCTTAACTTGGATAATCCAGACCCTTTATTTCAAGGAGTCGATCTTATCGGGCCGGAAGCACGTCGCAAAGATATTTTGTATGCCATGTCTAACAGTGCTGGATTTGGTGGCGTGAATTCTTCCCTCATCTTCAAAAAATGGCTGGAAAATTAATTCCACACATGTGTATGCATTCTAAATGGGCACTTATTTACACTTCTATGTTTTACTAGAGCCATGACGCGTGCCCATATTGCCCTGATCGAAGACGATCCCGTCCAGATTTCCATTCTGCATCAAATGCTGCATGAATCGTACGATGTTGATCAATACACCAATTTCCACGAGGCCCTGCAAGGGCTGCAAAGCCCGCATACGCAAGTCCCGGACTTAATCTTGTGCGATATCAGCCTGCCGGATGGCGACGGCTTTACCCTGCGCGAGCATATAAGCCGTTTTAAACACCTTAATGATTGCCCCTTTATCTTCCTCACGGGGCTGGAAGATGACGCCGTCAAAGTGCGCGCGGCCTCGGTGGGCGTGGATGATTTCCTGCAAAAACCTATCAGCAAGCAAAATTTGCTGACCCGCCTGCATCAAAGCCTGACACGCAAAAAGCAGCTGCAAAAAGCCATGACGCAGCGGCTGGAAGAATCGCTTTCCACCCCTTTGCGCCCGCAGGTCCCCACTCTGATTGGCCCTTATCGTTTGACCTTACATACTCAGGAAAAAGAAGCCGGCGGCGGTGATTTTGTTTTTCATGTCACCCATCCCAACGGCATGGATTATCTTTTTATCGGCGACGTCATGGGGCACGGTGCCCCGGCCAAATTTTTTCTGCATGCCTATCTGGGGTATCTGTATGGCCTGCTCCAGGCATTGCAACATCAAAAAGCCTTTCCTCGCGCGGGGGAGTTATTATTCGAACTGAATAATATGCTGTGCAATGATCCCTTCCTGAAACACTGGCTGACCAGCTGTCTGGTGCTGTGTGTCCCGCGCGACGGCGCCCTGAGCTTTGCCTCGGGCGGACACCCGCCGCCCTGGCTTATTGCCAGCGATTCGGCGCAGCGCCTGCCCGCAAAGGGCCTGATCCCCGGGCTGATGGCCAACAGTTCTTACGAAACAACCATTGTCTCTTTGCAAAAAGGGCAATCCTTGCTGCTTAAAACGGATGGGCTGCGCCTGAGTCCGGAACTGATCGCCCAATGCCAGCACATGCCGGGCAGCGAGATGTTAGAGTGTCTATTCACAATGGCCCGCACCAATGACGACGCCACCGCATTATTGGTGGAGAGGGTTTAAATTTCTATCTCATAAGTAATTTTTTGAATCTTGAACCCTAATCGTGTGAGAATTTTATGCATGTCTGCATTATTTCCTAACGTACTAATATCCAGATTTTTAATCCCTAAAGATTTAAAATAGTTTTTGCGCTCTTCTAAAAGCTTCTTATAAATACCTTGATGCCGATGATTTGGCAAAACATATGTATCCGATAAGTGACCGTAGCGATTATCACCCTTGTCTAGCCCACTTCCAGAAACTATCCAACACGTACCAAAACCAACATGCTCACCATTACTAACTGCTAAAAAAGCAGCTCCTTGATGTTTATCAATATTTTCTTTTACGTACGAGAAGCTACCGTTAATTATATTGGCTACCTCTTTTCGTTCCGGTCGCAATAAATTTTCGTACACTAGCAATTCAGAAAGGAAATTTTTGACAACATTCCATTCAGCATCCGTTTTAACTCGGACAATTTCAACACTCATCACGCAGCCTTCAAATTCTTCCGATACTCCAATATACGCGCTTCAACTTCGGGGCGGAAATGTTTCATCAGCCCCTGAATGGGCCAGGCCGACGCATCGCCGTGGGCACAAATCGTATGTCCTTCAATCTCTTTAGAGACATCCAGCAGCATATCAATCTCTTCCAATTCGGCATTGCCAGTCACCAGACGATTCATCACCCGCATCATCCAGCCCGTACCTTCGCGGCACGGCGTGCACTGGCCACAGCTTTCATGGGCATAGAAACGCGCCAGACGCGCAATAATGCGTACGACATCCGTTGTTTTATCCATTACAATCAAGCCGCCCGTACCCAACGACGAACCGACCGCTTTCAAACCTTCGTAATCCATGATCGCCGTTTCGCACAGCTCGCGCGGCAGGATCGGGGTGGATGACCCACCCGGAATAACGGCTTTGAGGTTCTCCCAGCCGCCACGAATACCACCCGCATGCCGCTCCAGCATTTCTTTCATCGGCATGCCCATCGCTTCTTCGACGTTGCACGGCGCATTGACGTGCCCGGAAATGCAATACAATTTTGTACCTTTGCTTTTCTCGGTACCGAACGAGGCGAACCAATCGCCGCCACGACGCAAAATCGTCGGCACTGCCGCAATGGTTTCAACGTTATTGACCGTGGTCGGACAGGCATACAGACCCGCCATCGCCGGGAAAGGCGGTTTGTTACGCGGCATACCGCGATTGCCCTCCAGACTTTCCAGCAAAGCCGATTCTTCGCCGCAAATATAGGCGCCCGCACCGCGATGCACCGAAATATCAAAGTCCCATCCCGAGCCGCACGCATTTTTACCGATCAGCCCGGATTCGTACGCTTCGGCGATTGCCTGACGCGTTTCCGAGGCCTCGTTATAAAACTCGCCGCGAATATAGATGTACGCGCGATGCGCACCAATGGCAAATGCCGCCAGCAACGCGCCCTCGACCAATTTATGCGGATCGTTGCGCAAGATATCGCGGTCTTTACAGGTACCAGGCTCGGACTCATCGGCATTAATCACCAGATAATGCGGTTTGCCGGACTCTTTCGGCATGAAGCTCCACTTGGTGCCTGTCGGGAAACCCGCACCACCGCGCCCACGCATACCGGATTTTTTCATCTCTTCGATAATCCAGTCACGCCCCTTTTCCAAAAGCGCTTTGGTATTGTCCCAATCACCGCGCTTGCGTGCCGATTCCAGCGCATGGCTTTGAAAGCCATAGAGGTTGGTAAAAACGCGATCTTTATCTTGCAATGATTGAAAACTCATTTCGCGTACTCCTTCAACGTCGTCGGGCCGGAGTGCGGGCACGAGCCTTTACGGCCGATCTGCGAGCCCTTGGGTGGCACACGACCCGCCTTTAATTCTTCCAAGATATGAATGATTTTTTCTTCGGTCAGATCTTCGTAGTAATCATCGTTGATCTGCACAACCGGCGCATTGACACAGGCACCCAAGCACTCGACATCTTTCAATGTAAACAAGCCATCTTCTGTCGTTTCTTCAAAATCAATATGCAGATGGTTTTTCAACGCCGCAACCACACGGTCGGAT
>CAYRRF010000003.1:14572-33954 GCA_964426595.1 uncultured Bdellovibrionales bacterium | reverse complement strand
AGTGGAGGTGCGGGTCGAGCAGGGCGAGGGAGGCCACTTGCGCGCCGGCCTGGCTTCCAAAGCCACTCTCCATCTAGAGGGCTCTTTTGCCCCGGATAAATCTTTTCATGCAAATGATGTAGGGGGTAACATCGATTTTCATGGCGTAACGGTGGATTACTTACCACCGATGGAAATCGTCAAAAATGCAACCGGGCGTGCAACCTTTGACAAAGACAATTTCAACATTCTGACGTCCGACGGCGATATTTTACAGACCAAAGTAACGGCCGGAGACATCCGGATCAGCCATATCAGTACCGAAGATCCGCACATCGATATGCTGTTTGATTTGAACGGCCCTTTCAAAGACACCATCCAGGTGATTGCGACCAAACCGCTTGAATTCCCCCAAAGCATGGGACTAAATCCCGAGCAATTCACCAGTGGACAGGCTCAAAGCAAGCTCTATTTGGGGTTTCCGTTGCGTGATGATCTGACATTGCCGGAAGTGAATGTTAAATCCGCCTCTTTGCTACAGGACATGACAATAAAAAATATTGTCCGCGACGTCACGGCTAAATCAGCGCAAGCCCTTTTAAAAGTCGATCGTAGCAGTATGACTCTGACGGGCCCGGCTGTACTAAGTGATGCCGCCGCCCAGGTAACCTGGCAGGAATTTTTCGGCACAGCGCCAAAAATCCAATCAGACATTCGTGCATCAGGCTCCATTACTCCGGGATTGTTACGCGACCTGCGCCTTCCCGCAGATGTAACGTTAGAAGGCAGCGCTTCCAGTACTATTCATCTGATAAAAGAGCATGATGCCGATATAGGCATCACCCTGACAGCGGATTTAAAAAATGCCGGTCTTTCTCTGGCCGAATGGAACGTCACCAAAGCACGCAACAGTGAAGGGAAACTGGCTTTGGATCTTGCTCTTAATCACGATGGCACAACACTTCTTTCCAATGCTTCTCTTTCCTTTCCGAATGTCACTATTCCACAAGCCATGGCCCGTTGGGATAACGCTGGTAATTTAGAAAGCGCAACACTCAAAGACATCAAAGTCGGCCGTACGCAGGGCAACATTGTCGTCACCCCCCAAGGCACAAATGCTGTACGCGTTGTGATGAACGGACCAGCTCTGGATCTCAGCGGCTATTGGTCCAAGCCGGCGCAAAAAGAAGTTTCTACGGGACCGCGCTATGATGTCTCGTTGCGTACCGACACGCTTTATCTGGATCCGAACGTGCCGCTGACTCGCGCCCGTCTAGATCTTACCAAGCAGGGTAGCGATCTTGTGACCTTAGATATGCATGCGAATGTAGAAGATGCGGTTTTTACAGCCAAACAAACGCAAAATCCTGATGGATCGCGCACACTGAATGTCACAGGTACCAATAGCGGAAAAATTCTGCAAGCTTTGGACATTACCGATACGGTTCGCGGCGGGACGCTGCGTTTGAATGGCAAATCGACTCCTCAATCCCCGCGCCGCATCGAGGGCCTGTTGCGCATGGATAAATTTACGATCATCAAAGCGCCGGTTCTGGCGCAACTGATCAATGCGCTTAACCCTCGCGGCTTGCTCGAGCTCTTGAATAACAACGGCCTTAACTTTGATACCTTGCAAAGCAAGATTATATTTGAAAACCCAGCGCTTATTCGTTTGCGCGAGGGGCGTCTCACCGGGGCCTCTCTGGGCATGGGCTTTTTGGGCCGCGTATATCGCGATATAAATACCGTTAGCCTGAAAGGGACGCTGGTGCCGATTGAAGGCTTGAATAAATTCGCCAGCAAAATTCCGCTTATCGGCCAAATTCTGACGGGTATTAACGGCGAAGGCATTCTGGCAGCGACTTATACGATTAAAGGTCCAACCAACAATCCGAACGTAACGGTTAATCCACTTTCAGCTCTGGCACCGGGGATTTTACGCTCGATCTTTTTTGAAAATAGCAAAGACGAATAAACCACTTATTTTTATTATTTTGTGATTGACGCTTTATTACTATAAAGCGGTAAATCTAGTAGAAAAAGAGCATATGACGCTTCTTACCAACAGATATTTTAGCCATTCTTCTATCTTTAAAATGCGTGTCGTTAAGCAGAAAGTTTTCATCTGAAATAGTTGTATCATTTACTTTTATACCGCTACCTCTGATTAAACGACGCGCCTCACCTTTAGAATCAACTAATTTAGAATCAACCAACAAATCCACTAATTTAAGATCACTGTTTTGATCAACCTTAAATTTCGGCAGATCGGCGCCGCGACCACTACCGGCAAAAGTTTCCAAAGCGGTAGCTGCTGATTTTTCGGCCGCGGCAACCCCGCGCAACATCTTGGTAGCTTCAAAAGCCAAAATCTTTTTCGCTTCGTTAATCTCGGCGCCTTGCAAAGCCCCGAGGCGGCGCACTTCATCCATCGGCAGCGTCGTGAATAGTCCCAGCATCTTTTGAACCATGCTATCATCCACATTGCGCCAATATTGATAGTACTCATAGTCGGTTTGCAACTCGGGATTAAGCCACAAAGCATTGCCTTCGGACTTACCCATTTTCTTGCCATTGGCATCCGTCAACAAAGCTGTCGTTAGGCCATGTAAGGTAACATTGTATTTCTTGCGTCCTAACTCAACCCCGTTCACGACGTTTCCCCATTGGTCAGCGCCGCAAATTTGTATGGTACAATTATAGTTTTTATACAGATGAGCGAAATCATAAGCCTGCATGACCATATAATTGAATTCAAGAAATGATAAATGCTGCTCGCGCTCCAGGCGTAATTTGACGCTGTCAAAGCTCAGCATACGATTGACTGAAAAATGTACACCGTAATCGCGCAGGAATTCGATATAACCAAGACCTTTTAACCAGTCCGCATTATTGACCATCAAAGCATCGTTTTTATCCGAGCCATAGCGCAAAAGTACACCAAATACTTTTTCAATTCCTGCAATATTGATCGCGATAGACTCTTCCGTCAGCAAAGGACGCGATGCATCTTTAAAGGAAGGATCCCCGACAAGGGCTGTTGCGCCTCCCATCAATGTGATCGGCTTGTGTCCTGTGTTTTGAAACCAATACATTTTCATGATTGTAATCAGATGACCAATATGAAGACTGGTCGCTGTAGGATCATAGCCGATATAGGTTACACGGGACGCCTCTTTCAAATGCGCATCCAATGCATCCAAATCCGTGCATTGATGGATAAAACCACGTTCCGATAAAATTTTCAGCGTTTCGGATTTAAACGAAGCCATATGCGTCCGAGAAAAAAGATGGAGCGGGTGAAGGGAATCGAACCCTCATGGCCAGCTTGGAAGGCTGGAGCTTTACCACTAAGCTACACCCGCGATGCACCCCTTATAGCATGGGTTTCAGGCATCCGCAAAGGGGCTTTCCAGCAACTGCAGTTGGGCAATCCCGCCCGCCGGGGCCATCAACCGCGCCTTGACCCCGATTGGGAATGGAATATTCGGATGCTCATGCCCGATGGGCGCATTAAAGACAATCGGCCCCTTCATCCCCACCGTGTGTTCAAGAACGATTTCTTCAAGGGTTCGCTCGAAAGGAATTGTATCCGTGTCAGCAATATTTGTCATTTGCCCCACAATCAGCCCGGCAATTTTTTCAAAAACACCTGCCAAACGTAATGCACCGAACATACGGTCCAACGAGCGCTTTTCCTCTGCAACATCTTCGACGATTAAAATCTTGCCTTGCAGATCGGGCACATAGCTTTGCCCCGCGGGCAAGAGCGCCATGAGCGTTTGCATGTTACCGCCGAACAATTCTCCTTCAACCTCTCCCGTGCGCAATATCTTGATCGGATAATCCAAAGGCCATCCGTAGTTTTGCCAATCACCCATCAAAAAAGATATTGTTGTTTGGGTTGTTACACGCGAATCGTCGAAACCAAAATAAACGATATGCGGACCATGAACGGTGCTAAGATTTGAGCGCGCATACAGAGCCGAAGCCAGCGCTGTCGTATCACTGAACCCGATCAACAATTTGGGATTAGCGCGCACAAGCGCATAATCGATACCATCCAACATATGCATGGCACGACTACCACCCCGCGAAGCCCATATCGCATCAATGGAAGGGTCGACAAATAACGCGTGCAAAGCTGTAATTTTATCCTGCGTTGTTCCGCCCGAACCATAGTCACGCAAAAGACATTGCGGATGCACTTTTACCTTGAAATCCTGCGCTATCAGATTAGCAACACCCCGGTCCAGACGCTCGGATGTAGCAAACCCGCTAGGACTCATCACGCCGATGGTCGCGCCCTTAAAAAGCTTTTTCGGCTTGCTTACACCGCTTGCCATGCGACCTTGGCGCCTCCCTTGGGACGCTTGAAAAGGCGGCTGGCGGAACCGCCGCGCAACGATACTTCGACAAAGCGGAGCAACGTGCCATCGCCGCGCACCCAGCCCGAACTACCTGCGGACAACACCAAATCACCATCCGCCACGGCAAAGATACCATCCGCAACACGCGCGACATGCATCTGATCATCGATCGTCAGCGCGATGGTTTTGCCGCGCCACGAATCCAAAGCCTCGGCGGGAATGGATGTTTTTATATTGCCGTAGCCATCCGTGTAGCACACAGCCGATTCCGGAACGCTTGGAATATCCGTGACCGCTGCGCGCAGTAACGTCGTATCGCCATGCGCGATATCGCCAAAAGCCTGAGGGAAAACATCGCGCGAGCGGAACTGTGAGCCTTCGGCGCTGCAAGCGATGACACGCATCTCAACCGCGCGTTCTTGGATAAAGGACAAGGAGTAGCCACTATTGACAGCAACAATCTGTACGCCGTTTTTCAGCTTCGCATAGACCAGCCCTTCGCCGGCATTATTGACACGCGGACGCGGATCGTCTTTGCGCGGCGCCGTATTCACGTAGAAAAACTGGCGGTCGCCCATTTTGTGATTATTCGCCAGCTGCCCCAGCAAAAAGCCTGTGGCCACCGTATCAAAGGCCGGCACAGGCGAAAGCTCCATATGCGCAATCTTGTCGCGCAAGGAAAAGCGCAAGGCCTGCCGCACTTCGGCAAAAGCCATGTCCCCTACAGGACCATAGTCGGCAATGATGTGTACAAAAATGGAAGAGCTGTCCGGCATGTGATTCGCCTTTATATCCAAGAGGGCAGGAAGGGTCGTTGTAGCACGCCCATTCCCTTAAATCCATAGTACGAAGAGGTTAGGGCCCGGGTTTTCGATGATGCAGCATATAGTTTAAATGCGCCGAGCCGATAATTAAAACCGCGCCGCTGATCATCCACAGATTCGGCACTTCGCGGAACACGGTCCATCCCAGAATGACGGCGAAGAAAAAGCCCAAAAACGAATACGGGCCCATCGTCCCGGCATTCAAATAGCGGAACGCTTCCGTCAGTGAATATTGCGCCAGCCCGCCGCACAGACCCGCCAGGATTAAATAGCTCATTTGCTGATAACTAAGCTGTACATCGCGTGCGGTAACCAGCCACCACGCGAAAGCCGCCGTGCCTGCCATCAGGAAGAACCACAAAATAATCGTCAGGCTTTTTTCGGTACGTGCCAGCGAACGCACAACCAGATCCGATGCGGCCGCCGACAAGGCGCTGATCAAAATCACCAGCAGCGGCACGATCGCCGATGTGCCATGCGGGCTGGCAATCAGTATCACGCCTAAAAAACCGATGGCGCAGGTGGCGTATTGGCGCCGTTGAATTTTTTCGCCTAAGATCGGGGCGGACATCAACAGCAGGAAGAACGGATAAACCTGACCCAGCGCATTCGCATCCGCCAGAGGCAAAAGCGGCAACACATAAAAGGAACAACCGACGGCAATCATCCCCAGCAGCGCCCGCGCCCCATGCAAGCCAAAGCGCGACGTCTTTAACAAGGCAACATAGCCACCTTTTCGATGCACAATCGGATACATCATCCAAAAACCGATCCAGAACCGCACCGTCAGCACCAAAGCCAAAGGCGCCGCCCCTGCCAGGGTTTTGATACAGGCATTCATCAGCGCAAAGAACAAAAAGGCTGCAACGGCGTAGAGATGCGGGGAAGAAAAACGGTGCATTCCCCCATTTAACCGCTCATCTATCAATAGAGTATTAAGGGTTTTATCCCCAAGCTGGGGCCACCACCCTTTGAATAGGAGAATTCCTCATGCGCCGTTTTGCTTTTTTCCTGCTGACCCTTCTTGTTTTTGTCCTGTGCGCCAAGCTGGGACTGGCCGAAGAAGCCGCCAAAGAAGCGACCAAAGATTCTTCGACCACGCAAGCAATCAAGGAAACCGCCCAGTCGCTGGCCGCGGATTTGAAAAAAGCGCGCGATGTTATTCTGGAAGGTTCGGGCGGTAGTCCGTTCGGGCGCGGCTTTTTAATTGCGCTTTTCGAACCGGTCTATTTGATGAGCATGCTTAGCCTTGGCCTGTGGTCGGGACAGATGAGCAATCGTCTGAAAAACATTTGGATGCTGCCTGTCGTTGCGTTTCTGGCCACGGTAGCCGCCGCTTTTATCACGACCTATCACACCGATTGGAAACCCGATTTAAGCAGCGAAAAATTTGCTATTCTCAAAGATCTCGAATCCACGGATGCGGCCACACTTGTTATCGGCCTGATTGTCGGGGGTGCTGTAGGGATGGGCTTTACCGTACCGCCCGTTTTTGCTTTGGCGGGGGCTGGTGTTGTAGGCTTAACTTTAGGTTTTAGTCAGATCTCGGAAGTCGGCGCGCATAAAAATTCACTGCTGCCATTTTGGACCGGGTTTGGATTGATGGGACTGTTGATCAATATCTTCGGCATCGGCTTTGAGACCTTCCTTGAATCCATCAGCCTGGCCACGGTCACGCGCTGGCTGGGTACCGCCACGGCAGGCTTAAGTCTGGCAGTCGGCGCACATTTGCTATAATATTGAAAACCAAGCGAATCTTAATCATTGCCCTGTATGCTGGAACCTGCTGTCCGACCCCGACCAGAAGGTTACCATGTCCTACCGCACAACCGATGATCTTGATCCGCGCCTGACGCCCGCAAGGGACGATCTGGCGGCCTCCTGGCTTAAAGAGCACGTCAAAGTCCCCCGCTATATCGATCCCAGCCGCCAGGAAATTCTGGTCAGCGTAGCCAATATTTATCGCAGCCCCAACGTCAAACAAGCTATTGAAACCCAGTTCCTGTTCGGCGAGCCCGTCGATGTTCTGGAAGTGACGAATGGCTGGGCGTGGGTACAGTCCGCACGCGATGGCTATGTCGGTTGTACCGAAGCTAAAAATCTGCGCCCCGCCCTCGAAGGCACAGCGCCCACGCATCGCATTTCCAATATCGGCTCTTTTATCTATCCCGAAGCCACGATTAAATCGACGCCGCTGCAAAGCCTCAGCTACAACAGCCTGATCCATGTCGCCGCACAAAAAAATGATCTCTACGAACTTTCTACAGGTGGCTTTGTACCGGTGGCGCATACCGCCGCAATAGATTTTGCCGCCGATGAAATTGTCGCCGAAGCCTTTCGATTCTTGGGCGTACCTTACCTGTGGGGCGGCCGCAGTCATCTGGGTCTGGATTGCTCAGGGTTGGTGCAGCTTGTCTTGCATGCGCACAATCTTTCCTGTCCGCGCGACAGTGACCTACAAGAAAAACATGTGGGCAAGCCGGTCGATCGCGACACTGTCCAGGCCGGCGATCTGGTATTCTTCCGCGGCCACGTGGGATTAATGGTCGATGACGCCACCCTGATTCACGCCAATGACCGCGCGATGGCTGTGTCCATCGATGACTTGGACGAGTACGTCCACTGGCGCAGCAAAAACGGCAAAACCCCGGTGAAGATGTTCAAACGGGTGGGGTAACAGCCATTTTAAGCCCCAAAACAACCCATATTTAAGCTTTACATTATGCTATTTAAAGGGTAGTATCAGCGTCTTAACCCGTCCAAGGAGATGCCCGATGCCTGTTGCTGCCGTCACAAAAGCCAAAACTATCTCGACCCCAATCATTCAAAATATACCCCCTATCGACGACGTGACTTTGATCGACACAGACAAAGCCATCACGCAACAAGCGATTCTTTGTGCGAAAGACATCGCCAAACGTCACAAGAAAAATATAGGCAAGGGCCGGCCTACAGTTGTCCTTTTCGGGAACTGTCCTCGCTTGAGCGGTAAAGGCGATTTATTCCAATTGATAATCAAACAAGAGCTATTCTACAAATCTAATCTTGAAAATATTAGCATCGGCATCAATGCACCAACTGAAAACGAAAAAGAGGATCAAAAAAAACTTGATCAATCAATGAAAAATCAACCCTATTCTTATGATGATGTTTTGGCTGATTATTTTAGTTATGCACTCAGTCGTACAGATACAACAACAAAAATCAAAAAGATCCACGCTATCCAAGCCAAGTTCAAAAATATTCCCTTTTTTTACGACGGAATGAAAAAGGTCTTTGAGCAAATTGAACGACAAAGCTATTCTGGCTATTGCCTTGGTCGCAACGACGTTGCCGCCGTTGTAGAATCACCCTATTACAAGCATATCAGCATCAACAGTCCTTTTATCATAGAAACACCACAAAGCGCGCGCCAAAAGCAAATTATCGGCGACTCGAACAAAGGACAGTTCTTGCAGGCGGTGCATTGCATCAACCGCATTAATGAACGCGTAGAAAAAACTCCAGGCCTGACTTTGGAAACGTGCGATTTAGACATTCTTTTCAATCGCACTGAAAAAGCCGGCAGGCCTACTATTGATATCTTAAACTTGTTTGACAACACCAAAGCAGATGTGATTGCCATCGGTCTGTGGGCCGATAACGAAGAAGGGCAGAAGCTTTATAATAGCGCCCGCGAAAACAAAAAAACCATGCCAGGAAATCTTTCATTTTTCCGCTTTTCAAAAAAGACCGTATCGGTCGGGCAATTGGACTACGATAAAGACTGGAGCGATGTCTGCTTTAACAGTGGCGCCGGCCAATTTCAAATCCAGCAATACTCTCACTTCTAAACGTCCAAATTCACAACCTGCAGGGCGTTATCTTGGATGAAGTCGCGGCGCGGTTCGACGATATCGCCCATCAGGGTCGAGAAAATCTCGTCGGCTTGCGCGGCGTTTTCGACCTCGACACGTACTAGGCTGCGCTTGGCGGGATCCAACGTTGTTTCCCACAATTGATCCGGGTTCATTTCCCCCAGACCTTTATAGCGCTGGATCGCAATACCCTTGCGCCCGACAGCCATCACGCTGTTGTACAGATCGATCGGGCCGCGAATGGTTTCCGCCGTGCCGTCGGCCAGCGTCAGGGTTGACGGACCGTTGAAATGCTGTTGCAACAGGCCGGCACTGGCATGCAAGGCGCGCGCCTCAGGCAAATGAATCACCTTCGACGGCAAAGCGCGCCGTTCGGTCAAACCTTCAATGCGGCGCGACAACAGGATATTGCCCTGGCCTTCGACTGTGCCGCTCCAGTTTTCACTAGTCACTTTTTGCAAGCGCGCCGCCAGCTGCGTCGCACGCGCATCTTCCTGGAGATGCGTATCAAATAAATCCCCGATAGCGGCTTGTTCGATTATCAACCGATCCCCGAGAGTGCGGTTGACCGCATCGATCTGTTTGATGACGCCGCCTACTTGCTTGACCAAGGCTGCCAGAGCTTCGCCCTGTAACGCCTGTCCGGCCGCATTTGTATAGCGCAGACCTTCAATCGCCGATTGCAACAAATAATTTTCCAACGCGCGATCGTCTTTCAGATACTGCTCGGTCTTGCCGCGTTTCACTTTGTATAGCGGCGGCTGCGCGATATACAAATAGCCGCGGTCAATCACTTCCGGCATCTGACGGAAGAAGAAGGTCAGCAGCAATGTGCGAATGTGACTGCCATCGACGTCGGCATCGGTCATGATGATGATTTTGTGATAGCGTAATTTTTCAACATTAAAGTCATCGCGACCAATCCCGGTACCCAAAGCGGTAACCAGCGTTCCGATCTCGGCACTGCCCAGCATCTTATCAAAGCGCGCACGCTCGACGTTCAGGATTTTACCCTTGAGCGGCAAGATCGCTTGTGTCTTGCGGTTACGCGCCTGTTTGGCGGAACCACCGGCCGAGGCCCCCTCGACGATAAACAATTCGCACAAAGCAGCATCACGCTCGGAGCAATCCGCCAGTTTCCCCGGCAAGGACGCCATATCCAATGCGCCTTTGCGACGCGTCAATTCGCGGGCCTTGCGGGCCGCTTCACGCGCGGCGGCCGCATCCACCATCTTGGCGATGATCTTTTTCGCCTCGCCTGGATTTTCCTCGAGCCAGGTGGACAACCCTTCGGCGATCGCGCTTTCCACGACGGGGCGCACTTCGCTGGAGACCAGCTTGTCTTTTGTCTGCGACGAGAATTTCGGATCGGGTACTTTGACGGACAGAACGCACGTCAAGCCTTCACGCATATCATCGCCGGTCAGTTCGATTTTTTCTTTTTTAGAAATACCGGATTTTTCCGCATAGCTGTTGATCGTGCGTGTCAAAGCGCCGCGGAAACCGGCCAAGTGCGTTCCACCATCACGCTGTGGAATATTGTTGGTAAAGCACAGCGTGTTTTCGTGATACGCATCAGTCCACTCAAAGGCCGCCTCGACGGTGATGTTCGTTGCCTTGTCTTCGCGCTTTAATGAAAAAGGTGTGTGCAGTGCATTTTTCGAACGGTCCAGCCAGCGCACGAATTCAGTGATACCGCCTTCGTAATGCAGTTCCAGATGGCGTGGATTAGCCCCGCGCAGATCGCTGACCGCCAGGAACACACCCGAGTTCAAAAACGCCAATTCGCGGAAACGCGTTTCCAGCGTTGTAAAATTGAACTCCGTCATCGTAAATGTTTCATGCGACGGCATAAACGTCACTTCGGTACCTTTTTTATCATTGGCCGGACCAATCTGTTTCAGCGGCGCTTCGGCGACACCGTCGCGAAAACGCATCCACCATTCATGTCCGTCGCGCCAGATGCGCAGCTCGAGCCACGAAGACAATGCATTGACTACCGACACACCCACCCCGTGCAAACCGCCCGAGACTTTGTACGAGTTCTGGTCGAACTTACCGCCCGCATGCAATTGCGTCATGATGACTTCGGCGGCAGACACACCTTCTTCTTTGTGGATCGAGGTCGGAATACCGCGCCCGTTGTCGCGCACCGTTACCGAGTTATCGGGGTTGATCAGAATATCAATCCGGTCGCAATGCCCCGCCAGCGTTTCGTCGATGGCGTTATCGACCACCTCGTACACCATGTGGTGCAGACCCGAACCATCGTCCGTATCACCGATATACATGCCGGGGCGTTTACGCACCGCATCCAGACCTTTAAGGACTTTAATCGAATCGGCGTCATAGGCTTTTGGGGTGTCGGTCATGGGGGTCTTTGGTTGAGCGTTTGAGGTCATTTTTTACTGCGTTTTACGGGGTTCAAAATTGTCTTAAAACCCTAGCAAAAAAGCGGCTTTGCAGCAAGCGATCCCCGCCCCTTTTCCCTGCTTTTATATTGTGTATTATGTATTTAAAACAACCTCTAAAAACCGCCCTCTTGCGGCACGGCGTACGGCATCATGGGACGCAAAATAACATCTGTAGCAACAGCGTTCTTCGTGTATAGCGCATCCAATTGGCCTGTCGTCATAAGCTCACGCAGAGACCAGTTCAACATTTGGCGAAACTTTTCTTGCCCCTGAGCAATCGGGAAGCCGCCGCCAAACACGCCCACGGGGGGCGCACCTTTCAGCACAACCAATGTTCCAGGGTTCCTCTCTAGAAACTCGTTTAATGTGGACGTCTCGTTCAAGGTTACATCCGCTTTTTTGGTTACAACATTATTCAATAGATCTGCTGCCGAAGCATTCTGTACCAGTTGCAATGTCTTGGCTTTGGGAAAAATTTTTGCTGCTACAATAGCTGACATTTCGCCATCCATAACCGAAATAGTGACCGCAGGATCGTTCAGCTTAGAAATATCGCCATTAAATCGCGTATCATCCGCGCGCACAAAAGCAAACATAGGAAAATAGCCAACAGCATCAGTAAAATCAACGGCACGGGCACGGCTTCCCACTTGAGCTAGCGGCGTGCAATAGGCATCGACACGTCCAATTGCCAGAGCTTGAGGGAAGTCGCCAAGGCCTATCTCAGCAACCCATTCAACTTTTAAACCCAAATTTTCTGCAGCGGCAGAAAATATATCATAGAACAGACCAGAAAACGTACCCGTGTTTGGATCCTTGACCATGAAGGGTGCCCAGCTGTAATAGCCGCAGCGTATTGTTCCCGTACGCATCACACGGTCATAAACAGTCTCTTCCTTTTGAACAACGCTATTGGAAGGGGCTGCAAATTTTGTGGTTGTTATATAGGACACCAGAATGGCGGCCAGCAATATAAGGATAATCGAAGAAAATTTTTGCATACCGGGCTCCGTTGGGCAAATGACCCCATCAGTTTAGCAGCTTTACAAGTAAGTTAAACCCGCTTTTGACGGCGGCGTTCGACCGAAGAGCCAAGGCCCAACGCCTCGCGGTATTTCATCACGGTGCGGCGCGCGACGGGAATGCCCTCGTCTTTTAATTTTGCTGCCAGATCATCGTCGGACAAAACAGCGCCCGGGTCTTCTTTGTCGATCAATTCCTTGATCCGCGCTTTGATGGCGTTCGACGAATGCGTCATGCCGCTTTGCCCGTTATCGCTGCCACCGACGCCGGAAGAGAAGAAATATTTCAGCTCGAACAGGCCGCGCGGCGTGGCCATGTATTTGCCCGTTGTCACACGGCTGACGGTGCTTTCATGCACTTCGACCGCGGCCGCGATATCGCGCAACACCAGCGGTTTTAAATAGGACACGCCATAGGCGAAGAAACTTTCCTGCTGCCGCACGATTTCGGCAGCCACTTTAATAATGGTTTGCGCGCGCTGGTCCATGGCTTTGATCAGGAATTGCGCACCTTGATACTTGTCCATTAAATAGGTTTTTTCTTCTTTTTTGGTGGTTTTAGCACTAATCATCGCCGCGTAACGCTGGTTGATCAGCACGCGCGGCAAGGTGTCGGGATTTAATTCGACCATCCACGCGCTTTCGGCATTCGCATCGCGCGATTTGCGCATCAAGATATCCGGGATCACGGTTTGCGCCACATCGTGCGTAAATTTCGCCCCGGGCTTGGGATCCAAACGTCGCAAGGAAATGATCATTTCCTTCAACGCCGCTTCATCCACGCCGCATTTCTTTTGCAAGGTCTTGAAATCGTGCTTTTCCAGCAAGCCGATATTGGCCAGCATCACCTGCATGATCGGCGTCAGTTCGCCGCGGTCGCGCAATTGGATCTCGAGGCATTGCGCTACATTCACCGCAAAAATACCGGCCGGCTCGAATTCCTGGCAGCGCGCCAGCACCATTTCCACATCGGCCAGCTCGCACGCAAATTGTTCGGCTACTTCGGTCAGCGAGGCGCGGAAATAGCCCGCCTCGTCCAAACCTTCCAGCAACGCCAGCGCCAATAGGCGGTCTTGCGGAGCAGAAAAAGCCATCTGGATCTGCTTGGTCAGGTGATCGTACAAACTATCTTCGCTGCGCAAACGATTTTCCAGGCTGTATTCCGGATCTTCAAACGCATCCCGCGCGGCACCGCGTGTGGTTTCAAATTGCATCGGCGCATCGTCTCCGGCCGTATCGCCGGAAAACACATTCGTCGTATCAAATTCCAGCTTGTCATCGGTGCCGCCGGCAATTGGCGGTTTTTCATCCGGAGCGGCATAGTTGTTCAGCGCGTGGTATTCCTGTTCGCGGGCGCTGGGCGTGTCTTCGGACGCCGGGGCCTCGGTCAGGCCGCCCTCGGCGCGCTCTAAAAACGGATTGGTCTGCATCTCGGTTTCGATCAGCTCTTCCAATTCCTGGTTATTCATCTGTAACAGCAAAATGGCCTGTTTCAGGGCCGGAGTCATGACCAGGCTTTGCATCTGACGCAGGGCCAAATGGGGACCGGGAGCCCCGGAGGACGGGCGTTTGGAAGGGGGGGACGACGACTTGCTCACCCCTCCAGACTAGCCCGAAAGGCTTAATTTCACGTGAATTGGCACGCTTGTTGCATCTATAAACCCGAGACTTCTTCCTCCTAAAGTTAAAAACCCCCCTGACGGGACATCAGGGGGGTTTTTCTTATTGAAAGCCTTTTATTTCACTGGCTTAGCCGCAGCAACAAAATCACGAAACTCAGGATCGTCCAGCTTATTCTTCAAATGCTTGGGGATGGGTTTGGCCAGGTTCCACAGATGCTCGAACTGCAAGCGGAAGTTATCCGCAATGGACTGATTGCGAATGATGATAATGCGTTTGCGTGGGTAATCGAACATCGCCACGCGATCCTTGTAAATAATATAGGGCAGCTTGCCAAGCAAGTCCGAGGACAACCAGCGATAGCGCTCAGGTAGAGTTAAAAGAAAATCATCACCTTCATGTAATATGATTCTCTCTTTAAAACCGGCTTGCTGCATAGCATCGGCATAGCGCAAAACCTGATCTGGAACATACTCCATATAGTCTTTTTCACTAATGCCCAAAAACAACGCTTCGTCCAAAGGAGTACGCATACAGGATAAAAAGTCGTCCACCCATACTTTAATAAAGCTATCATCCTGATTGTTATAGATCGTAAAAATATCCCGGCTTTTCTGTACGCCGTACTGGCCGATAAACTCGATGCCCGCATTCATAAATGTCATCTCAAGCGTTTGCAACGTATCGGGACGTGGCGAACCAATGGCGCGCTCGATATTATTGATGCTGGCCAAGGATATCTGCGATTCGCGCGCCAGATCAGCTTGCGTCCAGTTTAAAAGCCCACGGGCAGCACGTATTTGTTCGCTGGTAATCATTTTTCCGCTTTTATAATAAATTCGGCAACCTCTCTAGGTGTAACACCTAGATATAATTATTCAATCTTAATAACAAAGCTGCTAGAATATGACGCATCACCCACCTGTGGAGGCTTCATGCGTTTTCTTGGCTTTTTGTTAATTATCCTGACGGTTTGTTCTTCCCTTCCAGCCCGCGCCGAGCTGGTGCATGACAAAGCCTACGAAGCGGTCATGGCCTCGGGGAAAATCCGCTGCGGCTATTCGGAATGGGCTCCGTTTTTAATCATTGATCCTAATACCAACCAAGTTAGCGGGATCATGAAAGATATCATGGATGAAATCGGCAAGCGCATCGGCGTTAAAGTCGAATGGACGGCGTCGATTGGCTGGGGAGAAATTACCTCGGCTGCCAACTCGGGTAAAATTGATATGTTTTGCAATACGACCTGGCCGGACAAAGCCCAATTGCACAGCATGAGTATTTCACGGCCGCTTTTTTATACGCCTACATACGCCTATGTGCGCCAAGGCGATACACGCTTCGACAATAATTACAACGCCATCAATAACCCAAGCATTACCATCGCAGGCATTGATGGTGATAGCAGCTATACAACGATGCAGGATCACTTTCCCAAAGCAAAAATGCTGGCCCTGCCGAACTCGGCGGATATCAGCCAAATGGTCCTAAGCGTCACCACCAAAAAAGCGGATATGATTTTAGCGGACCCCGCCGCTATCGCCGACTATAACGCAAAAGCAGACAAAGATAAAAAACTCGTGCGCGTCAAAGGCAAGCCTCTTTTTGTTATGAGTGAGATTTTGGTAACGCGCGCTGGGGAGCAACAACTCATGAACGTAATCAACACCGTTCTTTACAGCCTGATCAACGAGGGCTTTCTGGAAGACGTGCTTAAAAAATACAGCGCTGGCGCCTCGTATGCGCCACAACCCGAGGTCAAGTTGCCGGAGTTGCTTAAAAACTAAAACCGATACCCGACATTCGTGCCCAGCATAAACTGGCTGTTGTCGTCGCTGACAGGGCTGTCGGCGGCATCGCCCAGCAATTGATCCCAACGTGCAACACCTTGTACGAAGGCGCCTTGGGTCAGCGTATATTGCAGCGTTCCACCCAGACCCATGCGATAGAAACCGGAACCGGCGCTAAAGGCGGGCAGGCCGCTGCTGGCACTTTGCGTACCGTTTATACCGTAGAATTTCTTGGCGTAGCCCTCGCCAGCGAACGCGGTATCCACTTCCAGCATCGCGCGCCAGCTGGGGTCGATCGGCAGAACGACGCCGGTGCCCAGCTCGCCTTTATAGCTGTTGAATTCGTTCAGCAGATCATAGCCGACCTGGCCGCGCACAAAGAAATTACCGGGATGATACGCCGCAAACACGCCGCCCAACGCGGTCCAATCGATATCACCGATGCCGCGAATGGGGCTGGTATTATCGCTGCGCCCTTTATCATAGGTCATGTTAAAGCCAACGGACCAGTTTTGATCGCCCAGCATTTTAATGCCCAAGCCTTCATACGGCACCATCATCGCCTGACGGTCGATGACCAGAAATGCTTTTTGTTTGTATTCCAGTTTGACCGCGGGTGTAAAAATCGCGTGATAATCGCTCGAGCCTAAATATTTCGGCGCAACACCGACACCCGCAGCAACGGTCAACTCGATATCCTGTGGCATTTGCGGCGTACCCGGCGTCGTATCGCCATCACCCAAGCCCGGATAACGCACAGGGTCTTGCGCCAGAGCGGCACTCGACAACAAACACAACATCAACGGCAATGCAAAACGACGCATGGGGAACCTCCGCATATCCAATGGAAAAACATTTATTATCCCCATAGGAATCGAAAAATAGTTAATTATTTATTATCTCAAGATATATGACTTTGTTCTGTATATTGACCTTTCACAGGAAATGGCGAATAATCGCGTTAAAATTACTGTCTACCACCCTTAACCCCCTATCACGAGGTTTTTCATGTCACGTCGTTTAATCGCTTCCTTAATTCTGACTTCTTTCCTGGCCGCTTGCGCGACCAACGGCGATGGCAGCTATGGCTCGGCCGGTACCGGCTCGCCCGTCAACAAGCAAACCATCGGCGGCGCCACGGGCGCAGTCCTGGGTGGCTTGCTGGGCAGCCAGGTCGGTAGCGGTAAAGGTCAATTATGGGCCACCGGCGCCGGCGTTCTGTTAGGCGCTTTAGCTGGCAGCAACATTGGTGCCTCTTTGGATAAAGCCGATCAGGCCTATGCGAACAAAGCCTTCAACCAGGCTACAGCGGCTCCGGTCGGTCAACCGATTACATGGTCGAACCCTGAAAGCGGTAACAGCGGTACCTACACCGTCAACCGCACCGGCCGCACGGCCGACAACCGCGCCTGCCGCGAGTTCACGCAAACCATCATGATCGGTGGCAAAGCGCAACAAGGCGTCGGCACCGCCTGTCAAAATCCTGATGGCTCGTGGGCAATCCAAGGTAACTAACTTTATGCTGTAACGGGCCCTTGTTGATTTTCACGAGGGCCCGTTCTGTATTCACGAAAGAGAGAAAAGCATGTCAACAATCGGTTTAATGCAAGGTAAGCGCGGCGTCATCATGGGCGTTGCCAATGATAAATCCATCGCCTGGGGCATTGCAGAAGAATTGCACAAAGCCGGTGCGGCATTGGCTTTCACCTATCAGGGCGACGTGCTGTTGAAACGCGTGCAGCCTTTGGCCGCCAGCGTCGGCTCGACTTTTATCGTCCCCTGCGATGTCACCGATCAAGCCTCGATCGACAGCGCCTTTGCGCAGATCGAAAAAGAATGGGGCACCATTGATTTTATCGTCCACGCCATCGCCTTCTCGGATAAAAAAGAACTGGATGGCCGTTACGTCGATTCCACGCGCGAAAACTTTTTGCGCACCATGGATATTTCCGTGTTCTCGTTCACCGCTGTGACACAACGCGCCGCACCGTTGATGAAAAACGGCGGCTCGATCTTGACGCTGACCTATTACGGCGCCGAGCAAGTCATGCCGCATTACAACGTCATGGGTGTGGCCAAGGCCGCTTTGGAATGCAGTGTTAAATATCTGGCCGAAGATCTGGGTAAAGACAATATTCGCGTCAACGCGATCTCGGCGGGACCGATTAAAACATTGGCCGCCTCGGGGATCGGCGATTTCCGCTTTATCTTGAAATGGAATGAACTGAACGCACCGATGCGCCGCAATGTTACACAAAACGAAGTCGGCAAGAGCGCCTTGTATCTATTGTCCGAATTGGGCAGCGGCGTGACGGGTGAGAACCTGCATGTCGATGCAGGCTATCACATCGTCGGCATGGTCGCCGTCGATAGCGCCGCCGAAACCGGTGAACTGCTTTCGACCATGGTCAAAGACCACGAGCAAGCGGCTTAAGAACACACTACCGAAGCGTGAGGGCCGTGCGTATACAGAAGCCCTCTTCCCAAGTATCGTCACTTTTATACCAGAAAAGAATATCGCGCTTATATTCTTTAAACCCCAAATGTTTGAAGGCTTTTTTAGACGCTTCGTTCTTTTCATGAAAATCGGCACAGAGTACTTGCAGCTTGTTCTTTTTTGACCATTCAATAAGTGCTGTACCTATCAATTGTGACAATCCTCTTTTTCTATATTGAGGTGACACGTACATGCCGTCAACATCTCCGACTAGTATACCACTGTCATCTTCGTGGTAACATCGAAGTTGCCCAAAAGCAATTGGCGCTTCAACACCAGACTTTGACACCAAATATGCAGCACGCATCCAAGTAGGCGGACCACCACCAGCAGTCATACATCTTTCAGAATGCAATGGGACCTCTTTTCTCAAAGCAGCTAATTGAGTGTCCGTATGATAATTTGTTGGTGAAGCCGTGTACTCCCCCATACTGAAACGCAGATCGCCACAATCAACGATCAAAGGATTAACAAATCGGGTCGTAACAAGAGACATGCAGCAAACTATACCGCCATTCACCCCTCTTGTCAATATGTTAATGGTTAAGCCGCGGCTTTTTTCGCCTTTTTCTTGCTTACTTCAAACGTAAAGACATCGTCCTTCAGGTCGACGGTCACATGGTCGCCATTGGCAATATCGCCGTTCAGGATCTTCTGTGCCAGCGGGTTTTGCACCACCGTTTGAATGACACGCTTTAACGGCCGCGCGCCATAGACGGGATCATAGCCGCGCGCGGCGAGGCCCTCGGCCGCCAGCTTGGTGACCTCGAGTGTGACATTCTGATCTGCCAGTAATTTATTCAAACGTTGCAACTGGATCGTCACGATCTCTTTCATTTGCGCACGCGATAATTTTTGGAACAGCAACACATCGTCTAAACGGTTTAAAAACTCGGGGCGGAAGGTGGCACGCACGACGCGCATCACATCCTCGCGGGCTTTTTCTACTGATTCTTCGTCATTCAATTTAACCAGATATTCCGCACCTAAATTCGAGGTCAGTAAAATA
>CAYRRF010000003.1:12667-14562 GCA_964426595.1 uncultured Bdellovibrionales bacterium | reverse complement strand
GTTGGAAAAGTCGGCAACACGCCCTCGGCCATCGGTCAGGCGCCCGTCATCCAAAACCTGTAACAGGATATTGAATACGTCCGGGTGAGCTTTTTCAACTTCATCGAACAGCACAACCTGATAGGGGCGGCGACGCACGGATTCCGTCAGAACGCCACCTTCTTCATATCCCACATAGCCGGGAGGAGCCCCAACCAGACGCGCAACCGAATGTTTTTCCATGAATTCCGACATATCGATGCGTTGCATCGCCGTATCATCATCAAATAAAAATTCCGCCAGCGCCTTGGCCAGTTCAGTCTTGCCGACACCGGTGGGGCCTAGGAACAGGAACGAACCAATCGGACGATTAGGATCTTGCAAACCGGCACGCGCGCGACGCACCGCATCACTGACCGCCGCAATCGCTTCGCGCTGGCCAATCACGCGAGCGCCGATCTTTTCTTCCATCTTAAGCAGCTTGTCGCGTTCGCCCTGCAGCATCTTGTCGACAGGAATACCGGTCCAGCGCGACACCACGGCCGCAATATCTTCTTCGGTAACTTCCTGGCTGACCATTGCCGTCGTATTTTTTTGCAAGGCTTTTTCCAGTTGCTTTTCCAGCTCGGGGATGCGTCCGTATTTCAATTCACCGGCACGGGCCCAGTTACCTTCACGCTCGGCGCGCTCCAGCTCCAGTTTGGCCAACTCCATTTCTTCTTTGACTTTTTGACTGGCTTGCAGCTCGGATTTTTCCGACTGCCACTGGGCGGTCAGGCCGTGCGATTGCTTTTCCAAATCGGCCAGTTCGGCCTGCAATTTTTTAAGACGATCCTGCGAGGCGGCATCTTTTTCTTTTTTCAAAGCCTCTTGTTCAATCTTCAACTGAATGATGCGGCGATCCAGCTCGTCAATCGTTTCCGGCTTGGAATCGACCACCATGCGCAAGCGCGAGGCTGCTTCATCGATCAGGTCAATGGCTTTATCCGGCAGGAAACGATCCGTGATATAGCGATTCGACAAGGTCGCGGCCGCGACAATCGCGCCATCGGTAATGCGCACACCATGATGCAGATCATATTTTTCCTTGACGCCGCGTAAGATTGAAATCGTATCCTCGACGGTTGGCTCGGCGATAAAGACCGGCTGAAAACGGCGCGTCAATGCCGCATCTTTTTCGACATGTTGACGGTACTCGTCCAAAGTCGTCGCGCCCACCATGCGCAATTCACCGCGCGCCAAAGCGGGCTTGAGCATGTTACTGGCATCCATCGCACCATCCGTTTTACCGGCCCCTACCAATGTGTGCATCTCATCGATAAAGATAATCAATTCGCCACTGGCTTCTTTGATTTCGTGCAGCACCGCTTTGAGGCGCTCTTCAAACTCGCCGCGATATTTGGCGCCCGCAATCATCGCGCCCATATCCAAGGCCAGCAGTTTTTTATCCTTTAAGCTTTCAGGGACGTCACCTTTGATAATACGCTGCGCCAGCCCTTCGATAATGGCCGTTTTGCCGACCCCCGGCTCGCCGATCAGCACCGGATTGTTTTTAGTGCGGCGGGATAAAATTTGAATGGTGCGACGAATTTCCTCGTCACGGCCAATCACAGGATCCAGTTTGCCGCTGGCAGCCAACGCCGTCAAATCGGTCGCGTATTTTTTCAATGCATCAAATTGATCTTCGGCATTGGCATTATCCGCAGTGCGGCCTTTGCGCTGTTCATTAATAGCCTGATTCAAACGAACGGGATCGAGGCTGTTCTCTTTCAGCGTCTTGCCAATTGCGCCCTCATCCACAGCCATGGCCTGTAGCACGCGCTCGGCCGTGATAAACGCATCGCCCGATTTTTTAGCCATGTCTTGCGCGCGCTCACAAATTTTAGAGGTGCCTGTGTGCAGGTACAACCGATCCG
>CAYRRF010000003.1:1311-12657 GCA_964426595.1 uncultured Bdellovibrionales bacterium | reverse complement strand
ACAAACGATCCGCACCACTGCCTTTGACTTCCGGCAACGCGGCGATATTCTTATCAATGGCGGCGGCCAATTGCTTGAGATTTACTTTGGCCTTGCTTAACAGCTCGGGCAGGCGCTTGTCCTCATCGTCCAAAAAGACGCGAAGCAAATGATCCGGTGTTAATTGCTGATGGTTGTGACGCAAGGCCAGGCTTTGCGCGGCTTGCAAAAACGAACGCATTTTTTCGGTGAGTTTTTCAAAGTCCATAGGAACACCCCTTGTGGCTGCATCGTAGCTTAGAAAAGCCTACGACAAGTTAACAGGAAAGCGACCCTGAAAAGGCATCGCATGGTCCTATTCTACACCAAAAAGGTTAAAATTACAAACTTTCCGAGCCGTTGTCGCTGCCGGGTTTCGGCGTTTCTGTTTCCGTGCGGCGGGGACGCGAGGGTCCGCGCGGACGTTGTGTCGCCTCGGGCGGCTGAAGGAAATCAGGCAGGCTGTTTTCTTCATCGGAAACCGTATCGACTGGGTTCTTGCGCGGCAGGGGGCGCGACTCGTTACGTGGCGCCGAAGGCTCTTCGTTTCGCGGCACAGGAGGAGCTGCCATTTCACCGGCAGCGCCGTCGACGATCTCGATCGGATTAACTTCGGGCTGGCTGGCCTGTTGCTGCGCACGATAGGCTTCGCGTTCGCGTTCCATCGTTGCATTCTCTTCGGCGATTTCATTGACCAGACGCTGATAATGCTCGGCATGCTGCAAATAGCTGATCATCGTTACGCGGTCATCGCGCGAGCTATGATCGCGGGCCAGTTGTGAATATTTTTCGACCAGCTGTTGGGCCGTACCGCGTACACGTCCATCGGGACCGGTGCTTTCAAAAACCTGATTGGCACGATTGACAAAGCGGCGCTGTTGATTGTTGCCTTGTCCTTGTCCGCCATTTTGCTGGCCATGGCCATGACGATGGCGATTAAAATTATTGTTATGACGACGACCATTGTTATTGCGAATAAATGCCATGCTTTTCCTTTGGGGATGAATACGCCGCATACAACGCCGATTCTTGTTCTCGGGGGCGGCTGATAGGGGCTACTTTAGGCGTCTTTAGCCCATTTGGCAAGTAAAACCCGCTCTATACCGCCCAAATCGTTAAAAGAACGCACCGTCTCCAGCCCGGCCTGCTGCAACAATTGTCGAACGGCAGCCGCCTGCCCAAAGCCGACTTCAAAGGCTATCCAGCCGTGCGGCGCCAGGCACGAAGAGAGCTGGGAAATAATGCGGCGATATGCGTCGAGCCCATCTGCCCCGCCATCCAAGGCAGCCTGCGGATCATAGTGCCGCACATCGACCGCCAGATTTTCGATCTCGGCCGACGGGATATAGGGTGGATTACTCAGAACACCATCAAACATTTCTACCACGCCGCTCGCCCAATCGCCCTGCTGTAAACGCACCCTCGCCAAAAGATCCAGTCGCTCGGCATTTTGCTGCACAATCTGCAACGCCTCGGCCGATTGATCGACCGCCAGACCCGTGGCCAAGGGCCGCTCGGCCAACAGTGTCAGCAACAGGCAGCCCGTGCCTGCCCCTAAATCCAGCAGCTTAAAAGGCGTTGCTGAATCAATCAGCGGCAACACCGCTTCGATCAGTGTTTCGCTGTCGGGGCGCGGGTCCAGCGTATAAATCGACGTCACAAAATCACGGCCATAAAATTCTTTTTTGCCGATGATTTTGGCCACCGGACAACCCTGATGACGCAGCGTTGCGTAAGAGCGTATCTGCTGTTCCTGTTCGGGCGTTATTTCGTCTTCGTCCCGCGCTACAAAATCTTCATGGCTAAACTGCAACACGGCGCACATTAACAAGCGTACATCCACAGGAGCCAGATCCTGTTTCAATTCCTGATACAGCTGCCGTACACGCATTAGAGCTCGGAGAGACGTGCCAGCTGATCTTCGGCGATCAGCGGCTCGATGATTTTATCCAAAGAAGCTCCCACCATAACACCATCAATATCATATAAGGTAACATTGATGCGGTGATCCGTCACGCGACTCTGTGGGAAGTTATAGGTGCGAATACGTTCGGACCGGTCGCCCGTGCCGATCTGGCCTTTGCGATTGGCCGAGCGCTCGGCTTCTTTCTTCTGGCGCTCGGCTTCATACAAGCGCGAACGTAAGATCTTTAAGGCTTTGGCGCGGTTTTTATGCTGCGACTTTTCATCCTGTTGCTGCACCACCAGACCCGTAGGAATGTGTGTAATACGCACAGCCGAATCCGTTGTGTTGACCGACTGGCCGCCCGGGCCGCTGGAACGAAAAACATCGATGCGCAGATCGCTGTCTTTTATCTCGATATCCACTTCTTCGGCTTCCGGCAGCACCGCCACGGTGGCGGTCGAGGTATGCACACGGCCTTGCGTTTCCGTCGTGGGTACGCGCTGCACCCGATGCACGCCGCTTTCAAATTTCATCCGTCCGAAAACATCGACACCGGTAATGGTAGCAATGGCTTCGCGGTAACCGCCCAGGTCGTTTTCCGAGATCTCCATGATCTCGAAGCGCCAGCCATGAAGTCCTGCGTATTTTTGATACATCGCGAAAAGATCGCTGGCGAATAGGGCCGCCTCGTCCCCGCCCGTACCGGCACGGATTTCAAGAATAGCGTTTTTGGCATCGGCCTCGTCTTTGGGAATAAGCGCCATCTGAATTGCTTTTTCCAGGTCCGGCACCTGTTTTTCCAAGGTATAAACCTCTTCCTCGGCCATCGCCTTGGTGTCGGCATCGCATTGCGGATCGGCCAGCAATTCTTTGGCCTGCGCGATATTATCGATACTGCGCTGCAGCTCTTTGATCTTTTCGACGACAGATGAAAGATCGGAATATTCCTTGGACAATTCCGCCATTTTTTTCGGTTGCAGCTCGGGGCTTTGCAACTCTTGCGCAATGGCTTCGTGACGCGCCACAACGGCGCTGAGCTTTTCCTGAAAAGACATGCAACGTACCGCTAATGTTTATCTAAAGCGAGCGGCGTGTTGCGTTTAACTTCATTGGCGCGACCCAAGGGCGCTTGCGCCTGATCGTTCAACAGCAAACGTAAACCGCCGGCATTGCCCGTGCTATAGGTCAGGCCTTGTTGATCGGGGATCGGTAATTTTTGTCCTTGTTTGAGAGTATCGCTGTACAAGACAACGCCGTTGGCATCTTTGATTTCCAGCCACGCATTTTGTAACGCTTCAAGGAAATAGGCTTTCTCGGCGACAGGGGCGGGGGTTGCCACCGCGCTGGCGGCTGTCTGGAAACCTTCGGCGGGCGCGGCTGTCGTCGTCGCTTCGGGCGGCGTTACCACCGGCGCTTCCGTTACATCGGCTGCAACAGGGGGGACCGGCACGGTGCTGGCCGGCTGTTTGGATTCATGCGTGGCCAGAAAAATACCGACCGCAATCACGGCTACCGCTGCCACCGCACTCATCAGTGCCGTACGGCTGGGCATGACGGTTTGCACGATCGGCTCCGGCATTGTCAGCTCCACGCGATACCCGCCGGTGCGCGTGCCATAGGCATCGCGCTTGAATTGATCCATCGCAGTATGCACATCCATCTCCATCAGCTGTGCATAAGCGCGCACGAAACCGGTGGCATAGACGCGCTCGGGAAGATCTTTGAAGTTTCCATTTTCGATCGCATCCAAATAAAAACGGCGGATCATCAATTCGTCCGCCACATCTTCCACCGTCATGTTACGCGCTTCACGCGCCGCACGCAGTTGCGCACCGATATGGGCTGAAACCGCCGGCGTTGCGGCGTCGGGAGTCTCTTTAATTTTGGTGGCCGCTTTGGGCTTTACAGGAGGCATCGATCTCAAGAAAACGAATCAGTTGAAGGACTACACCCCCTTTTAAAGGGAGTCGCACCGAATGGCAAATACCTATACTGTAAAATTATGTGAATAATTAAATGATTGAATGATTAACCCAACTTCCGTTGGGGAGCGCTCCGACCCACCAGGAGGGAGGCGTCGAGGTTGTACCTGTAGGAGTCGTACTGAGTGCCGCCATGGAGGTGCTGCAACCACGCGGAGTTATCGTCATACGGCGACGCCGTTTGAAACCAGGCATCCTGCGCGAAAACCTGCAAAGCCTTTGCACGTAATTCAGGTTTCAAGGCCAATGTTTGTTTGATCAATATCCCTTGATCCTTTCGGGGACGATGGATGCCATGATCAAATGTACCATCTTTGATGGCTTTTTTGATTTCATCCTCATCGCCTGTGCCATCTAACTGACAAGAGCTAAATTTATGGCCGTGGAATACCTCGCCGTCCTGGTGTTTCTTGCGGAGGATTTCTGCGCCCTCTTTAAAGGTGGTGACAGGTGGCTTCTGATTGTAATTAATGCTTTCAAGCCAGAAAAAGAAGTCCTCGCCCATCTCATCGACACCCGCATAATACGAGCCATCTTCCATCTGGTCGCCTTGTTGCAGTTTGTTCTGGTTGTCGCTCCCCTTTTTAACCGTAAAAATATCGCCGTTGCTGTCGATCGCGCTGGTCTTACCCTTAGAAACAATGGTGGTGAAACCATCGGGCTTGATGGTGATTTGAACACCATATTCGGCGATCACCACGTCTTCGCGTTTGTCTTCCTGCTGCATAGGCGCTTCCTTTGGGTTCGAATCCATTGCTTGCCCGCCAGCCTAACCCCCCTCTCTTGATTTGTCAATAAAAGAATGCATATTATTAACGTTTTTCTTGCGCCTGTCGGCCCAGTATGGCTTAATGCCTCCATGCCCCGTCGCTCGACCCCTAATCCCGCAGAAATCGCCCAGTTCGAGGCTTTGGCCGAAGAATGGTGGGATGTCGATGGCCCCATGGCGCCGCTGCACGCGATGAACCCGACACGGCTGCGCTATATCCGCGACCAGCTTCAAAAGAATTATGATAAAATAGACGGGCGGACCGTGCTGGATGTCGGCTGCGGCGGCGGACCGCTGGCCGAACCGCTCACACGCTGGGGGATGCACGTCACCGCCATCGACGGTGCCCACGACCTGATTGCCATCGCCAAAGACCGCGCGACGAAACAGCAGTTGGACATCACATACAAGCACGCCACCACGGCCGACCTTTTGCGCTCACGCGAACGGTTCGACGTCGTCGTGGCCTCGGAAGTAATCGAGCATGTCGATGCGCAAGCCCCCTTCGTCGCCGAACTGGCGCAGCTAACCAAGCCCGGTGGCCTCGTTATTCTTTCCACGCTGAACCGTACAGTTTCCAGCTATGCGGTGGCCATTGTTGCTGCTGAAAAAATATTGCGTGTATTGCCCCGCGGCACACATCGCTGGAAAAATTTCGTCAAGCCTTCCGAACTGTGGCGCTGGGCCACCGAGGCAGGTCTGGAGCCTGTGGATATGTGCGGCATGGTCTATCATCCTGCACGACGGGAATTTACGCTGGACGCGCAACGCCTGAGCGTCAATTATATTTTCACCGCACGTAAACGATGAGGTGACACCCGCATGAGTTTACTGGGACGCTACGACGAGCCTAAATTGCTGCAAAAGCTGGCCCTGATGAATTGGGGTCTGGTCTTGTTGATCTGCCTGATCGGCAGCATCGGATTCCTGGCCCTGTGGTCGGCGGGCGGCGGCAATATCCATCAATATGCCGACAAGCATATCCTTCGTTTTGCCGCCGGGCTGGGCATGGCCCTGTGCGTCGGCCTGACCTCTATTCGTTTCTGGCGGCAAATGGCGTGGCCGTTTTATTTTTTGGGCGTGGTGCTGTTGATTTACGTCGATATACGCGGGCATATCGGCATGGGCGCCCAGCGCTGGATCGATCTGGGCTTTATGCAGTTGCAGCCATCGGAAATTATGAAGCCGGCACTGATCATGGCGCTGGCCGCGTATTTCGAGAAAAAAGAAATCACGCAGCTCTCGTTATTGCGCACTGTTATTCCGGCCCTCATCATTATCTTGATTCCCGTGGCTGTCGTCGTCACGCAACCGGACCTTGGAACAGGCATGGCGTTGATGCTGGCGGGGCTGGCCGTTCTCTTTGCCGTCGGCGTGTCGTGGTGGTATTTTATCTTGGGCGCGGCCGGTACAGCCGCCGTCATTCCGGTCGCATGGCATTTCCTGCATGAATATCAACGCAACCGCATTCGCATTTTCTTTGACCCTGATCTGGACCCGCTGGGCTCGGGCTATCACATCACCCAAAGCAAGATCGCCATGGGTTCGGGCGGCTTTAGCGGCAAAGGCTTTTTACAAGGCACGCAAAGCAAGTTGAATTTCTTGCCGGAAAAACAAACCGATTTCATTTTCACGCTATGGTCCGAAGAATGGGGCTTTGTCGGCGGCGTCGCTTTGTTGTCGCTATTCTTGCTGACCCTCGTCTATGGCTGGCTGATTGCGTTGAATTGCCGTTACAGCTATGCCCGCCTGCTGGTGATGGGCCTGACATTCAATATCAGCATCTATGTGCTGATTAATTCCGGCATGGTCATGGGCCTGTTGCCTGTCGTCGGTATTCCAATGCCGATGGTGTCGCACGGCGGTACCGCTATGTTGTCTGTGCTGTTCTGTTACGGGCTTATTCTTTCCGCATCGATTCACCGCGATGTTAAAATCCGGCAGGGCTTTCTGTAAGAGCTGTTTCCGCTTCTCCGAAATTAATCGGCGGCCACGGACCCGACAGGCGTGGCTTGAGCCACGGACGCGAGGCGCACAAACGTTCGAACAGGCGCTGCATATGCGCCACTTGTTCCGGCCACAACAGAAAAACCGATTTGTGTCGCAGACTTTGGGCCTCGATCGCGTAACAGGCGGCAAAACCATGCAACTGCCGCAGCGTCGCCACCGGCAATTCGCCCCACAAAACTTCCAGCTGTAACTGTTTAAAATCGCGCAGATCGCAATTCATGTTAGAGGCCTGCACACGCGCCGGAATATGCAGGCGTTGTTGCAATTGTGCGGGCAGATTTTCATTGCTTTGTTTGCGAATGCCGTGCGCCCCGGTATCCAACACCAAAGGCGCGGCCTGTGCCGTATGGTGGGTAATGATGCTGGTCAGGCGGCCGGCAGGAATAACACGCAATACCGAAGCATGATCTTCTTTTTGCGGAAGCTGACAACGGATCAGGCGCGGTGGAGCGTACATAGCTCCCGAGTCTAGAGTCGCGATTCAGGGATTGCAAGCTTCTTTAGGCGGCGCGGTAACGCTGCGACCGAAAATCGATTCGAATAACGTTCTCGGGATCGAGCACCGGGACCTCGTACGGCACAGGTGTTGTCACGCTTTGACCTTGGGCGCGATAACGGCTGTGCACCACCGCCATGCCGGGATGCGCCGCAGACGGGATGTTCTGTTGGAATATACTGGTCTTGATGGCACGTTGTGCCACGCTTGCATCCAAAACCGGCATGTCGCTGGTAACGCCATAGACCAGCTCGTTGCGATTTAAACGAAAGAGATTGGCTTTTTCGTGATTGACCTGTTGTTGCAGTTTTTCGTTGTTATTGGCCGCAACAACGGCATTCATCGCCTCGATAAAGCCGCCCAGCTTGACCATTTCCGGCATGGTTAAACGCTCGGCCATCCGCGCATGATAGGCCGCCAGTTCCGATAAGGTCTCGCACAGGGTGGGAAGGTCTGACATCTAGTTTACCCGCTCCCGAAACTGCTCCATAAGGGTTGAGATTTTATTAAGATTATCGGCCAGGACCTGGCGCTGGCTTTCGAAGAAATCCGGGTCTTGCTCGACTTGTTGCGGGAAATCAGGGCCGATCTGGCCGGTAATCGTCCCGCCCAGCTTCTTCAGCGCATCGCGATAGGGGCTGTCCTCGTCGAGGCGGTTGGCGATGGCATGCATGGCGTGGCCATAGACCAGCAGCGCCCGATAGGGCGGCAAACGCGACAGGTAATAGTTCAAACGGCCGTATTTTTCGTCCGGCACGACGCCGCGGGCCGATAAAATGGCCTGCAACGCGATAATCGCGTTCTTTTCATCAATCTCGTAGCGGTCGGCAGGACTCGTCATGTGATTCGAAGTAGTTGTAAAGGCGTCTTACCGCAATAGACCTATTCCGTTAATGGAATCTTACTTATGAGCTAAAACCTTTGCCGTTATACGGTTTGTGTCGCTTCGTAACAACATTGTGATTCGCAGATTCTCTTGTATAGTCTGCTTATGGTTGCCACCGTCTATACCGTCACTTTTCAGGGGCTTAAAGCCCAGCGCATCGAGGTGCAGGCCCAGCTCCAGGCCGGGCTGCCGGCCTTTATTATTGCGGGGCTGGCCGACAAGGCTGTCTCGGAGGCGCGCGAACGGGTGCGCGGCGCGTTGCAGGCGATGGGCCTCAGCCTGCCCCCCAAGCGCGTGATTGTGAATCTGGCGCCCGCCGATATCACCAAAGAAGGTAATCACTTTGATCTGCCGATTGCGCTGGCCGTGTTGGGATGCATGGGTGTCGTGCCGATGGATGTGTTTCAAAAAACCTGTGCGATGGGTGAATTAAGTTTGAACGGCCAGATCCGTCCTGTATCGGGTATCTTGCCAGCGGTCTTGCATGCGCATGATGCGGGTATGGATTTTATTTGCCCCGGCGCGAATGGTTCCGAGGCCGCGTGGATTGAAGGCGCCACGGTTCTGGCACCCGATTCGTTGATCGCTTTGATCAATCACATCAAAGGTACACAGGTTCTGTTGTCACCCGTGGCGCCCTTGGAACAAATAACACAAGGCCCCGCTCTTCCGGATATGGCCGAAGTAAAAGGCCAAGACACGGCCAAGCGCGCTTTGGAAATTGCAGCGGCCGGCGGACACAATGTGTTGATGTCGGGACCGCCCGGAAGCGGGAAATCCATGCTGGCCAGTCGCCTGCCCGGTATCCTGCCACCGCTGACACCGATGGAAGCGTTGGAAGTGTCGATGATTCAATCGCTGGCGGGCACGCTACAGGATGGCCGCATTGCGCGCGTACGCCCGTATCGCGATCCACACCATTCGGCCAGCCAGCCGGCGCTGGTCGGCGGCGGCCACCGCGCGAAACCCGGTGAAATTTCGTTGGCGCATCACGGTGTGCTGTTCTTGGATGAGCTGCCCGAGTTTGATCGCCAAACATTGGAAGCGCTGCGCCAGCCGCTGGAAACCGGCTCGGTTGTTATTGCGCGCGCCAATCATCACGTAACCTATCCGGCGCGCTTTCAATTGATTGCGGCGATGAATCCGTGCCGCTGCGGTTTTTTAAGCGACCCCAACCGCGCCTGTTCCCGTGCACCGAAATGCGGCGCCGACTATCAGGCGAAACTCTCGGGGCCTTTGCTGGATCGTTTTGATTTATTCGTCGAAGTGCCCCCTGTATCCATCGAGGATTTGCAAAAGCTGCCACAGGGAGAAAGTTCCGCTACACTTGCCGCACGTGTCGCTCGCGCACGGCAATGCGCATTGGAGCGCAGCGAGGCGCGGTGGGGAACCAAACTGATCAACAGTCAGTTACAAGGACAGGCTTTAGAGGACGTTACCGCTCTGGATCCGGCCGCCCAGCAGATGCTGCAACAGGCGGCCCATACGCTTCAGCTTTCGGCGCGAGCCTATCACCGTATCTTACGCGTGGCCCGCACCATTGCCGATCTGGCCGCCAGCGAGACCATCCAAAACCCGCATATCGCCGAGGCCCTGGCCTTTCGCCGCCGCTTTGACACCACGGCGTAAAAGCTCTAGGGTCAGAGCAACAGGAGAATACACATGATCGGTCTGGTTATCGTTACGCACGGTCCTTTGGCAGAGGCTTTCCGGCACGTCGTCGAGCACGTCGTTGGCCCGCAACAGGCGCTGGCCACTATTGGCATGGCCTCGGAAGATAATATGGAGCAGCGGCGCGAGGATATTGTCGCCGCCATCGATAACGTCAATCGCGGTAAAGGTGTGATCGTGCTGACCGACATGTTCGGCGGGACGCCTTCGAACCTGGCCATCTCGATCATGGACCAGCGTCCGATCGAAGTGCTGGCGGGCGTCAATGTGCCGATGTTGGTCAAGCTGGTTTCCATCCGGGATAAATTCCCCATTGCCGATGTCGTCGAGCAAGGCCGCGAGGCGGGACGAAAATATATCAACGTGGCGTCACAGTTGTTGGGAGAGAAATAAACGTGCCGATGGCTGCTGCGAAAAAACCCTTGCAACGGACAGTAACCATTTGTAACCGGCGCGGCCTGCACGCCCGCGCCTCGGCCAAATTCGCACGCATGGCTGCGGAATTTCAAGCGGACACGCATGTGGCTCGTGGCGATCTTTTCGTGCCCGGCAATTCGATTTTGGATTTATTGACGCTGGGCGCCTCGCAGGGCAAAGAGATCATTATTCGCTGCGAAGGCCCGGAAGCGCAAAGCGCTTTGGAGATGTTGTGCGATCTGGTGTTGCGCGGATTTGACGAGGACGATGATGACAACACCTGATCTGTGCCCGTTATTGCCCGAAGAAATTTTGGATGGATTTTCCCTATCGCCGGGAATTGCGATTGGCGAAGGGTATATGCTGGAATCGTTGTCGGTTGAAACGCCTTTTTATCCGATTGCGTTTGAAGCTACGACCCTAGAAGTTGAGCGTTTTAACCGCGCCTGTCAAAAGGCCCAGCGCCAGATCACTAAACTGCAAACCAAAGCCGAGACACTGCCCGCCGAGGCCGCTGAAGATATCATCATGCTGCTGGATGTGCATTTGGCGCTGGTCGGAGAAAGCCGTCTGACCAAAGGCGTGATTGAACGGATTAAAAACCAGCGCATCAATGCAGAATCGGCCGTGCAACAGGAAGTGGCTGAACTGAGCAAGCCCTTTGATGAAATCGAGGACAGCTATATCGCCGGCCGCGTCAAAGACTTGGAAGATGTCAGCCGCCGCCTGATCCGTAATTTGCTCGAGCGTAAATATGTGGCGCTCAAAGCTGTGCCGCAGGGTGGTATTATTCTGGCCGAAGAAATCACTCCCGCCGATACGGCTTTCATGCATCCCGACAAGATTGGTGGCTTTGTCACCATGGTCGGTGGCAAGCAAAGCCATACGGCCATTCTGGCGCGCAGTCTGCGTCTGCCGGCGGTAGCGGGTAGTCCGCATGTGCCGCAGCATTTGCAAGAAGGTTCGACGCTTATCATTGACGGCACCGAAGGGCGTATCATCGTCAATCCAACCGACGAAACCCTGGCGTTTTATCAACAAAAACGCGATGCGGATTTGCAATATCAGGAACGGTTGAAAAAGCGCGCGCAGGAACCGGCGATTACCCAGGATGGCACGGAAATAGAAATTCTGGCGAATTTTTCGTCCCCCGAAGATATGGAGCGCATCCTGACATCGGGCGCCGAAGGG
>CAYRRF010000003.1:0-1301 GCA_964426595.1 uncultured Bdellovibrionales bacterium | reverse complement strand
CCGAAGGGATTGGCCTTATTCGCACCGAGTTCATGTTTATCGGCCGCGAGGATATTCCCTCGGCACAAGAGCAGTATGATACGCTGGCCCAGATTGTGATGGGCATGCAGGGCAAGCCTTTGACGATCCGGACACTGGATGTCGGCGGCGATAAAATCTCGCCAGCCATTCAAGGGCGCGTTGTGCAGGAACAAAACCCGGCTTTGGGTTTACGCGGTATTCGTCTGACTCTGGCCATGCCCGAGCTAATGATTGCGCAATGCACCGCCCTGTTGCGTGTCGCCGCTTTGGGCCGCGTGCGTATTTTGCTGCCGATGGTAACCAACGTCGACGAAGTGCGGCAATTCCGTCATATCCTGGCCGAAACCGCGACACGTCTGCAGGCCCAAAATGTTTCCATTGGCCCCATCGAAGGCATTGGCATCATGGTGGAAACACCCGCCGTGGCGATTCTGCCAGATCTATACGCACAAGAAGCGGATTTTCTTTCCATCGGCACAAATGATCTGGTGCAATATACGCTGGCCGTGGATCGCGGCAATGAAGCCGTGTCTAAAATTTTTGACAGCGGTCATCCGGCCGTGCGCAAGCTGATTGAACAAACTGCAGAAGCCGGCCGAAGACGCAATATTCCGGTGACGATCTGCGGTGAAATCGCCGGTGACCCGAACTTTACTGATTTTTTGCTGCGTGCCGGCGTGCGCAGCCTGTCCATGTCGGCCACCAGCATCCCACTAATCAAAGAGCGTGTGCGTAGTTTGGTGATATAAAAACACTTGACTTACACCATTATATTGCTATAATCCGATTCTATTATTTTATTAACGTGATGATTTCATGCCTAAATTTGTACGCTACATTTACTTTGAAGGCCTTGGCGGGGATCGCCGCAATGATCTTTTGGAACCCGCAGACATGGCGGATATTAGTACCATTCATGTTCCACAAGGAGCCGTTGGATTTTCATTTATTGAAGCGGAAACTCGAGACGCCGGCGAAAATACCAAAAACAAAAACCTTGTTACCTATTTCCTTGCAAATGGGCGGGAACAAATCACTTCCACGAAAGAAATGCGCGAATGTGGTGATCCGCTTTACCAAATGACAGCTAATATGCTCGAAGAACATGGCTGCAAGCGTGTTTTCGGACAATGGCCTTTATGGTCGATTGGAATGCGTGATCAAGATATTGTTTTGGATGCAAAAACACGGAAAATTTTGACGTTGGAAATAAATTAACGCTATTCCTGCGTTTTTTTCAGTAGTCTCTCGATTTTATCCGCATACTCAAAGCGGCGGTC
>CAYRRF010000002.1:33653-35230 GCA_964426595.1 uncultured Bdellovibrionales bacterium | reverse complement strand
CATCTACCAAGTTCTTATTAACGACTTCTACAAAAAGTTAAAATGAACTTACTTTTTTGAGGATTGTCTATAAATCCAGTTGTTTCTTCAATGATTTCGTCTTTGAATTCATCTCCACCTTCAAACTTGAAAACATCATCCGGATCTTCTCCTCTTACGACAATTTCCTCAAGATCGTTTTTCCGTTTTGGTTTTTTCTTAACTTCCACTTTAACTTCTTTCTTTTCTAAGACTTCATCTTCAATGTTGTGCATCACCTTGTTATAATCTTCGTAACGTAAATTTAAAAATCTTCTTAATCTTTGTGGATCTTTGACTCTGTATTTCATCTCAAATGAATTAAACAACTTTTGATCCCAAAATGTAATATCTTTATAATCATCACTAATGGACATGACCCAAACATGATTTGCTTTCGTTTCTTTTAATTTGCGCAACTTATCACGTATCTGATACGTCTCCAGGGGGAAAGTCGAACGCTTGCTTTGCTCAAAGGCCTGGCTTTGCGCGCGCTGTTCGATTTCTTTCGTACGAATACGCAGCTGGTCTTCATAAGAAAGTGCGGCATCGTCCTGTGAATCCAAGGCCGGCGGATTCGAAAGATCACCATTGCTGGCATCTTCACCCATACCTCCCACCAAAGAAGGCTCGAGATCCATATCAATGCCTTTGTTCGTTTCTTTTACGACGCTCTCTTTGCTGGCTTCCGGCAGGGGTGTTGGACGCAAAGCTGCACTGGATTCAACATCCATGGAAGCATCGGGTGCCTGCACTTGTTCCGCCGCAGCATCCACAGGGGTTGTTGCATCGGGCGTGTTATTCGTGCCCGCATCTGCAGTTGCTTGTGGTGCCGGTTGAGGAGCGGCTTGCCCTACAGGAACAAGTTGCTGCTGCGGAGGCGCCATCATCATCTGTTGCTGGGCGGGTACTAACAGCACAGCATTGGGCATGGCTTGTGGTGCGGGTTGCCGTGTATTTGCTGCGGGCTGTTGCGCGGGCGCATTTTGCGCCGCTTGCAACGCTTGCGCGGCCAGCTCGGCTTGTTCTCGCACATCTACCAACGGCGCTAATTTCGGGATGGGCGCTACTTGCGGAATCGTCGTCACAGGCGCCGATGGCGCGGCGGGCGTTGTTGTCGGGGCGAGCGGCTGTTGACCGTACGGCACAGTGGTACGCTGAATCTGTTGCTGTGTTGCATTTTGTTGTTGTGCATACACCTGCAGAGGCCACGCACTGGTGAGGGCGCTGGTAGCTAAAATGATGGTCGTAATAAAACGCACGCGTCGGTTCCTCTTGTCTTCTTTGCTAGCATGGCATACGGCGCGCAGCGCGCCAAGTCTTATCGACCGATCCATTGCTGAATACCTACACCGGACGGACTATCCAAGGTCGACACGCGGACAATGACCAGCTGAACATTGAGTGTGTCGCTTTGTTGCGCTGTCCCGGACTGATACGTCACCACCAGCGGCAATTGCACGACCCAGCGATAAATACCATTTGTCAGACCTTGCTGCACGATAACAGGGGCTTTTTGCGGCACGGCCGTTACAACTTGTTGTGCCTTTTCAACCCCT
>CAYRRF010000002.1:23437-33643 GCA_964426595.1 uncultured Bdellovibrionales bacterium | reverse complement strand
TGCAACGCTTCCGAAAAAGTCTGCCAGCCGCGCCGCGTGAAATAGGCCGAGCTTTCTTGCAAGCGGCGCTGATAATCATGGAAACCGAACGTCATGACGTCGGAGGCAGCGCGCGCGGCCCATGAAACCAGCGCGGCGTCATTCATATTAGGCTCGTCCAAAGGCAGCATGCGAATCAGGCGGCCATCCGCCGTGGTGGCAAAAAAACGATCTTGCGGACGCGACACGGCAATGGTTACCGCCAGCGCTACTAATACCAAAACCAGCGCAACCCCTTGCGTAAACGCCAATTTCATCCAGAAACGATAGCCGTCCCGATAAAAACTATTGCGCGTGATAACCGCCTCTAAAGGACCTGAGGGGCTTTCGACACGCGGTTTTTGTGAGGGGGGGTTGGTGGCCAAGCGTACTCCAAGGGTTAATCAGGCTTATTTAAAGACACTAATTATTAACATTAACTTAGATAAATTGTCCAGAGTTTCAAGTTTTTCTTAGCCCAAGCGACGATTCCGCTTGCAAGTTACAGAAAATTTAATTAAAATTGAAAGAAGGTACCCTTGTTGCTGTCCACCCATCACCCTAAGGTCTGTGCCATGCTTCGTTTCTCGCGTCTTTTCCTCGTTGTTATGGCGTTAGGCCTGGGCTTCATGCCCTCTGGCTGGGCCGGCGGACCCTCGGCTACCCAACCAATTATCGATGCTCTTCATGAACAGAGCGATACCGACAAAGTAAACACGGAAGCTATCAGCTCCGCTATTAAAGAGGGAACGGATGCCGCTGTTTCCGCCATCAATCAGGCCACCGCTGAAAAAATCAAAGCATCTCAAGGGGAAATCGGTATTGTTCCAAATATGGATGAGCAGGCGCTGCGCGCCAATAGTCTCAGCGCCTTTGCCGCTTCCACAATCACTATAAACGACATCATGGTGACGCGCACCAAACAATTAAATGGCGTCCCTGTTGGCAATGATCCTACTAATATAGAAAAGTTGGTTAATTTCTCGGACACAAGCCCTATTAATGCGCAACAATTTTCTATCTATATGCGCTATTTTTGCGACCCCGAATCTCGCAGCAAGACCATGACAAATAGTAGCTTTAACGTAGGAAATGGGGGTGTTCTTAGTTGTGGCGATTCAAATCATACAACCGCTGGTTCCTCCCGTAAAAAATATGGTCTAAATGATAGCTCGCCAGAAGCGCGTGAGGTCATCAATCTGCCCATCAATCCGGCACGTTTGTTTCTTGAGCCGCGTACTTACCCGACTGCGGATTTAACTCTTGCCACATATAATACTAACCCCATGTCGGCTCTGTACTACCCGGCGATCATACAATCCATCGAATTCTTGACAGGAGTTCCTCCACAGCCCCCCAATAAGGCAGATCTTGAGACACAACCCGGTCAAGCCGCCTATCTTGAAACACAAGCAGCTAACACGCGCAAATCTTTGGCCAGCTACGTATTTGCTTTATTAGCCGGGGAACGCGTACAATCGATGGGCAAAGATGCAGCTACTTTGCTGGCCGATCAGCTGGAAAAAAACATGCCGGATCTGGCGACACAAAATGTTGCGATGAATCAACGCATACTCGCCTTGCGTGGCCAAGCGGGCGTAAGTTTGGCCGAGTACATGAAGATTATCATGTTTGAGGTTCCCACCTCTCATGGGTATATCGAAGCCATTAACCGCATGTCTGCCGACCAACTGGCGCGTGAGAAAATCAAGCTGGAAGGCTTGCAACTGGCGGTCAATTACCAGCGCAATCACTGGATGGAAATCTTAGCCGCTTTGGAAGCTACCAATGCAAAATAAGACCTCTCCCATATTACACCTTCGCATCTTAGCCTGCATGGCTCTTTTACTGAGCATATCCCTTACGGGCGCTCTCGTAATATATAGCTCGCCAGCATATGCTGGCGATGAGTCGACGAATGATACCACCCCAGACGACAAGCACTTCACGGATGTCGCGGACGTTATTCATACCAATACCGATTATAGAAAAGTAACAGCCACACGCCTTGTTGGCGAATTACAAGATGGTTTTTCTGCTCTTGCAGACGCAATAAAAAAAGCCGTAACAGAAGAAATCAAGCAGCAAGAGGTGAGTCGATCTGGTTCCATTCCCGATGGGGAAAATCGTTCCTATTTATTGCAGACCTATAATGGCGGCATGGTGGCTGCGACAACACAAGAACGCAATTTTGACGATTCTTCTCTCCAGTATCTGACCAGCAACACAAAAATTCTCGGTAAAGCTAATCCTTATTTAAACGGTGCACTATCTGCAACCGCTAATTTATTCAAAAACTACGTGAAATATTTTTGTATCGTCGGTGCACGCAACGCTCCTAATGGATGCGGTAGCGCAGCGATTGATGGCGGGTATTTTGCACCCAACCTCGCCCAAAACATCATTGGAGAACGCACCTTTTCTCCCGATACAATGGATGCGGCAAGCGATTTCGTTCGCGCCTATTTCGGAATTTCACCGGATAAAATCGACACGTCGCGCGCCCAGCTGGGATCGTATGTAGACCAGCAGCGTGATCTGGCGCGTATCAATTTGCGCCTGTCGGTCCTTAATCGTTTAATGGCGCGCCGTACCCCCATGTCGGGCGGAGATAATACGAGTCTCGCAGGCGCCTTATTTAAGATTTACTATCAAAATGGCCTGATCGCTACGAACCACCCACAAGCCCTCTGCAGTCGTCCCTTAGGTGAGTTACAACCTCTGGAACTGGTGTTGTGCTCTGCCATGAACAAAAATTATAACACCAGTGCGGCGGTCGCGGACCGTATGCTGCAGTATGATTACTATATCAACCCCGCCTTCATGGAAAACATTTATTCGCACGAGCAATCGCCCAACGGCTCGCTATTACGTCTGGAAGTCGCGATGAAGGCCCAGCAGCTTGCGCAGGACTATCGTTATCTGCAGGATTTGCAAATGTACACGGCCATGCGCGCTTCGGCCCTTACGGCTAATATAAAATAAATTCGCTCTAGTATTTCTGCACAATGTAATAAAAACCACTGAGAGGCGTGTTTTTATTCAGCCGCAGGAAATCGTGCTCGCGGATACGAATTGCAAGACCGTTGGCTTGCAGCAGCTGCTCGATATAGGATTGGGCGTGCGCATAACGGCCCGTATCCCGCAACACAAAAGGCGGTGCTTCCTCGGGCAACAGGCTTTCCGCCGTAAAAAGAAATAGACCATTGGTCACCAGCGCCCGACGTGCGGCTGTAAATAATTTTTCCAAATTGCCCATATACACCAACACATCGGCCGCAGCCAAAAGATGCTGCTTGGCTTCCGGTAATTGATTTAAAACCTCGACCGCATCCCCCACGACAAGCTGGTCATAGGCGCCGGTAGCGCGGGCCTTTTCCAGCATTTTCGCGGATAAATCCACAGCGATATTGGTCGTGACATGCGGCCGTAATAATTTGCCCATCAACCCTGTCCCGGCTCCTAAATCCACAGCCGACAAGGTATTGTAATAGGCCTTCATTTCCACGATCAGGGGCGCAGCCATCTCTATCAGTTTTTCCGGCGCATTATATTTTAGCTTGTCGCGCAGGCTGGTCTCAAAAGTTTCGGCATAGGAATCAAACAAGCCGGCAATGTGCGACGGGGGCGGTACATCCGGCGTATCGCCACGCGCTGCCGCCAGCATAAATTGCGCCGATTCGTTTCGCGGCTGTTGTGCTACCGCGCGGCCATACCACACCAGCGCCTGATCTTTTTGTTCCAAGTGCCGACTGACATTGCCAAGGGCCATACAGGCCTCAAAGCTGGTATCGCCCAGATTGACCGCACGCGCCAGATAATTGACGGCTTCTTCATAGCGGCCCACCTCATCGGCCAAAATCCCCAGATTAACCAGCGCCCGGGTGTGGCGCGGATTGATCTGCAACACATCGTGGTACAACGCCCCCGCCTGTTGCTTTTGGCCCAAGTGATTAAGCGCCGTAGCCAGATTAAAAAGAATCGTATCACTGGCGGGGCTTTTTTCGGCGGCGCGCAAGTGAAAATCCGCCGCCGTATAAAAATCGCCCTGCATCTGATAAAGCACGCCCCGATCGTCTAAGACCTGGGGGTTATCCGGGTTATTGATAAGGAGCGTATCTAAGTCCTGCGCCGCCCGCGGCCAATCCTGCAGCTTGATGGCCAGATGGGCCCGAAAATACAATAAATCCGGTGCCTGCGGGGTTTCCAGCAGGGCGGCATCCAACAGGCGCAGAGCACCCACAAGATCGCCTTGCTGCTGTAATTGTTGCGCCTGGGAAAGAACCGATTCGGACATCCCGCCTTTATAGCCGCCTAAACCTTACTAACTCCTTGAAAAACGAATCGGCTTTGAGCCCTAAATGGCTCATAGTACGGGGGTTTTCCCGTATTCATATTTTCTTTAACCGAATCGGTCATAATGGGAAATGTGGCTAAGAATAGTCACGAATCCAACCCAGAAGGAGAACCTTAATGCCTAATTCAGTCAACACCAATTATGGTGCGATTGTTGCGCTACAGGCCCTTGGAAAAACCAATAAAGATTTGAACGTCGTTCAAAAACGTGTTTCGACCGGTTACAAAGTGTCGGATGCGATTGACGATGGTGCAGCGTTTTCTGTTGCCCAAGGTTTGCGCGCTACCGTTAAAGCCTATGAAGCCGTCAATGAACGCCTTGGCTCTGCCAAAGGTTTGCTGACCGTTGCCGAACAAGGTTTGGAAGGTGTGTCGAACACCCTCGGTGAAGTACGCAAAGTTTTGGTCAAACTGGCCGACGCCAGCTTGAGTACAGATGAACGTACACAATACACCGCTGACTATGCCTCGCTTAAAACAGAGATCGCTAACTTCGCTGCTCAGGCCAGCTTCAACGGGATCAACCTGTTGACCGGTTCGGCCACGACGAACGTGATCAACAGTACAACCGGTGGTTCGTTTGCTTTCGTCGCACAAAACATTGCTGCCGGCGCTACAACGAACTTGACGGCTGGTAACACTTATACGTTAGCCCAAGCCCTAATCACTGCATCGGGTTCTTTGGCAACGTTCGAGACCACTGTTGGTACAGCTCTGTCGACAATCGGTGGCTATGTCCGTTCGGTTGAAAACCAAAATAACTTTATCTCGGCTTTGTCAGATGCGACAAGCGGTGGTATTGGTTCGATCGTGGATGCCGACCTGGCCAAAGAGTCTGCACGTCTGCAATCGCTGCAGATCCGTCAGCAGTTAGGTACGCAAGCCTTGAGTATTGCCAACCAAGCGCCAAGCACTCTCTTAAGCTTGTTCCGCTAATAGCACACGAATAATACATCCTATTATTCTCCGAGCAGCACCCTGACAGAATGTCGGGGTGCTGTCGTTTTTCAATTTATCCCCTTATAATATAAACAGAAAATCGTATTTTTCTTCATTATTTGTTTAACCGAATCACACATAATGGAAGATGTGGCTAAGAATAGTCACGAATCCAACCCAGAAGGAGAACCTTAATGCCTAATTCAGTCAACACCAATTATGGTGCGATTGTTGCGCTACAGGCCCTTGGAAAAACCAATAAAGATTTGAACGTCGTTCAAAAACGTGTTTCGACCGGTTACAAAGTGTCGGATGCGATTGACGATGGTGCTGCTTTTTCGGTTGCCCAAGGTTTGCGTGCAACAGTAAAGGCTTATGAGGCCGTCAATGAACGTCTTGGCTCTGCCAAAGGTTTGCTGACCGTTGCCGAACAAGGCCTGGAAGGTGTGTCGAACACCCTCGCCTCCGTACGCAAAGTTCTTGTTAAACTGGCCGACGCCAGCTTGAGCACGGATGAACGTACACAATACACTGCTGACTATGCCTCGCTCAAAACCGAGATCGCTAACTTCGCTGCTCAGGCCAGCTTCAACGGGATCAACCTGTTGACCGGTACAGCCACGACGAACGTGATCAACAGTACGACCGGTGGTTCGTTTGCATTTGTGGCACAAGACATTGCCGCCAGCGCGACAACGAACCTGACAGCCGGTGCAACCTACACCGCCGCTCAAGCCCTGATTACTGCATCGGGTTCCCTGGCTGCGTTTGAAACGGTTGTCGGCTCCGCGTTGTCAACGGTTGGCGGTTACGTACGTTCCGTGAATAACCAAAACAACTTTATCTCTACTCTGTCGGATGCTGTTTCCGGTGGTATCGGCTCGATTGTGGATGCCGATCTCGCCAAAGAATCGGCCCGCCTGCAATCCTTGCAGATCCGTCAGCAGTTAGGTACACAAGCTTTGAGCATTGCCAATCAGGCTCCAAGCTCGCTTTTAAGCCTGTTCCAATAAGAACCGGCGCAAAAGCTAAATAAATTGTAAACGGTACCCCGCAGGAGAATCGGGGTGCCGTTTCACGCATGCCCTGATTCACGATTTTTTTAGCCGAATCCTGCATACTGGGAGATGCAGCCGAGAATGGCTGTAAATTTCATCCAGAAGGAGAACAAACATGGCTAATTCAGTCAACACCAATTACGGCGCTATTGTCGCGCTTCAGTCCCTTAACCGCACCAACACCGAGTTGAATGCGGTTCAAAAGCGCGTATCGACCGGATACAGAGTATCCGATGCCATCGATGATGGTGCTGCTTTTTCGGTTGCGCAAGGATTGCGTTCGGATGTGAAGTCTTATGAAGCTGTTAATGAGCGTCTTGGCTCGGCCAAGGGCTTGTTGACGGTTGCAGAACAAGGCCTCGAAGGCGTATCGAATACGTTGGGCGAGGTGCGCAAAGTCTTGGTTAAATTGGCTGACGCCAGCTTGGGCACAGACGAACGCACCCAATATACGGCGGACTATGCATCTTTGAAAACAGAGATTGCCAACTTCGCTGCGCAAGCCGCTTTCAACGGGATCAACCTGTTGACTGGTTCGGCGACGACCAACGTGATTAACGATGCGTCAGGCGGTTCGTTTGCGTTTGTTGCGCAAAACATCGCCGCCGGGGCAACGACTAATCTGACCGCTGGCGCAACATATACGGCAGCGCAAGCTCTGATAACGGCTTCAGGTTCGTTGGCAGCGTTTGAAACCATCGTCGGTACGGCTTTGTCGACCATTGGTGGCTATGTACGTTCGGTCAACAACCAAGTCAATTTTATCGCGGCTCTGTCAGACGCAACAGCGGGCGGTATCGGCGCCATCGTCGATGCTGATCTGGCCAAAGAGTCGGCGCATTTGCAGTCCTTGCAGATTCGCCAACAGCTGGGAACGCAGGCTTTAGGCATTGCCAACCAGTCGCCACAAACGCTGTTGTCGCTGTTCGGTCGTTAATCGAAATCCACAACAATCCTTTCAAAGAGTACCCCGGTGTTCACGCACTGGGGTACTCTCGTATGGACAGTTTTTAAACAGAGCGAAAGCGGAATCGATGACACTTTTGGGTGTAGTCAAGAACTGGCTACGTAACAACCCAGAAGGAGAATAAGAATGACTAACTCTGTTAACACCAATACCGGCGCAATCGTTGCATTGCAATCATTGAGCCGTACGAATGCTGAATTAAACAACGTGCAGAAGCGCGTATCGACCGGCTTCCGCGTATCGGATGCGATTGACGATGGGGCAGCGTTTTCCGTTGCCCAAGGTCTGCGCGCCGACGTCAAAGCCTACGAGGCCGTCAATGAACGTCTTGGCAATGCCAAAGGTTTGTTGACCGTTGCCGAGCAGGGCCTGGAAGGTGTGTCGAATACGTTGGGCGAAGTACGCAAAGTCCTGGTCAAGCTGGCTGATGCCAGCCTTGGTACGGATGAGCGTACGCAATACACAGCGGACTATGCGTCTTTGAAAACAGAGATTGCCAACTTCGCTGCGCAGGCCGCTTTCAATGGGATCAACCTGTTGACCGGTTCGTCGACGACCAACGTGATCAACGATCCCAACGGCGGTTCGTTTGCGCTTGTGGCACAAAACATTGCAGCTGGCGCGACGACGAACCTGACAGCCGGGGGTACCTACACACTGGCGCAAGCCTTGATCACTGCTTCGGGATCGCTGGCCGCCTTTGAAACCATTGTAGGCACCGCCCTGTCGACCATTGGGGGCTATGTGCGTTCGATCGCGAACCAGGATAATTTTATCCGGACGTTATCGGATGCCACCGCCGGCGGTATCGGCGCGATTGTAGATGCGGACCTGGCCAAAGAATCCGCCCATCTGCAATCCTTGCAGATCCGTCAACAGTTGGGCACGCAGGCGCTCAGTATTGCGAATCAGGCGCCGCAGACACTTTTGACTTTGTTCCGCTGATAATCTTTCGTTCCACTCCGCGGCAACGAAAAAAACCCCGGGGGCCTTCTCCTCCGGGGTTTTTTATTGATACAGTCAAGCCCCTAGCGCGGGCGTAAAGGATTAAATAACTGGATGATCAAGCTCACACACGGGAAAAACATGGGCCTTGTAGCGCTTATCGCAGGAGTACTGAGTGCCAAGGCGGCAATTGAGGTGGTACGCGTTGTAGTTGTCGCGAGCCTCGCCTAAAATCTCATCTACCTCTATATTCAGTTTTTCCAAATTTTGGCTAAACATCCCTAGCTCATCCATACCTGTTTCGGCACCTTTCGGCCCGTCCTTAGCGTAAGGTAGATGTGCTTTGCCAAAGATGTCCGTAAAACCCTTGTTCTGGTTCAATTCTTTTAATTTATCCTCGCCTTTATGCCCTGAACCCTTTGTGACAATCGATTCACAAGAGGTGTAACGATATTTCTTGTTACCGTCTTTGTCTTTGCGAATATTGAGGAGCTGCATACGGACAGGAAACTCTTCCGAAGCCTTTGTCACATAACCCACCTTATCCGGTTTTTTGATCCGTTTGACCAGACTGTTATTGGCTGCTTGTTGTTCAGCGTCCTCGGGCGGCTTGGCCACCATCTCCACACCGTTGACAAAAATCGTAACAGAAGATCCCGTTTCTATACGTAGCTCTGTACCATCAAAAGCGATATCTGTACCGTTCTGCGAATACAAAATGTTTTTTGCTAAATCGCCTGACATTAAAAAAACCCTTTACTGTCCCCGGATGATTCGTTGCCTCGCAGCCTACCCGCCCCCCTCTTATTTGTCAATAAAATAGTACATATTATTAGCGCTTGTATGAGAGGGGTCAAAGCTCTATAATCCCCCCCGGGAAGAAGGCCGGCGGGCAAGCAGTCGATTCACCGGGTCAGGGCCGAAAGGCAGCAGCCCCCATTGTATTTTCTTGGGTCGCCTGGCTTTCTTCCTTTTTTCCCTGCCATTCATGTATTATGCATTTAAAATAAGGGGTGAAAACCGCCCCGCTTCACGGTAAAACCAAAGACCATGACAGCTTACCGTGCCCTTGCCCGCAAATACCGCTCCCAACATTTTGGCGAATTAATTGGCCAGGATGTTCTGGTGCGTACACTGTCAAATGCGATCGAAAAGAATCGCCTGCACCATGCCTATCTTTTTACCGGCATTCGCGGGACCGGCAAAACCTCGACGGCGCGCATTCTGGCCAAGGCCATTAATTACTCTAAAGGCCCGACGACCGGCCCGACCGATGATTGTCCGATCTGTCAGGCCATTGCCGCCGATCAATGCCCGGATGTCATTGAAATCGATGCAGCCTCGAACACCGGCGTCGACGACGTCCGCCAAATTATCGAGAATGCGCGCTATGCACCGATGCAAGCACGCTACAAAGTTTTTATCATCGACGAAGTGCATATGCTGTCGAAAAGCGCTTTTAACGCGCTGCTCAAAACGCTGGAAGAACCGCCGGCGCATGTTGTGATTATGTTGGCGACCACCGAAATTCGCAAAGTTCCCGTCACGATCTTGTCCCGCTGCCAGCGTTTTGATTTGCGCCGCGTGGATGTACCGACACTTAATACCCATTACAAAAAAATCGCCGCAGCCGAAAACATTGCCATTGATGAAGAAGCCTTACAAATTATTGCACGCGCTGCCGATGGCTCGGTGCGTGATGGTCTCAGCCTGCTGGATCAGGCCATTGCACAAGGGCAAGGCCAGACCATTACCGGCACTCACATTCGCTCCATGCTAGGTCAAGGCGACCGCGCCCAGATCGCCAGCCTGATTACGGCGATGTTGCGCGGAGAGACCGCAGCTACTTTGGATATCGTGCAACAGCTCTATCACAGCGGCGCCGATCCGATGACCGTCTTGGAAGATATGATGGACGGCGTA
>CAYRRF010000002.1:14498-23427 GCA_964426595.1 uncultured Bdellovibrionales bacterium | reverse complement strand
GCACGATACGGGCTTGAGTCCGCGGCTGCGCGAGATGGCGCAAACATTGGCGCCCGATATGAGCCTTTCGAATCTGGCGCGTGTGTGGCAAATGCTGCTGAAAGCACAGCCGGAAATCGCGCAAGCCGGACAACCGATCCAGGCGCTGGAGATGGCGCTGATCCGCATTTGCTTTGCCGGCAGCCTGCCTCCGCTCGAGGAATTGACCAAACGCGGGCCGACAGAAAATACAACCGCTCCTTCCACTGCTCCACGTGCGCCAAGCCCTTCTGCGCCCGTTACGGCACCGCAGATGCGGGTAGTCAGCAGCAATCGCGCGATACGTCCCCAGGAAGAAGCATCCCCCGTTCCTACCCACGCTGTGGCCGCTGTGGCTTCTTTGCACGAGCTCATCGCCCTGTGTGATAAACACAACGAACCGATGCTGGCTGCGGATCTGTATGCCAATGTTAATCTGGTACGCTTGCAGCCGGGACACCTGGAGCTGCACGTCCATAAAGGCGCTTCTAAAAACCTGATTCCGGACCTGATTAAATTTCTACCCGTATGGACAGGGCAACGCTGGACAGTGACCGTTGCCGCGCAAGGGGGCGCCCCGTCGCTACGCGAACAGGAACGCACACACCAAAACGACCGTATTGCCAAAGCCCACACCGATCCGGCTCTGGCCCCATGGAAAAAACATTTCCCCAACCTGACTATTAGTGAGATAACCGAATGAACCTGGCTAAAATGATGCAACAAGCGACCCGCATGCAAAGCGACATGAAAGCCATGCAAGAGCGTCTGAAAACGACCCCGTTCGAAGCCAGTGTCTCCGGTGTAACGGTTACAATCCTTGGCAGCGGCGTTGTCGAACGCCTGACTATCGATCCTGTTCTCATCAATCCTTCGGAAAAAGAAACGTTGGAAGATGTGATTGTGGCCGCGCTGAACCAGGCGCGCCAGAAAATGGATGAGCATGTTACCACAGAAACACAAAAGCTGATGGGCGGCCTGCAACTTCCTCCCGGTTTTCAATTGCCGTTCTAATCCATGACCAAACTGCGTATCGTTACATGGAATATCAATTCCGTCCGGTTGCGCCTGCCGCTGGTCGAGCATATGGCCGGACTTTTACAACCGGATATTATTGCGCTGCAGGAAACCAAATGCCCGGACGAGGCGTTTCCACTCAAAGCCATTAAAAAAATGGGGTTTGAGCACACGCATATCAGCGGGATGAAATCGTATAACGGCGTTGCGTTCCTGTCTAAAATACCTCTCTACGATACCGCCGCGCATTCCCGTGTTACTAAAAACGATTGCCGCCACATCGAAGCGGCGATTACCGTGGGCGGCAAAAAAATAACCCTCCATAATTTATACATTCCCGCGGGCGGCGATATCCCGGATGAAAAAGCAAATGATAAATTCGCCCACAAGCTGGATTTTGTGCGTGAAATGACTTTGTGGATGCCACAGCGCCACACGGCAACAGATCACGTTATTGCTTTAGGGGATTTCAACATCGCTCCCTTTGAACAGGATGTCTGGTCGCACAAGCAATTGCTAGATGTCGTATCGCACACACCTGTGGAAGTTGAAAACTTAAATAAGATGCGGGCAGCGTTTGAATGGGTGGATGTCGCGCGACATTTCGTCCCACAAGAGGAAAAACTTTATTCCTGGTGGAGTTACCGCAATCAGGACTGGCGCAAATCCGATCGCGGCCGCCGCCTCGATCATATCTGGGTTACACCTAATTTAACTCCGGCATTGAAGGATTTTGCGATTCACAAAGACGCGCGCGATTGGGAAAAGCCTAGCGACCATGTGCCAGTAATTGTAGATCTTAAATTGTAACCGGCGTGCCGATCTCGACTACATGATCATTGGGCAAGCGGAAAAAGACGCTGGCATCGGCCGCATTTTTTTGCATGAGCGCATAGAGCTTTTCACGCCACAGCCACATACCTTCGCCCGGAGTTGCGACCACACGTTCCCGCGACAGGAAATACGGCATATCTTTCAACGAGACATCCAGGCCATGCCCTTTTAAGCCGCTTAATGCGCGCGGCACATTCGGCTGCTGCATAAAGCCGTAATGCAAGGTGACGCAATAGACCCCGTGCTGCATTTCCCGTACATGCAGGCGGCCACCCTCGGGCACACGCGGCACATCTTCCGTATTAACGGTTACAATCAGTATGTTTTCATGTACCGCATGCGAATGCCGCGCATTCATCACCAACGCGTGCGGAGCGTACTCTATATCCCGGACCATATAAGCCGCCGTACCTTGGACGCGTTTAATGGTACGGCTATTTAAATGCGATACAAACGATTCCAAGCGATCGCGTGCGTGCAAATGGCTGCGCATTAATTCGCGGCCCTGCTTCCAGGTCAGCATGATCGTAAAAATTGCCAGACCAACCATCAGCGGCACCCACGCCCCTAGGCCATGCGCCAATTTCATCATGGTAGAGCTAAACAAGGCCGCATCAATTGTTACAAAGGGCAGGGTGCACAACACCGCCAGCCACAGGGGTTTTTTCCACTTGTACCGCACAATGACAAATGACAGCAACGACGTCATCAGCATCGTTCCCGTCACGGCAATGCCATAGGCCGAGGCCATGCTGCTGGAATTCCGAAACCACAGCACCATGATCATGACGCCGATGGCCAAGGTACTGTTGAGGCGCGGCAGATAAATCTGCCCCTTGTGATGCGATGAGGTATGCAGGATGGCCAGACGCGGCATAAAGCCCAGCTGGATCGCTTGTTGTGTGGCTGAAAACACGCCCGAGATCATCGCTTGTGAGGCGATCACCGTGGCCGCCGTACACAAAATAACCATCGGATAGATCGCCCATTGCGGCGCCAATAAATAAAACGGATCTGAGATTGTAGAACTATCCGATAACAAGAGCGCACCCTGGCCCAAATAATTCAACAACAAGCACGGCAAGACAAAATAATTCCAGGCTAGGCGAATGGATTTTCCGCCAAAATGCCCCATATCGGCATACAAAGCTTCGGCGCCTGTTACGGCCAGAACGACACTACCCAAAAGCAAAAAGCCGATCCAATGATTGTTCAAAAAGATCAGCATCCCGTGATGCGGCGAAAGCGCCTGTAAAATCTCGGGATTTTTTACAATCTGTGCGACGCCCAGTATCCCTATTACTAAAAAATACAACACCATGACCGGGCCGAAAAACTTGCCGATTTTATCTGTGCCATGCGACTGCATACTAAAAAGAATTACCAGGACCACCAAAGCAATCGGAATAATGTAATGCTCGAAGATTGGGGTGGCGATCTTCAATCCCCCCACCGCACTGGTAACCGAGATGGCAGGGGTAATAACACCACCGCCGTAAAACAGAGCCGCGCCAAAAAGCCCCAAGGCTGTGATTATTGTTGTGCGTTTTTGCAAGGCGCGCTGCGCCAGCGCCATCAAGGCCAGAATACCGCCCTCGCCTTTGTTATCGACGCGCATGATAAAGCTGACATACTTGACACTGACCACCAGAATCAACGACCAGATCAACAGCGACAGCACGCCCAAGATATTTTCATGATTAAGTGGCAGTCCCAGCTGTGTATTAAAGGACTCGCGCAACGCGTATAAGGGGCTGGTACCAATATCACCATATACGATACCAATACATCCCAGCATGAGGGCGTAGAGGGCTTTGCCTTTGGGTTCGATATGCGAAGCGGGATTATACTCGGTCATTGCGCATCAGTCTTGCAAAAAAGGCCCTAACAGACCGTAAAGAAACTAACTCGCGGAAGAAACACAATCTTTCAACCAAACGTCGTAAATCGGATGATTCATGGCCGACAGGGCGGGCGAAGAAGCGAACATCCATCCGCTAAACACCCATTGCGACGGACCGCCGCTTTGTGCGTCTTCTTTTTGCTGCTGCTTGGTCTTGGGCATGGGCTTGGCCTCCCAGACCTGCAAGAAAGCCGCGGCTTCAGGCTGTTCACTGGGCGGAGTCTTCTGGCAGGTTTTCACATCCATAAACAAAGCACCCACCGCTTGTGGCTTACCCACCGGAACAGTCACGGTGGTTGTGCGTGCCGTGATCTTGTCCAAGGTCTGCAGCACGGCAAATTTTTGCGGTTCATAGGTGGGCTGCACGGCCTCTTTGGGTGCATCCAGAACAGGAGGCGCGTTGTTGACTGCTGTTTCCGTTTGTTGCGCCCACGCGGCAACCGGCAATAACAGCCCCAGTACCGCACACACCAAACGCATCAGGGCTTGGCTCCGACTGCTTCCGGTTCCGCGGGGGCGGCGCCTTCTGTGCCTTTTTCTTTTTTGTTTTTATCAGCGGCCGAGAAAATAAATTTGCCGATCATTTCTTCAAGGTTCAGCGAGGCTTGGGTGTACTGAATTTGACCGCCATCTTTAAGGGTGTCTTCTTCTGCGCCCGGTTCCAAGGCCATGTATTTGCCGCCCAAGAGTCCCTCCGAGGCAATCTTGGCAACGGTATCGACCGGCAGTTTAACATCGTTTTTGATGCTCATGGTCACATGCGCCAAATAACTTTGCGGATCCAATGTTGTCGTGACGATTGACCCGACTTTGACGCCGCTGATACGCACATCAATACCGGGATTAATGCCGTCGATTTTCGAAAAATTAGCGCTGATCTGATAGCCGTTCACTTGCTTGACATCAGCCGCTTTAAGCGCCATGGCCAGAAAGATGGAGGCTACTACAAGCACCACCGCTCCTAAAACCGTCTCGATAACGTTATGATTCATTTCTCAGGACTCCATGCTTGGTAATCGCCGGTGGCGCGTGCGCGTTGCGGCGCATAGGCGTCCGCAGTTCCGGTTAGGTTTGCTTGATGCGGTTTTTGCCACGAACGGCGCAACGGATTGGTCGCCGCCGGAAGCACATTCGTTTGATGATGCAGCCAGCCATGCCATTCGGCAGGAACAGCGGCGGCATCTATGCCTTTCTTGTACAGCACCAGACGGCGTTCGCGCTTGGTGCCGCGGCGCGGCTTCATCGTGAAATAGAGGTTGCCAAAATTATCTGCGCCGACTTTTTTGCCGCCCAGCCACAAGGCCAGACGTACAGATGCGGTAGATTGGACATCGGTCAGAAATTTCAGCATAGCGGCCATTATAGAGCTGATTTTTTAAAGTGCAATCGCCTCAGCGAAGGCCTTGCCCCGCTCGACAAAGTCCTTGAACAGCCCATAGCTGGGGGCTGCCGGCGACAACAGGACAACACCGCCCTCGGGTGTGACGCGCTGCGCCGTGGCAACAGCTTCGGGCATCGAGGCCGCACGATATAAATGCTCGGAACGACCCTCCTGCAGCGCCTGTAAAATACGTTCGCCGCTGGGGCCCATGACAATGACGGCATGGATGTTCTTGTGGCGGATATAATCCGTCAGCGGCGCGTAATCGATCCCGCGATCAAATCCACCCGCAATCAAGGTAACGGGGCGCGACGCGTAATGCTCCATCGCTGCAATAGCCGCTTGCGGCATCGTAGCGATACTGTCATCCACATAGAGCAGGCCATTTTTTGTACCCAGCTCTTGCTGGCGATGCGGTAAACCTTGGAACGATTCCAAAGCCGGTATCGCCGCATGCGTATCCAAACCCAAATGTTTGATTACGGTCAGTACCAGTGCCATGTTCGCCAGGTTATGCGCGCGCGCCAAATAGCTGTTGTGTACACTACCCAACAATTGCGTACCATCATACAGCGCCGTGCCTTGCACATGTATCGCAGCAGGATCGTCGGCCACAATCGTATCAAGCGCGGGCAGTGCTTTTGTCCGTTGTGCTGCCTGTTGTGATAGAATTTTATAGGTCGCATGCCGCAAAAGATTGAGTTTGTCGCGATGATAGTTTTCCACCCCGCGATGCCAATCGACATGATCTTCGTATAAAGACGTCACTACCGCGACATCGATTTTTTCTTCGATATCGGCGGCCTGATAGCTGGACGTCTCTACCACAACAAACGCCGCACCCTCCAGGGAGACATCCGTGATCGGCACGCCGATATTGCCAGCAAGCACCGTTTTTTGCCCGATACCGTTCAGCGCGTGCGCCAGCATGGAGGACGTTGTGCTTTTGCCTTTGGTGCCGGTCACGCAAATAACTTTGGCCGTTTTAGGTTCGGCCAGCCATAGGCGCAGCAACGATGTCACCTGCACGCCTTGACGCTTGAGCGCCTGTACTTCCGGATGGTACAGACTTATGCCGGGGGATTTAATGACGACATCCGCCTCCTGCAACAAGGTACGCCGATAATGTAAATCTGTGACTATTTTTTCCGCACGACCATCGATCACAACCGTGTCATCGCCCTCTTCGGCGACAAGATGGTATTCGGGCGCATCACGCAAGCGGCGTAATTGACGTACCGCGGCCTGTCCTTCGCGGCCACCGCCCCAGACGATAACTTTTTTTCCGGCCAGATCCGCAAATCTCATGCCAGCACCTGTGCAAAATCGGCAGGAATGCGGTGCGGGCCCTCGGGTTGCAAAAGCTTCCCCCACAACGGCAAAGACGTTTGACATTGCGGCGCCAGACGCGCCACGACACTGTCGTTTTTCCATTCCGGCATCTGGCCCAGATACGCCATCGCGGCGGCTGACTCCTCTATTTCACCGACACACTCAAAGGGCTTGAACGCACTGATGCCGCACAATTCGGCAAAGCCCTCGCTTTGCGTGACGTCATCCAGCATGTTGTGTCCGAAGATGGTCCCCATTTTTTCTTTGGATAAAAACGGCGCCAGCACCAAAAAAACAAAGCGGCATTTCGGACAGTGGCAACACCAGGCTGTTCCGCGCACTTTATCGTCCTGGCGGAAAGCCGTGTTACAGCTGCGAAATACCGAATGATAAGCGGTTGCCTGTGCAAAGCGCCGGGCAATCGCCACTTCACTAAGCGGGCGCAGCAAGGAAAAATACTGCAGGTCCGGACTGATATGCGTCGTGATGTAATCGCCCAGCAAGGATTCAAAAGCAAAAGACTTGCTGTACTGATGATTGACGTCAAGGCCATGATGGGTGGTATTTGGCGCGCTGGCCGAACGTTCGTTGGAAAACACAACCGCTTTCAAGCCATGCAACAAAGCAGTACACACGGCGATCATGCTGACAATCGCCGTAATCGGTATATGTCCGTTATAGACGCCCTGCTTGTTCAACTCCAGCAGCTGCGGCGACAAGGTGCGCGTTACGCGTAACGCTTCCACACCGGACACATCAATGCATTTTTGCATCGGCCCCGGCAAAGGTGCCGCCGAACCGACGGCAAAAAGTTTCATCGGCACGCCCATCTGTTTGACGGCTTCGATGGTGACAACCGAATCTTTGCCCCCGCCCACAGGCACCAGCGCGCCGCGCACTTCCGGCAAAGCGTGTGCTTTGGGCGCAGCCCCCTCGGTCGCACCCCATTGCAAACGCGCGGTTAGATTCAGATTATTTTTGTAAGCAAATTCGCCCAGGCCTTTTAAGTAGAGCTCACGCACCACAGCTGCCGTTGCCGCATCCAAAGAGAAAGCATCGCAGCGCATGTGTGTCGAGGCATGTGCTTTGTAATAGCTGACCCCCGCAAAAAGGAATAACAAACGAAATGCCGCGTCCAGCGCCGCATATTGCGCGCCCTCCGGCAGGCGGGACGGAACGGGAAAATGCAGAACCTCTTCAAAATCCGGTCCGCCTGCAAAACCATAGGCCATGACCAGCCGTCCGGTTAACGCATCGAACCGGTAGAATTTAAAATGAAAAGGCGTGTCGGAAATCATGGACATTCCCGCGATGATACCCACCCTTAACCCTTTCGTCAAAGTGGCGTTTTTCGATTGTTTTTAAGGGGATTCGGGCCTAGAGTGGGCGGCGAAACATTTTTCTTGGAGAATCACCATGGCAGGAAGCGTTAATAAAGTCATCCTGGTCGGCAATGTCGGCAAGGACCCGGAAGTTCGTACCACGCAAAGCGGCGCGCGCTTTGCCAATTTCTCACTGGCCACCAGCGAAAGCTGGAAAGACAAGGCCACCGGCGAGCGCAAAGAAAACACCCAATGGCACCGCATCACGATTTTCAATGATGCGCTGGTCGGCGTAACCGAGCGCTTTGTCCGCAAAGGCAGCAAACTCTATATCGAGGGTCAATTAGAGACCCGTAAATGGCAAGACGCCGACGGCAAAGACCAATATTCAACCGAAGTGGTTTTGCGCCCCTATAACGGCAACTTGACCTTGCTGGATAATCGCCGCGACGAGCAACAGGGCGGTGGGTATAATGGCGGCAACGATAATGGCTACAGCGCTACACCCACGGCTGCCACCGGCACCGGCGGCGGTTCGTTCGCCAACGCCCTGGACGACGATATTCCGTTTTAGGAGATAGAAATATTTGAATAAAAAAGCCCCTGAAACGGGGCTTTTTTATTGCGGGGTGAATTTGTTATTAGCCGCCCTATTTAAGCGGGCTAGTATCGTCACGGGAGCCTTTTTATCACACAGATCCGCACGCGCTTTTTTCACATCAGCCAATGTTAAAGACCCGACTGGCGTCCGATGCTGGGTGCGCAATCGTGCGACTTGCAGTGAATCATTCCTATCTAGGCCGACACTGTTGCCCACAACAAATTTTTTGCCTGTGTTATACACGCTAATAACCTGCACGGCATCCTCACCAAGACCGCGCGCCATTTCAATCGCATTCCCTAGTTCATGGCGGAACACATCGCCAGCGCTCTCCGATTTTTTTACCAGATAAGCCGATTCTTCTTCACCCGCAGGGTTTCGCAACGCTTTTAAAAAGCGCAAATCGTCATAGAATTTGTTTAAACTAAATGTAAGATGAGAAGCGCATTTAAAATCTTTCATTTAAAACCCTCTTCCACTAAAAGCTTGGATTCTTTACTGACTGACCCACAAAATACGGG
>CAYRRF010000002.1:0-14488 GCA_964426595.1 uncultured Bdellovibrionales bacterium | reverse complement strand
CCACCACGGACATGGGTTTGGCAATGTGGGTTTCGGCGTCGCGCGCCATCAGAATATCTTCAAACGTATCGTTCAGTGATTTCAAAACAACCTGGCTGGCGGTCAGGCGTTGCAGCTGTTTGGCCATGACCTGTCCGTCACGGGTGCGCACCACAATACGATCGCCACGGCGAATATTTTCGGCGGCCGGCGATAGAATCAAGACATCGCCGTCACGATACAAAGGTTCCATGCTTTCGCCGGAAACTTCCAATGCGTACACATCCTTGTCGGTCTGCGGCAAAATCGAAATCATGTCCCAGCCTTCGCCGCGCGGGAATCCGGCATCGTCGAAATAGCCTTGCTGGCCCGCTTGTGCAAACCCGAGCAGCGGAATGCGCTGCATCGCGCCGTTTGCAGCGCTGCGCGGAGCCGCCGGATCCAAGGCCTCCACCTGGCCGCTGATGTAATAGGGCAGACGATCAAAATCTTCGCCCGTCACGTGAAATACTTTTGCCAGCGTTTCCGTCGACGGCCAGCGCGGACGCCCGTCATTGGTAATACGCTTGCTTAAATTAAAAGAGGTCGGATCCAGCCCCGCCAGCTTGGCCAGACCTGAGGCCGACAGGCCGCGCGATTCCGCCAATAAATCGATGGCACGCCAAATATCATTGTGTTTCACGGACATCTTCGCTCTCCCGCCCTACATGGGTATGCATAATAGGAATTTATTCTTTTTTCTGCTTGACACGAATATATTAGGAATTTATTCATACAAACAGGACTAGTTTCAGCTTATACTACTTTGGAAAGGAAAACAAGTCTATGACCGAATCACGTACAACCACTTCTTCTGCCCTCGCCTGGGTCGTTTTTTCGGACCAAACCCCGGTCTGGTGGGCTCGCCTGCTCAAACAGGGCTTCCGCCATTGCTTTTTGATCCAGCGCGACCACCGCGGCTGGCGCATCTTGGACCCCTATACCCAGCCGCCCAAAAGCATGGTCCTGCCCTTTCCGGCTTCTTTTGATTTACCGCAGTGGCTTCGCGGTCAGGGCCTGACGGTCCTGGCCGCGGAGGCCTTACCGCTGGAGCAAACACAACCGATGCGCTGGGGCAGCCTGCGCGTGCTGGCGCGCGCCTTGGGCCTGACCGCTTATCCTATTTTTACACCGTGGCAGTTGTATCGCCGTTTATTGCCGTCACATTTTCCGTCCAACCCCCGACGTTGTGAACAATAACGGCTGATCGGAGACGCGACGTGGGGCAAGGAGAATCCTATGCCGAAACACCTTGACCCCACCGCGTTACACGTTCTGGCGATACAGAGTGGTATCGCAACCTGGATTTATCAAGGAAACTGGTGCTTTTCTTACTACCGCGACAGCCTTGTGCAGGGTTGGTTCCGTCCGGGCGATAAAATTTATGCGGCCAATGGCTGCTGGTTATTCTTCGGCGAATCCAGCCGAAGGGACTCCAGCCTTGCCCCATTCGTCCAGACGCCCTGTGACCAGGAACAACTCGTAGAGACGGCGTAACTTGTCGACATCTTCGCCCGTGACATGCGCCACATAGCGCAGCATCTCTTCCGAGGGTGTCTCGGCCAGAATCGCCACCGCCTTGTCCGAGAAATTTTCAACGGACGCCAGCGCGCGGGCAAAAGGGGTATCGTGGGGCTTCATTATGTTGTCAATATGGCAAAAAATAGGGTTCTTGGCAAGCCTCTTTTTGAACGCCTTTTGGAGGCCAATCCTGCGGTGCATACCCTTGCCGCAAAGCCCTTATTTTGCTAGGCTTACAGCTCATTTTTACCCACGAAAGTCACCCCGCTTCCCATGACCGAAACCACTGTCGAATCGCCCCTGCCCTCTGGCCCGGCCATCACCATCGAATCCGAGATGCAACGCAGCTATCTGGACTATGCGATGTCGGTCATCGTCAGTCGTGCGTTACCCGATGTACGCGACGGTCTCAAGCCGGTGCATCGCCGCATTTTATACGCGATGAAAGAAGGTGGCTACGATTCAGGCAAACCGTTTAAAAAATCGGCGCGTATCGTCGGGGATGTCATGGGTAAGTTTCACCCACACGGTGACAGCGCGATTTACGATGCCATGGTGCGCATGGCGCAGGATTTTTCCATGCGCCTGCCCCTTATTGATGGCCAAGGGAACTTTGGTTCGATGGATGATGATCCGCCAGCGGCGATGCGTTATACCGAAGCGCGTCTGGCCAAAGCGGCCGAGATAAATTTGGAAGATATCGACAAGGAAACCGTCGACTTTCAACCGAACTATGATGAATCCGAGCACGAACCAAAAGTTCTGCCAGCCCGTTTTCCGAATTTGCTGGTCAATGGCGCCAACGGGATTGCCGTCGGCATGGCGACCAATATTCCGCCACACAACTTAGGCGAAGTGATTGATGGCTGTCTGGCCTATATCGACAATCCGGCGATTACAAACGATCAATTGATCGGCATTATTCCGGGCCCTGATTTTCCGACGGGCGGTCAAATCCTGGGCCGCGGCGGTATTTACGGCATGTATAGCCAGGGCCGCGGCTCAGTACGTATGCGTGGCCGCACGAATATCGAAGAGATCCGCAAAGATAAAACCGCGATCATCATTACCGAGATTCCGTATCAGGTAAATAAACGCACGCTGATCGAACGCATCGCCGAATGCGTCAATGAAAAAATTATCGAAGGCATCACCGATATCCGCGATGAATCCGATCAATCCGGTGTACGTGTGGTGATTGAGCTGCACAAAAATGCCCAGCCCGATGTCGTGCTCAACCAGCTCTATAAATTCACGGCGCTGCAAACCAGCTTTGGCGCTAATATGCTAGCTTTGCACAAAGGCCGCCCCGAGCGCTTGACATTGGTCGAGTTCATCAGCGCTTTTGTGCTGTTCCGCGAAGAGACACTGACCCGCCGCACCAAGTTCGAACTGCAAAAAGCGCGCGACCGCGCTCATGTTTTACTTGGTCTGGCTGTGGCCGTCGCCAATATCGACGAAGTCATCGCCCTGATCCGCAACGCCAAAGATCCCAACATCGCCCGCGAGCAATTGATGGCGCGCGATTGGGCCGCCGACAGCATTCAGCCGCTTTTGACCCGTATCGGCGCGCAAGATAATACGCCGACGCCGAACACGTATCGCCTGTCCGAAGTACAAGCTAAAGCGATTTTGGATTTGCGTTTGCACCGCCTGACTGGCTTGGAACGCGACAAGATTGCTGATGAGCTGAACGACGTCGTCAAAGCCATCGAAGGCTTTTTATATATCCTGAATAATCGCGCCGCTCTGTACGATGTCATGCGCGGCGAACTCAACGCCATCAAAGACCAGTTCGCGACTCCACGCCGCACCGAGATTATCGACGCGGAAGCGGACGAAGATATCGAAGATCTGATCCCGCGCGAGGATATGGTCGTGACCATCAGCCATGCCGGCTATATCAAACGCGTGCCGTTGGCTACCTATCGCGCACAAAAACGCGGTGGTAAAGGCCGCAGCGGTATCGATCTCAAAGAAGATGATGCCGTGATCGATCTGTATGTGGCCAACACGCACACCACCTTGCTGTTCTTTACCACGCGCGGCATTGTGCACAGTCTGAAAGTATACAAGCTTCCGTTGGGTAATCCGCAAGCACGCGGCAAGGCGATGATCAACTTGCTGCCGCTGGCGCAGGATGAGAAAATTTCGGTGATCATGCCTCTGCCCGATGGCGAAGGCGTCGAGAACCTGAATATCGTTTTCGCTACCAGCCACGGCACGGTACGTCGTAATCGTCTGGAAGACTTCATGAATATCCGCTCCAACGGTTTGATTGCGATGAAACTGGGCGAAGATGAAAAACTGATCGCCGTTAAACCGGCCGCCGACAGCGAAGATGTGCTTTTGGTCAGTAAAATGGGTAAAGCCATTCGCTTCCCGGTATCGGACTTACGCGTCTTTGCGGGCCGTACCTCGACCGGGGTGCGCGGTATCCAGCTCTCGGATACGGATGAAGTCATGTCGATGTCGATCATTACCGGCAGCACGGCCAGTATTGAAGACCGCGACGTCTATCTCAAAATCGCTTCGGCCGAGCGCCGTCTGACCGACGAAAACAAAGCCCCCACCTATGCGGCGTGCTGCCAAGATGCAGGCGCATCGATGGACGAGAAACTATATCGCGAATTGCAACTGCAAGAGCAATTCATCCTTACCGTGTCGGATCGCGGCTTTGGCAAGCGCACCTCGTGCTACGAGTACCGCCAGTCCAATCGCGGCGGCCAAGGGATTGCGGCCATGGCGCTGACGGATAAAACCGGCAACATGGTCGCCGCCTATCCGATTACTGAAGCCGAGCATATCATGCTGGTTTCGGATCAAGGGCAGCTGATCCGCACATCAGTGCACGACATTCGCATTGCGGGCCGCTCGACCCAGGGCGTGACCTTGTTCCGTGTGTCGGATAACGAACGCGTCGTCTCGGTCGCGACGTTGCGTGAGGATAACGAAGCGGAAACCGATCCCGCTTAGCGGTGCGGCAAATCTTGGATAAAGCGCCGAACGGTATCAAGCGCTTCCGGCAGTTCGTTGCTTTCGGAATATTTAGGGTTTATCCCGATGCGGCGATTTGAAACAGCCTGCCCGATCGTTTCGGCGTTGGTCTTAAATAACGCCGGTTTTTTAAAGACCGCCGAAACAGGCACCTCTATGGCTTGCATGCTAAGAGTTTCTTGTCTTTCATCTTTTCTAATAAAATGAGTCTGACCGCCCCAAATGACGCACACAAGATAAGCGGGTGGAAGATCATTGATCTCTTCTGAGGCGCCAAAATAATTTTTTAGATCCACTTTTTTAGCCAGCCAATCGTCATTCGTAAGATCTAAAATATTCTCTTGCGCTTCTTCTAATCGCCGGGCGGGCGGGGCAGCCTCCACCGTTGGTGGCGCACTATTCTTCTCTGCTGGTGAAGACTCGGGGAAGGAAGCGGGTATTTGCTCTACCAGAGCTACATCGGTTACTTCCGGTGGAAAAACCGACTCTTCCACACGCACAGAAGATGGCATTACGGGCACTACAATGTCTGGTGCAGACAGTGGTCGGATACGCGGCTTGGAGGGCGGTGCAACTTCTTTTTTAGGAGGCTCTTTTTTTATCGCCGATACTATTTTTTTGGGGCGCGCCTGTCGTTTCACCCCGTTTAAGGCAATCTCAAGCTCTTGATAAATGAGGTCCAGCGCCGCCACCAGCGCGTCCGAGGGCTTGCCTTCTTCGCTGTAATGACTTTCAGAAATAACCAGGCCTATTGCTTTGCCCTTTTCTTTCTGGGTGCGCAGTTCTTTATATTCTTTACCGAAAATGCTTCCCTTAGCCACCGCTTTGGATGTCACCGACTGCGCTGCTATTTTATTATTTTTTCTTTCCGTGATCGCAATATAGGTGTTTTGCACTGCTAACAAAGCAATCGTATTGCGAGGCAATTCTTCGACCACAAGAACGGCCCGTGATTGCGGACCATTCAAAGCAAAATAGAGGCTGAAATCTTTATTCGACGCCGCGTTTTGATGCATCTTTGTCAGATCTGTGATCGCCTGACGCGAATCCGAATCATCCTGCTGTTTTTTGAGCTTTTGCGTAACATTTGCCAGGCGCGGAAATATTTTGAATTTACCACGGTTCAGTATATTGGTTCCGATAAGCATTCGGACCTCCTATACACTATTCCAGGACGCTTTTTGAAAGGTCCGGCGAGCAGCTTCATAAGAAGCGGAGAGAGGAGCAATAAACATGTTTCTTCCTGTTTTGTTGCTTTCGCCTGCACACTTCTATGCACGCGTGTTTTTTAAATATTATGCGGCTTCCGAATCATTGGTGGTCGGCGTCGATTCGGCTTCGGCGGCAGCGGCTTCGCGGGCCTTGCGGCGGGCTTCGCGCTGGGCCTTGGCTTCGGCGCGCGCTTTGGCGGCTTCCACTTTCAAAATCAGCGCATCCAGATCAGCGCGCGAGCACAGGCCCAATTGCACCGGATCGGTAGGCTTGATGTTTTGAATATTCACATGGGTACGCTTGCGAATGCCGTCGATGGTGGCTTTCGTAGTGCCCAACAGCTTGGCAATTTGCGAATCCGGGATATCGGGATAGTTCTTGACCAAATAAGCAATGCCGTCCGGCTTGTCTGCCCGCTTGGTCAGCGATGTGTAGCGCGGGCCTTTGGCGCGGCGCTCGACATCCGGCACGTCCTGCGTGACAAAGGTCAGGCGCTTTTCGTCGTCCGCTTCACAGGCCTTGATGTCCTCGGCAGTCAAAATACCCTGGGCCACCGGATCCTTGCCGATAATTCCATGGGCGACATCGCCATCGGCGATCGCTTGCACTTCCAGCGTATGGAAACCACAAAAAGCGGCAATCTGCTCGAAGCTCAGGGTGGTATTTTCAACCAGCCACACGGCGGTGGCTTTTGGCATTAACGGTTTGGACATGGGGACACCTCAAAAATAGTTAATGGGGGATTTCTCCCCCACGTCCGAAAACCTAAGGCTTTCAGGCCTTTGAGTCAAGGAAAAAGAGGTTAACGGTGTGCCTTTATTACTAGGCCGCTTCTGTCTTGTTCGTGCGGCTTTCGTCGCTGTCCCCACGCACGTCATCATCATCCCCTGTGACGCGCAACATCTTGCCCATGGCGATCTCGGTATAGACCTTGACCAGTTCATCGGCGATTTCTTCGATCACCACCGAAGCCATTGCTTTTTTAGTATTGCCCTGATCGGCATATTGATCGACGCGGCGGCGAATTTCATCGCGCGCCGATCCGCCGGGGAATGTTCCCGCCAGTACCTGGCGCGCCTGGCTGGCACCCAAACGCGTATACAGGCGGCGGCGCAAGGCCACGTCTTCGGCCGACGTCGAAAACGCCCACAATTCGATCGGACCCAGCGTGTTGATCAAATGCTGTTCATAGCGCCCTTCATTCGTACCCAAAACCAGCAGCGCCGGCGCCCCGCTCGAACGCGGACCGGTCAAACGGTTACGCATGATCCACACAGCTGTCTCGGACAGCGAGAAGCGTGCTTGCGCTTCTTGCACGGCTGAATCCGAAATCGCCGAGCCTAAAATCCAGACGCCGGTCGCCAGATCCACCATGTCGTTATCAAAGTCTTTCAACAACTGGGAAGACAAAACGATCTGCACGCCCCATTTACGCCCCTCGCGCACGTCGCGGATAATCTGGGCGCGCACCGCTTTGGATTTGCTGGTGCGGTGGAATTCGTCGTAACACAAGCGCTTGGGTGTTTCTTTGATGCGGCGCAGACGCGATTCGTGGTAGCCGCGGTATTTTTCCGGCATGTATTTGACGACTTCTTCGTTGATCCACCAGTTACGCACCATGACATGGCGGGCCAACATATACATGACGGCCGTCTGACGATCGGCGCTGTCATCACCTTGCGGCGAAACATCCATCAAATCCAGCGCGCACACTTTGGCATCGCCAATATCAAAACGCGTGATGGTCGACAGGATCGGTAATTCGCGCACGGCCGACGAGATCATCCGCTCGAAGGCATGAATAACGGACTCGTGGCTACCACCGATCGATGTCTCTTCCATCAGCGAGCGAATTTGCGGACGGCGGGCGGCAGTCACCGCATCCGCTAGCGTCGGCACAGCATGCCGTTGCGCCAACATCGCTTCGCGGTGCAGACCCTTGTCAAACAACGCATCGACCACATCCCACCAATAAGCTTCGGGTGCTACATAGATGCTGTTGTCTTCCAGCGCTTTATCGACAACCAGATCGACACGCGGCAAATAGGGGCGCGGCTCGGCGCTGGGCGAAGTGTCGTCGCGCCAGCGGAACATTTCATCAATCACGAAACCCACCAGCTGCGGCATACCGTCATACGGCAGCGCCTGTCCCGGCGGGGTGGCCAGCAATGTGATAAGCTCGATCAAATAGCTACGTTCATCGGGCAGGGGTTTGCGGTTGCCCAGCTGCGTATCAAAGGGGTTGATCGCGTATTCGGGCGACATCTGCAAACGGTAATGCATTGCCTCGTGTGCGCGATCGGGCGGCAGAGCCTCTTTGATCAAGCTGATCAATCCCGACGAGCTGGGGCCGATATCAATGATCGCAATATACGGCAATTGCGAAATCCCCTGACTGAGGCAGGTGCCGACATTCAGCGTGTTCATCAACACCGATTTACCGGCACCCGGCTGAGCGAAAATCAAATCAAACCACGTTGTCGTCAGCGAGCTTCCGGTGGCATAGGGCCACACGCGCCCATCGGGTGAACGGAATAAAATAGGGCCCTGACGGAAAGGCGAGCAGGGGCGTTGCCACGGCAACAAGCGCAACACTTCCGCAAGAGGCGCTACCGCTGCCGGCGCACTGGAAGCACAGGCAATGCCCGGGACCGAAGACATGACTTCGTCCAACGGATCGCCGGAGACCTGACTGACTTGTGCATAGCCCCATGATTCCAAGGCTTGAATCAACACGGCCGCACGATCTTCGATCAAATCACGACGACCTTCAGGCGCCCATGTGGCCGCCGAGACGCGGAATTTGACCACAGGCTCGTCTTTTGCCAGCTCGGATAAAAAATCGAGTGACAGCTTGATTTGACGGTTGGTGCTGTTCGTTACCGCCAGCATGGCCGCCATCAGATTTTTGAAATACATGCCTTGGGCGCCGCCGCCTTCGATCAGGAACGATACACGGAAAGGCACATCTGCCTCGACAAAGCGCGCCATCAGTTGCGAGAAAGGTGTGGGGTCGGCCGGCGGAAGAATAACATCCACCGCAGACCACAATTTATTGCCGATCTGCACGATCGACGGCGATAGCACTTCGGCATCATAGGTGCACAATTGATGCCGCAAGGGCGGCCACAAAATATCCGAAAAATCGTTTACATGACGCGGACCGCGCGGCGGAATACGATCGCCCGGCAGAATAGGGCGCCACTCGTCGCCCGAACGCGCAGGGAAAATGGCGCTGCGCACACAACGCAAAGCTTCGTGCACTTCCAGAATCGTGGCCTGTACTCCCAACTCGTGCAATGCAGAACGCATGTTGCTGATATAGGATTTGTGACGCGTGCGCAGTTCATCAATCGCCGCCAAGGGGCGCTGCGCATACGGCGAGCTGACCCATTCCATGTTTTTTTGCCGGCGTTTTTCCATGGCACGTTTGCGCTCGGTTTTGCTCATGACGCTGGGACGCGTCCAAATCACGAAATAGCATTCTTCCCACGCCATATAGTTTTTCAAATGGCGCGCGCGTTCGTCGATCAAATCTTTAATATCCAAGCCAACAGCTTCCGCCGCGCGTTTATTATAGCGCATAAGATTGCGCAGTTCGCGGCCGATACGATCGGGGTTGCGAATAAACACGACTTGCAGCGCATAGCCGGGACGGTCAAAACGCGACCCTAGTTTTACAACGCCTTGTTCGATGATGCGTTCGTATTCTTGCGTCCCGATAATTTGACGGCTGCCATCGACCTGAAAGAACGTTACCAAAGAACCGTCTTCAGCCACCAGCGTAATCTCATCATCCGCCGTTTCCAGACGAATGAAGGATTCGAGCGGCTGTTTGGCCATCCGTGCAAAAGGGGCGAGGAAACGGTCGAGAAAAGAAGCCATGTTGCTTTACAGGCTAAAGCGGACAGCATAGAAAGTAAAGAGCTAGGCCGCCAAAATCGGTTGGAAGAGTGTCGCCCATTCCTGTACGGGCGTTGTTGCGAACGGCCCGGCTTTCGAGCGCCAATACGCCAGAATCTGTGGGAACTGATTGAATTCCAGCGTGCCGTCCATAACCATGCGACGATCCAAGGGCAACAGCCGAATGCCGTCCAACTGCTTTTGCAGCTGGTGATAGGTCTGTGTCGTCAAAAAATCCCGCATGACCAGAGCCAGCGCTCCAGGATCGGTCGAGCCCAGACGGCGCTTGGCTTCCTCGCCCCGCTTGAGCAGCTTTTCATAGGTACTACGTGCCGTATCGGCCAAAGGGCCTTGCGCCACTCGGCCGATATAAATCGCACGCATCAGGTGATGCAGGGCGGCTTGCTCGATTTCTGGCAACCAGACCAACATCCCCGAGCCCATCTTGGCTACATCTTCCAAGTGAAAACATTGATGGCAAAACACGCAAGCAGTCAGGACGTTTTCTTCACGAAAATCCCGTGCATCCCCGTTGATGTGCAAAATCTTTTGATACTTCTCGGCACGAAAGCCGCAGCACTGGCAGGTATGATCGTCACGTTTGAAAATATGCGCTTCCGCTTCTTCGGAGATATCGCCGGCGATGCGCGCAGTATTAGGCTTGCCCCAATTAGGACGCGTGACACCCAGTGTGATCGGATAGGCTTTCATGGCCACAAGCTTAGAGGGAAGATGGGTGCTTGTCTACTGACAGCGATTACCATTCATTGCCGTGCCGCGAAGGGCGCTTAAGCCAGAGCCGTTCATCATACATGGCAAACCAACCGTGTCTTGGGTTTCAAAGTCGCTGGCTCCGGTAACCGTGGTGACAAAAATACGCATCGCAAAAGGAAGAGAAACCAGCATTGCCGCCAAAACGAATTTCATGACAATCGAGCGTACGGCGGGCCCTTGGCTGGGATCATCCCCGTAATTTTTAAGGTGCAGTAATCCCACCAGCATAATGACGGCCGCCATTACGTAGGCGAAAATGGCCAAGAGTTTCGAAACCGATACAAAGTTAAGGCTGAGGTTTGAAAACAGACTTTCCAACGTATTTACGCTGGTGCTTATATTATTGTTCGTGGTAAATTGGGCCTCATCCTCGAAGGTGCGTTGCGAGCTTTCTACTTGCGGAAAGCGTACCGCAAGCGTGTTACCCATGGTGGCAATGGAAAAAGGCAGCACAATAAGGAGCGATCCGATCGCCCCATAACCGAGAAAATTATTGATGGGATTCTCGGCCGAATTGGCGATGTAATTTTTCAGCGCCAGCAGGGCGCGGGCCGTGTAAAACACGCCGATAATGTAGCAAAATACGGCGATAAGCTTGGCAATGTTGCCACCCTGTTTCGCCAATACAACCGTTTGATCGGCAGCCGTGGCCACCGCGCTGTTCGTAGTGTTGCCGGACATTTGCAGTCCCGCACTTTGATCCAGGTCCTTGTTAAAAAGCGCTGCCGAGCTGTCTTGGTTTTCTCCTTTGGCGCCGATGGTATTGCGCGTTACGCCAATAATATAAGGAAGTAAAATCATCAGCGCGCCAATAGCGGCGTAACTCAAGGATACATTGACCGGATTGTCATCGGGTTTTTCAACAAATGCGCGCAAGGAAAAGAGGGCTTTAATCGCAAAGGCCACGCCAATGATATAGGAGCCGACAGCGAGTAGTTTGGGAATGTTACCGCTTTGGACAGCCAGGCCACGCGCGCGACTGCTTACATCATCTGTAACGTTCTGCGCCCACGCCTCCATAGGCAACCCAAGAGCAAAAACAGCTACAAACAAAACGCCTAATAGAAGAGGTGAAAGATATACACTTCGATAGCGCATCATAAAAAGCAGAAGCCCACTGATCATCAACACTACTAGATTCGACATTGCGCAACTAGAAAGTATCATGCTCAAGCGGGCTCCTGCGTTAAATTTTTATACGGCGCTTATTAGAAACCGCCCGTTGTATCAAGGTTCTGGGCAAATTGCGAAGCCGCACTATCCTGGTTGTCTTTATTGGCACCGATGGTATTACGCATCACGCCAATAATGTAAGGCAACAGGATCATCAGGGCTGCAACTGCACCATAGCTGACAGCTTTGGTCACCGGATTGTCATCCGGAGCTTCGATGAATCCTTTCAGGGCAAACAATGCCTTGATAGCGAAGAACGTACCGATAATGTACGCGCCAACTGCCATCAACTTAGGAACGTTACTTGCCTGAGCAGCAAGCGTTTTTGCCTGGTTAGCAACATCTGTTGAAACAGAAGTAGCAAACGCATCGAACGGGAATACCAAAGCAATCGCCGCTAATGCAAAGATACCAGCAAACGACAGAAGTTTGCGGGTGTTAAGTGTTGTAATCATAAGAACCTCCTTAAGGTTGATTACATTAACAAAATTCTCCCCTTCCCAAGCTAGTTTTTGGTAAAGGGAGACAGTTTTCCCATCTTGGTCTTGATGTTGACCTTGACGGAAGCCGAGTTGCCTTGACCACCATACGCAAAGAACGTGCTGGTGGCCACCAGCAAAATATGAGGGAACGCAATCATCAGCGCTGCCGTTGCAAGACGGAAGAGCGCCGGGTTCAAAGGGTTACGACTGGAATCATTGATCCAGTCTTTTAGACGCAGCAAACCGGTTGCCGCAAAAAATACACCGCAAATATAGGCCATGATAGCCACCAACTTTGGTACTTGATACACGTTCTGGCTGATATTGTACTGGACATTGCGAAAATCTTTGGCCGTGCCCATGGTCGACGCGGTAAGACCTTGTTCAATATAAGCACTGCCAGCTGAATCCATGTTATATTGCGGGCTAGCGCCCATAGTGTTGCGGAAGAGGGCAATCGTATAGGGCAGCAAAATCAACAGCGAGGCCACCACCAGATATGCCAGCGCAACAGTGATCGGATTTTTCTCGGGCTCGGCCACCCAGGCACGCAAGGCCAGCAAACCTTTGATTGCACAATAGGTGCCAATTATATACCCGCCTACCGCAATAAGTTTCGGAACGTTGCTGGCTTGCGATGCCAGCGTCTTGGCCTGACCGGACACATCGGCGGCGTTTTGCGCAGCCTGCGCAAACGCGTCCAGCGGCACTCCGGCCACAAACAGCAAAACCAAAAACAGGGGCAGCAGATATTTCATCAACACCCCATCGCCGTAATGGTTTGAAACGCGAATTTCGAGGTGTCTTTGACAAAGGTACATTGAATGACCTGTACCAGCGCGCCGCCGTTGGCCAGCAAAGCACCGGCAATCAAATGCGTCATCACACCCATCATCGAAACATTGCCTCCTTCAGCGACCGCGCGCAGCATAAACAGACCGCGCAACACACTGATGTAGCCAACAATTCTTAAGAAGATAAAAACGGCCCAGAGGGTCTCATTGGCCTGTGCGGCCAGCGGGCTGCTCGAATTTAACTGGTTGTTCGAATACAAGGTTCCCAAACCGAACAAGCTGTTTTGTAATGCGTACATGACGTAGCCGGAGGCCATCAAACCAGCCGCAACCAGGAATGTGCCCATTGTCCCTAGACCGCCGGGCGCTTGTGGACCATCGCCGTTGGCCAGCGCCAGACGCTTGAGGCCGATCAGCATGAAAATCGTGCCCGTGATATAAGCAAACAGTGGCAGGGCATTATCAATCAATGGGCTGGCGATATCGACAACGAAGCGGCCAACCGCTTTATCGAGACCATTGCCTGTAAAGGTGGATGCGGTTACGGGCACTAAATCGGTGGCCGTCGAAAGCGTACTGCTACCCACACCTGAACCACTAAGGGTGGCTGTCAGCATATTCGCAGCAGAAGGGGCAAACAGGAAAAATCCTGCCGCGCCCAAGCGCAGCAAGGCCGCATGCGCGGGATTGCGCCCCGGATCATCGACATAGTTGCGTAATGCCTGCAAACCGGTAATGCTGAAAAACGTTCCCAGCAAATAGGACATCACCGACAGGAACGTTTGCAAGGAGATAAAGGAGTCGTAGACGCTGTTCGTCATATCGCCCAAGGTCTTCGGGGCCGGTTGCGCCCACGCAAGAGCCGGCATCAACACAAGGCCCATAAGGGCGAATGACCAGCAACGGTGGGACAAATTGCGACGCATGACGCGATTCTCTCCTCTTCTATATATTAGACCATATGGAATAATAAATTTCAACTAAAATTTTATTAATCTTATTGGTTAATAGTAATCTTTATGGGCTTATAACGAAAGCCATGCTATACTTTAAAAGTTAACATATCAAGAAAGGACCCTGAAAAATGCCTCTAAAACCCAATCAAGTTATCGTACAAGGCCAGCATTTGGATCTTGGAGAGGCGCTCCGCGGCTATGTTCAGGATAAACTGGCCGATACGTCGACCCGATTCTTTAACCATTCCATCCAAGGCAACGTCCACTTTGCCCGCGAAGCCAGCGGTTTCCGCGCCGATATCACCCTGTCGGTCGGTAATGGCATCGTGTTAAAGGCGTCGGCCAGCGAGCACGACCCGTATCCCGCTTTTGATCAGGCTAATCAGCGCCTGACAAAACAACTAAAACGTTACAAAGAACGTCTGAAAAATCACCGCGAGCGCGTGGAAAGCGAAGACCTGCCGCCCGCTGCCCCCGCCAACGAATATACGTTGGACGAAGAGGAAGCTTTTGAAAAAGGCGATCATCCTCTGACCCTGGCCGAGACCGCAACACGCGTCGAAACATTGACTGTTTCCGAAGCCGTGATGCGCATGGATCTGGCGGACGCCAACGCGCTGCTGTTTAAAAACGCCGCGCATGGCCGCCTGAACATGGT
>CAYRRF010000001.1:16552-41408 GCA_964426595.1 uncultured Bdellovibrionales bacterium | reverse complement strand
AAGTTAGGATGACAAAATCCTTTTCTAAATTATCTTGAGAAAATATTTTTCCGCTAGATCGTTTTTCTTTTGAACTTCATAAACCACTGCTTTTTGCGCATTTATCAAGGGTTTGACGGTCGGATATTCTTTTTCCATCTGATCCAGACGCGCCACAGCTTCGGCAGGCTTTTGTTTCAATGCCTCGGACCACGTCATGATCAAAGGCGACAACAAGCGTCCGAAACCCTCTTCACGCATGAGGGGCAAAAGTTCAGCTACCTTGGCAGCATCCGAACGTTTAAACGCATCAATCAATTGCACCATCACACCCAGTTGCGCGTTCAAGCTGGGCTGCTTTAAATCCATGCCTTGTGATAAACGCAACGCTTCTTTAATATCCCCTGCTCCAATAGCCGCAGGCAAAGCGCGCTGGATAATAAAATCCTTGTCTTTCGTGTATTCCAGTGAACGATCATAGTAATGAGAGGCCGAACGCAGATCATCCACTGCCACCGCAAAACGCGCCGCCAGATAATTGCCGGACAGCGACTTGTTCAGTTTCATCGCCTCGACGTGTTGCATTTGTTCCCAATAACGCCGCTGACCATCTTGCCATTGCTTATAGCTGACAGCGCACAAAACGGCCGAGGCCGTAAACAACGCATAGATCGCGGCGCGCGTTCGAAGGCTGGGCTTTCGGAATCGTCGTTTGCCTTTTTTACTCACATAATTCTCCAGGTTCGGATACGGACCATGCCCTAGTTCAGCATAGACTCGTTAATCGATGGATAAGATTTAGGCCTTAGGCAACCTTGGAAAGAGTTTTCCTAATGTGATCTAACGCCACCGGAGCGTCTTCGGCGTTGGGACCACCCGCCTGAGCCATATCCGGCCGGCCGCCGCCCCCCTTGCCACCCAGAGCTTCTGCTCCGACACGCACCAAATCTACCGCGCTAAGCTTGGCAACCAGATCGTCCGTCACCCCGGCGACCAGCGAGGCACGCCCTTCGGCTTTGGTGATCAAAACAACCACACCCGAGCCGATCTGCTTTTTAAACTGATCCGCCAGCGACTTTAAATCTTTGGCCGGCAGATCGTCGAACGTCTTGCCGATAAATTTGACATTACCGACTTGCTCGACCTCTTGGGAGGACGAACCGCCACCGCCCATCGCTAGCTTCTTGCGCAAGGATCCGACTTCAGTGCTTAAAAGATGATTCTCCTGCTGCAGTTTCTGGACACGCTCCAGCACTTCTGCCGGTGCGGCTTTGAATATCTGGGCAATGTGTTCAATCGTCATACGGTCCTGTTCGGCCAGTTTTTCCGCTTCCACCCCGACGACGGCCTGAATACGGCGAACACCCGAAGACACGCTGCTTTCCGATACGATACGAAAGGCTCCGATTTCGGCTGTATTCTTCACATGCGTCCCACCGCAAAATTCGATCGAATAGACACGGTTTCGCTCTGCTTCAAGATCCCCCATGCTGATCACGCGCACTTCATCCCCGTATTTTTCACCAAATAAGGCGCGCGCACCGGTTTGTTTCGCTTCTTCCAGGCTCATTACCCGTGTATTCACCGCCGTGGCATTTTGAATTTTAGTCCGCACTTCTTCCGTAATTTGCTCCAACTGTGCATCGGTCAAGGCTTCCGGCTGGCTAAAATCAAGGCGCAAGCGATTGGGCTCGACCAGCGATCCTTTTTGCGCCACATGATCGCCCAAATGGCGGCGCAAGGCTTCGTGTAACAAATGCGTGGCCGAGTGATGCTGTTGCAATTTATGACGGCGCGATGCATCCACCTGTGCCTCGACCGCATCCCCGACAGTGATCGTTCCTTTTTCCACTGTGACAAAATGCACATGAAAGGTCCCAATCGGTTTTTGTGTGTCTGTTACCTGCAAAATCTGTCCTTGTTCGCCACGTAAAACGCCCGTATCCCCGATCTGTCCGCCGCTTTCCGCGTAAAAAGGCGTCTGCGAAAGCACCACGGCGACTTTTTCGCCAGCCTTAGCCGTTTTAACAACTGCACCCTCTTTGACCAATGCTTTGACCACACCTTGTGCTTTGGTCGTGGTGTAGCCCAGGAATTCGAAGCCACCCAACGTGCCTTGGACATCAAACCAGACTTTGTCGGTCGTCTTGTCCCCCGAGCCCACCCATGAAGCGCGCGCCGTGTCTTGCTGCTTTTGCATCGACGCTTCAAAGCCGGCATGATCCAAAGCATAGCCGCCACGCACCAGAATATCCTCGGTCAGATCCAGCGGGAAGCCAAACGTATCATAGAGTTTAAACGCCACATCGCCGGGCAATGTGCCTTTGCCTGGAAGTTTTTGAATTTCGTCTTCCAATAATTTCAAGCCACGGGCCAATGTCTCGCGGAAACGGTTTTCTTCGCGATACAATGTTTCCCGCACAAGCGCTTCGTGTTCAATTAATTCGTGATGGTCTTGCCCCATCATATTGATCAATGTCGGCAAGACGCGGTGCATCAACGGCTCTTTAGCGCCTAAAAGGTGGGCATGGCGCATCGCACGGCGCATAATACGGCGCAATACATAGCCGCGCCCTTCGTTACTGGGGGCGACACCTTGCGCGATCAGGAACGACGCCGAGCGCAAGTGATCGGCAATCACACGCTGCGAAATGCGGTGCTCACCTTCCTGCTTGGTGCCCGTTAGATCGCACGTCGCCTGGATCAGTGCCTGGAACAGATCCGTGTCATAGTTATCCCGCTTGCCTTGCAAAATACCCGAGATACGCTCAAGACCCATACCGGTATCGATCGAAGGCTTGGGCAAATTCGTGCGCGTGTCTTTATCGATTTGCTCGTACTGCATGAAGACCAGATTCCAGATCTCCATAAAGCGATCGCCATCCTCATCCGCACTTCCCGGAGGACCGCCCTTCACCTCTTCGCCATGATCAAAGAAGATCTCGGTGCACGGGCCACACGGGCCGGTATCGCCCATGGACCAGAAATTATCAGAGGTTGCGATACGAATGATCTTTTCCTCTGGCAGCCCGGCTATCTTTTTCCACAGCTTGGCCGCCTCATCATCGGTATGATACACCGTGACCAGTAATTTTTCTTTGGGCAGTTGATAGATTTTCGTTACCAGTTCCCACGCATACGAAATTGCTTCTTCTTTGAAATAATCGCCAAAGGAGAAATTTCCCAGCATTTCAAAAAACGTGTGGTGGCGCGCCGTGTACCCGACATTCTCGAGGTCGTTATGCTTGCCCCCTGCACGCACGCATTTTTGCGCCGAGGTCGCACGGTTGAATTTAGGCGTATCCTTGCCCGTAAAATAATCCTTGAACGGAACCATCCCCGCTGTTGTGAACATCAGGGTTGGGTCATTTTGGGGCACGAGTGGCGCCGAAGGGCATACCACATGCCCCTGTTTGGCAAAATAATCCAAAAATGCGCGCCGTGTTGCCGAAACTGTTTTCATGAGCCCCTCTGGTTTCCGTTTTTGTGCATTTTAACCTTAATTTACAGGGGTGACAAGCCTCTCAAGGGACGTTATCTTCGGCCTATGATAAAGTTTGAAAACGTCGCGCTACGCTATGGAACAGGCCCGGAAATCTTGCATGATCTGGATTTCACCCTGGCACCCGGCTCTTTCCATTTTCTCACCGGACCGTCGGGCGCTGGAAAATCCTCGCTGCTGCGCCTACTCTATTTGGGCATGCGCCCGACACGCGGCAAATTGAGCATTTTTGGCCAGGATATTCACCGCCTTAACCGCGAAGGCATCATGCCCTTGCGCCGCGAGATCGGCGTCGTTTTCCAGGATTTCCGTCTGTTGGATCATCTGTCGGTCTTTGACAACGTGGCCCTGCCCTTGCGCATTTCGTACCGCGAGGAAAAAGAAATTCGCAGCAATGTCACCGACCTTCTCAAATGGGTGGGCCTCGGCGATCATATGCATGCCAAGCCGCCAATCCTGTCGGGCGGACAAAAACAGCGTGTCGCCATTGCCCGTGCTGTCATCAGCCATCCGCGCCTGTTGCTGGCCGACGAACCGACGGGTAACTTGGACGATCAGATCGGCATGCGCCTGATGCATCTTTTTGATGAGTTACACCGTATGGGTACCACCCTTATCGTTGCTACACACAATCAGGGACTGGTCGAACAATTTGGGCATCCGCAGCTCCTTCTTGAAAACGGTTCTGTCCAAGTTCTGCAAGGCACCAAAAGGAAAGCGGCATGACCTCTTCCGCGCTGCTAAAGCGTCCGCACTTGCGCCGCAAACGCTATGATCTGCCGCTTCAACGTGGCAGCGGCGGCAAGCTGGTCACGTGGATTGTCGGCGTCATGACCTTTTTGACCACACTTTCTTTGGTCCTTACCTTTGCTCTGCATCACATACAGGATTATTGGACCAGCGGTATCATCGGCCGCATGACGATTGAGATTGCTTACCAAAAAGACAGCCCTGTCACCGAAGACACTCAGAAAACACTGCTCGCGGAATTGAATAAATTGTCGCATATTCGCGCCCATGTTTTAACGCAAGAAGATATCGCCGCACTGGTCAGCCCGTGGCTGGGTACAGGCGTTGCCTTGTCCGAGTTGCCCTTGCCTATATTGATCGATATCACACGTCTGGAAGGCCTGAAGGATATCAGTGCTTCGGACGCATTAATTGAACAGACGGCACAAAAAATCGTACCCCGCGCCACGTTGGACACCCATCAAGAATGGTTGGCAGATATCATTCAGCTTGCTACAACAATCCGTATGATTCTGTTAGCGATTGCTTTGATTCTGGCTCTTACGGCTGCGATAACGGTTGCAGCAACGGCGCGCACGCGTCTGGCGCTGCACCGCGAAGAGGTGGACTTGCTGCACCTCATTGGTGCCACGGACTCGTATATTGCCACACAATTCCAGCGCCAGGCCTTTCGTCTGGCCACGGAAGGAGCCGCCGCGGGCCTTGTGATGGCTCTTGTGACCATGGCCATGGTCGCCCTTGTCAAAAATAAAATCGGCGGTGGCCTGATCCCCGGCGTCGATTTGACTGTCGCGCAATGGGCTCTGCTGGTGGCGACACCGCTTCTGGCCGGTGGCATCGCGATGGTCGCCAGCCGCTTTACGGTCCTGCGTGCCCTGAAAGAAATGCCCTAACCGGGCGATTTTACCCCTGGGATGGGTCCTCACCCTTTTTCATTACCTCATTAAAACAAGATCTTAAATAGCGCCTGGCGCTTGGCACAGTGTTTGCATCTGTAGGCATGGGAAAGAATATCCCGTCCAACCCAGAATCTTTTCAGACACACCGTCAAGTGAGTATATACATGGCCGATCTTCGCCCCACTCCCGCACCAAATCTTGCAACCGCGGCTCTATCGGGGGATGTCAAACGCAATTTTAACGAAGCCATGGGCGCCGATTTAGGCAATGCCTTGGGCTTTATGGACTTGATGGTCACACATATATCTCTTTCCCATGACGATACGGCTGTAAAAGGAACTTTCAAAAGCGCTGTCAGAACTTCTGTAGGCGTTCCGGAAAAATATGAGATTTCCGATACAAAAACCGTCAGCACAACCGACACAACCCGTACCGATTTCAAAGACACCATCAAAGCCCGCATCCGCGAAGTGATGGCCAAAGATCAAACACCAATCAAAGATCCGGCTCCATTGAAAGCTTTGAAAAAAGTAGCGGAATTCCTGCTTAAAGCCAATGAAAGCGGTGCCATCGCCCTGCCGCCGGCATTGGTTACAAAACTAAACGCCTTTATACAAAAAGATCCGGCCGAATTGCCTGCCGGTGAAGCCGCATTGCTGTTGCGGGATATCATGGACGGATTCAAACAAGCCTTTGTCAACGCCACACCTAAAAAAGCTGATGACAATGCCGTTGTCTGGACTGCAGACATTTTATCCGCTTTAAAGGATATCGGTGTCCACGTACATGCGCAGGAAGGCCAACCCGTTACAACGGTACAGGCTTTGCGCGTCTTGAAAGCGCTGGTAAACAAATCCGAGCATAGTGTTTTGGCTTCCCTGGCCGATAAAAAACAAGAGCTTATCTCCGCTATTGATCCGGAACATGTTTTATTAGGCGCCATCACGCATCCTCATGAATGTCATCATGAAGAAGAAGCCGTTACAGAAGACGATTCTGCAACGGCTGTTACAACCACTGATGGCGATTCGGAATTGCCGCATGCTACGCTTTTACCCGTTGAGACGATCATACCTGTAGCTGTAACCGAAACCGCCACCGAAACAGTTCCAGAAACTGCACCTGTTGCCAGTACAACAGAAGCGGTCCCTGCTGCCCCTGCGGCAGAAGTCGAAACGCCTGTTGCATCCACGCCTGCACCTGTTGCCAGTGCTGACAAACAAGTCAGCGATGAAAAAGCTTTGCTTAAAGCCGCTTCCATGAGTCTGCCACTTAGCAATTTACTGGCTGATACCGAGAAAACGGCTGCTGTTGCAAAAGCTTCGGTACCCGTGTTAGCAGACAAAACAACGCCAGTTGCAACTAGCTTTGCCGCTGCCGCTCCTGCTGTTTCCAAAGTATTTTCCGATAGCTCTCGTGAAACAACGGACGACGCCAAAGATGTGCCCGTATTTTCAAAATCGGATAAATCTTTGCCTGCACCCAAATTTGAAAAGCCTGTTGCCGGACTGGAACGCGCGATAGTAGCGCCTTCGGATACATCGTCGGCTTCGGCAACACCCCGCACCGATATGCTTCAAGCATTGGCTTCGGGTGCCAAAACATTGGAACCCGCCGCGCCTGCTGCGAATACAACCGCCTCTGCAACGCCCAGCGCTTTGCAAGTGGATTCGGCTGCACCGCGCTTTGGCCTGAGCACCGCGGCTTCAGTAGCCACGCAAGCAATCAAATTGCCGCCCTCGCCGGCCGCCCAACAAGTCATGGTGCATATCCAGCAAAAACTGAATACGGGATCCACCCAAATGTCGTTGCAAATGACACCGGTTGAATTGGGCCGTGTAGATGTACGTGTAACTGTGAAAGCCGATGGTGTCACCAGCACTGTCATCACTGCAGAGCGCCCTGAAACATTGAATCTGTTGCAAAAAGATGCCGCTCATCTGGAGCGGGCCTGAACGCTAATCAGGAAAATATGAGCTTTAACTTGCGCGAGCAACGTCAATTTCAACAAGGCTTTTCCGAAAGCCGCAAACGCAAGCTGCGCGACGACGATGATATTAAAATTAAAGACATGGCTGTCGCCGTTGCGGCCGAAGGCCCTGTTTTCTCTAACTCACGCGTGAATTATCACGCCTAAGGAGATACGCAATGCTTGATTCATCCTCTCTTGTTCTTGGTGGCCTTAGCAGCAATTCGGCAGATAAAACCGAAACCGCTAAGAAAAGCCTTGCCCAGACCTATAACCAGTTTTTGACTCTGTTGACGACACAGTTGAAAAACCAGGATCCGTTAAATCCGATGGATTCAAAAGACTTTACCAGCCAGTTGATTGCCATGGCCAATACCGAACAGCAAATCGCTCAAACGGACAAAATGGACCAGTTGCTGCAATTAAACCAGGCCACAGCGGTCAACCAGGCCCTAAACTATATTGGTTTGGATGTTAATTACGTCGGCGATCAATTCATGCATTACGACGGCTTCAAAACGACCTTTAAATATAATGTTCAAGATGAAGGCGGCATAAAAGGCAAAGTCAGCATCCTTGATAAAGACAATCAAGTGGTCTGGAGTTCGGATGCGCCATTTTCTGCCGGCGAACACACCATGACATGGGATGGCAAAGACAATCAAGGCCAACCCGTCCCTCCGGGCAGCTATACCCTGGCCGTTGCTGTGCAAAACCAAGCACAAGCCGCCCTTAAAACCACTGCCGTAGTACCTGGTCTTGTGACCGGCATCGATACCAATGCCGATGGCCAAGTATTGCTGATTATCGGTGACCAGAAGGTCCCCATTAGTGCTGTACAGTCCGCTTTCGTTGCGGCCCCTGCTACTGCTCCACAGAATGGATAAACCTCTCTAACAACCGAAACTAAGGAGACTTTACATGAGTTTATACGGTGCCCTCTTTGCTGGTGTGTCTGCGCTTAACTCGCAATCCCAGGCAATGGGTATGATTTCCGACAACATTGCCAACGTTAACACCGTTGGTTACAAACGTACGGAAGCTTCATTCTCAAGCTTGGTTACTGCACAAACCCGTTCTACGGCTTACTCGCCGGGTGCTGTGCGCGCGGCCGCTTTAACCCGCGTTGACCAACAAGGTATTTTGCAACAATCGCGTTCCGGTACGGATATCGCCATTTCCGGTAACGGTTTCTTCGTCGTCAAAGACAGTATCGCTGACGGTTTGCAAGAAGCTTTCTATACCCGCGCCGGTCAGTTCTCGGAAGATAACCAGGGCAACCTGGTCAACCCCGCCGGTAAGTACCTGATGGGCTGGCCACTTGATGCCGATGGCGCCATTCCGGCCAGTAGCGGTGACTTGAGTAGCTTGGTGCCTGTAGACGTCGCCTTCTTGGGTGGTTTGTCACGCGCTACCACCACTGCCGATATCGGTCTTAACCTGGATGCACGTAAAGAACCTTTCGTTTATCCTTTGACGGCTCCTACGACCAATACCGCTCAAGCCTTAAGCTCGCTGCGTGTCTATGATAGCTTAGGCCAAGCGCAAGACGTGCAGATCAAGTTTTTCCACACAACATCTCCAACCGCTACCGCGGCCGGAACTGTTGCCGTAAAAGACCTGACCTCGCCGGTATTGTTTGACTCGTTCCCAGCCATTTCGGCGACAGCTACCTATACCAGTAGCGTCAACATTGGCGGTACCTTGGGTGCATTGGCTTCAGGTATGACCACAGGTGAAAGTTTTGTCATCAAAATGAATGGTGAAACACAAACGATCGCTCTGGACTCAACCTGGACATTGGCTAACCTTGTCACGGCGATTAACAACGCCTTCTCGGGTTCGCCGGCGGCGGCCTCAGGCGGTAACTTGGTATTGACAGGTTCTACCCCAATTGAAATCAAGGCCGGTGGTAGCCCCCAGATCAGTGAAGCCAACCTGAACCTGTTGGGTATTCAATACACAACCCAGCCGCGTGACTCGAAAACTTTCACGTTACAAGAAGGTGCCAGTGCCGCACAAACGGTTACCATTGACGAAGGGGACACGTCTGCAGATCTCGTTGCCAAAATCAACGCGCTCTCGGGGATCAATGCCCAGTTCGACAAAGACGGAAAGATCATTGTCACAGCTGACGCATCGGGTGTAAACCTGGTCTTGGGTGGTGTCGGTGGTGCAGCTCCCGAAATCAGCACGGCTGGTTTGGCTGCTCTTGGTCTGTCGGCCGGCACCTACACCCCTCCGACAACACCAACCCTGTTGACACCTCTGGGCACGACCGCTAACCCGCAAAACTGGTGGCATGTTGAGCTATCCGGCTCCAACGGTTTGCTGTTGACCAGTGGTATGTTGAACTTTGATGGTACAGGTCAGATCAACTCGAATACCGACCCTGCGACAATTGATTTGACCAACATCATTTGGGGGAACGGTTCAGATCCACAGGATATTTCCATCAAGATCAACAACTTCACACAGTTTGCGAGTGAAAACAACACTGTTTACACGAACCAAAACGGTGCTGAGCTGGGATTGAGAACCGGCGTATCCATCGACAAAGATGGTTATGTGGTTGCTCGTTTCAGTAACGGTCAAAGTACAAAACTGTACAAGTTGCCGATCGCTACTTTCTCGAACGCTAACGGTCTTGCCGCTAAAAACGGTAACATCTATCAGCAAAGTAACGAGAGTGGTGTTTACAACTTGCGCGAAGCCGGAAAAGGCTCGGCCGGTACAGTGGAAAGCGGTACTTTGGAAGCTTCCAACGTCGACTTGGCGGACGAGTTTTCCAAGATGATCGTCACCCAGCGTGCCTATTCGGCCGGGACGAAGATCATCAGTACATCGGACCAAATGTTGCAGGAGTTGTTACAACTTCGTTAATCCACATAGGGCGGGAGGGGCGCTGAGAGGCTACCCCTCCCTTTCCCTAGGGATTTTCAATAAAAATTAACAGCTTCCCGTTACAATCAGACTAAGGACCAGGATTAAAAAATGCCTACCACCGGTTACAACGCGTACAAAACAGTTCAGAACAAGATGGACGACCCGCGCGATGTCGAGTATCGCTTGCTGGCGCAAGTGACGGCCGCGATGATGAACGCCCGTGACAACCCCCAAGATTTAAAAGCAAAAATAGATGCCGTTCTGTGGAATAGCCGTATATGGTCGGCTTTCCGTGTTGACCTGTTGAGCGATGATAACCGCCTGCCACGCGATCTGCGCGCTTCGTTGCTTTCCTTGTCTATCTGGGTGGAGCGTGAAACGCATGCCGTTATCGACAGCCTGAGCGATCTGGATGCCTTGATCGAAGTAAACCGCAACATCATGGCGGGTCTGCGTCCAGATACCGTTGCCGAAACTCCGGCCTATTCCGAAGCAACCACCAGCGCCACTTTCTAATTTTTTACAGCATCAATAAAATACGCCGTGCGTCCTTGCGCGAGCGCTTTTTGCTGATACCGCGTTTCGACCCAGTCCTGAGGCGGTGTTCTCCATTCAGCATTTTCAACTGTCGTCCACCGCATGGCCGGATTTTGTACGGTATGTAATAACATCCATTGCGCTAGATTGTGATCGTCTGTGGCCATACGCAGCAGCCCTGCAGGCTTTAGCAATCCCGCCAGCAGCTCCACCGTATCGTGTTGGATAAAACGACGTTTATGATGGCGTGTCTTGGGCCAGGGATCGGGAAATAGAATATAAATGCGATCAAAGGATTCTTGTGAAAGATCTTGAAGCAGGAGCAATGCATCATCGGACCAAAGGCGGATATTGCTGGTGGTGATCTGTTGCAGGCAGGCTGTTACCCCGTTGATAAAAGCCTCGCAGCCGATAAAGCCTGTCTCGGGATGGGCTTGGGCCTGCGCGACCAGATGCTCGCCATTGCCGAAACCAATTTCAAGCGTATGCTTCTTATAACCCGATAAGAAATCCACAGCGCCGCCTTCGCGCAACAGATAAGGGCTTTCTTCCAGCATTTTGCTACGGGTTGCGCGGAGCGGCTTGCCTTTTCGACGGCCATAAAAATGGCCTTGTTCACGCACGCAACGCGCCTTTCAGGGCGGAAACCAGATCCGTTTTTTCCCAGCTAAAGCCGCCGTCTTGTTCTGGCGCTCGTCCAAAGTGGCCATAGGCGGCGGTACGCGCATAGATCGGCTTGTTCAATCCCAGATGCGTGCGAATGCCACGCGGTGTCAGATCGACAATCTCGGGTATAACCTGTAACAATTTTTCTTCATCCACCTGCCCTGTGCCGTGCGTATCGATAAATAACGATACGGGACGCGCCACACCGATCGCATAGGCTACCTGAAAGGTGCAACGCTCGGCAAAGCCGGCGGCCACAATGTTTTTGGCGATGTACCGCGCCGCATACGCCGCCGAACGGTCGACTTTCGTCGGGTCTTTACCGGAAAAAGCGCCTCCACCATGCGGAGCGGCCCCGCCATACGTATCCACAATAATTTTGCGGCCCGTCAGCCCTGTATCTCCATCCGGTCCGCCAATAATGAACTGGCCGGTCGGATTGACAAAGAAACGATCCTCGGGACACATCCAGCCTTTAGGCAAGATACGTTCTACATACGGACGCACGATGGCACGCACATCTTCCTGGGATAATCCTTCGCGGTGCTGGGTTGAAACAACAATCGAGTGCGTTCCCACCGGCTTGCCATCACGATAAATAACACTGAGCTGGCTTTTAGCATCCGGACCCAGCATATCTAAAGTTCCGGCCCGACGATCGTCCGCTAGGGCCTTCATGATTTGGTGCGCATAGTGAATGGGCGCGGGCATCAATTCCGGCGTTTCACGGCAGGCATAGCCGAACATCATCCCCTGATCGCCGGCCCCTTCTTCGGGATTGTCCACGCCGCGCGCAATATCGGATGACTGGGCATGAATACGATTAATGACCGTCAATTTCTGCCAGTCGAAACCTTCTTGCTTGTAACCAATCGCTGCGATCTTATTTCGCACCAGTTGATCGACATCTTTTTCGGTCAAGGCCGTTTTACCTTTAACCTCGCCGGCAACCACGACGAAATTCGTCGTCGCAAGGCACTCAATCGCAACACGCTGATAGGGGTCTTTGGCTAAGTACGCATCCAATATCGTATCGGAAAGCTGGTCACAGATTTTATCCGGATGCCCCTCGGCAACGGACTCACTTGCAAAAATATAGTCTTTCATAAAGATGGGCCTTTGGTTACTTGTCTGCAACCATTTTGGCGATTGGTTTGATCATTTCAATGAAATCTTTTCGGGATTTGACCGGCAACTGACGAAAAATAGCCAAAACCGCCTCTTCGTCGTCGCTCAGCGGGGCCACACGCCCGTAGGCTGTTTGAGGTTCTTCGGCAAATCCCGCCAGATGCGGCGCCGGCTCGCCCGAAAACATCGTCAAAGGCATCCCCAGGCGCTCGCATAACAGTATGGCCCGTTCCAGGGAAAGTCGGTCCTTGCCGCGTTCATACTTCTGGTATTGCTGGAAACTGACGCCAATCAGGTCGGCGATATGCCGTTGGCTTAACTGCTTATGGTTGCGAAAGCGCATCAATACCTCGGCAATATGCTTGCTTAGGTCGGTGGCTTTTCCTTTTTTTACAATGGGTTCAGTCATAATACCTGCAACCATACGATGGTATGACCCCAAAAGCAAGAAAAAAGCGCCTCCAACAGCCCTGCCGGCCATTTGGCATGCTTCTTGCACTTCCAAGGACAGAAATAAATGGGGTCAACCCCTTAGAAGGAGAATAAGGATGGAAAACACACTCTATGTCGGGCTCAGCCATCAGATGGCGCTTCAGCGCAAGATGGATATGATTGCCAACAACATTGCGAACGTCGACACCACTGGCTTTAAAGCCGGGCATGTGCTTTTTGGCGAACAAGTCGTCAGCAAAAACAGCGACAAGCCTCTTTCAATGGTATTGGAGCGGGGCAATTACCGTGATTTCAACCCCGGACCGATCCAGCAAACCGGCAACCCTTTGGATGTCGCTTTGGAAGGTCATGGCTTTTTGGCCGTACAGGACCCAGAAGGTAATATCAAATTCACACGCAATGGCAGTATGCAGAAAAATAATCTGGGCCAGCTGATAAATAGCAGCGGCATGCCGTATGTGAATTCCAGCGGTCAACCGATTGCCATTCCCAGCGAAGCCAAGGAAGTACGCATTGCCAAAGACGGTACCGTATCGACCGAGCAAGGCAGTGTTGGCCAATTACAAGTTGTACGCTTTGAAAACCCTTTGGATATCACACCGGTTGGCAACAGCCTGTACGAAACCAAACAAGATCCCATTCCCGATAACGGCAAAACCAGCGTCAACCAAGGCCTTTTAGAAGGCTCGAACGTCAATGCCGTATTGGAGATGACCGATATGATCGAAGTCATGCGCAGCTATGAATCAGCCGCCCAGCTCATGCAAAAGGGCACTGATCTGGAAAGCAGCATGATCCAACGTTTAAGCCGTATGTAAGGAGTTTGCCATGAAAAAAACAGCCAAAGCAAAACCCACAAAATCAGGTCTGTCTGCTAAAGACACGCGCCAATTAATCTTGAATAACCATCCTGCCAGCTGTCGTTCCAAGAACAAGCTGACACCTACAACCTCTTCTACCCTTGCTGCCTAAGGAGATATACAATGATGCGTTCCCTCTCAATCGGTGCCACCGGTATGTACGCTCAACAGATGAACGTTGAGACCATTTCCAACAACATCGCCAACATGACCACCACAGGCTTTAAGCGCCAGCGTGCCGAATTCCAGGATTTGCTCTATCAGAACCTGCGCACGCCCGGAGCCAGCAGCTCGGACACGAACACCTTGCTGCCTAGCGGTTTGCAACTTGGTTCGGGTGTTCGTCTGGATTCAATCGCCCGCAGCTACACACAAGGCGCCATGGATATTACCGATGGCCAGTTGGACCTGGCTGTGAATGGTGACGGCTTCTTCCAGATCCAAATGCCAGACGGCACCACCAGCTATACGCGTGATGGTGGTTTCCAGCTAAATGGCGACGGCTTGATCGTTACCAAAGAAGGGTATCAGCTTAACCCCGGTATCACTATTCCTCCGACTGCAACGCAGATCACCGTCAACAACAACGGTGAAGTGTGGGTCAAACTGGATGGACAGATTACCCCACAAAATATCGGTCAGCTTAACCTGGCAAAATTCATCAACCCGAACGGCCTTGAGGCTTTGGGCAAAAACCTGTTGCGCGAAACACCGGCTTCCGGCAGCCCTGTCGAAGGCATTCCTGGCGCCGAAGGTTTCGGCGGTATTCAACAAGGTGCTCTTGAAACATCCAACGTCAATATCGTCAACGAAATGACCAAGATGATCAGCGCGCAACGTGCCTATGAAATGAACTCGAAAGTCATCAAAACCAGCGATGATATGCTCGGCGTCATCAGTAACATGCGTTAATAGAGGATTGTAAAAATGCTACGTAACATCTCACTTACTCTGGCCTTTCTGGGACTGTGCGGCAACGGCTTTGCGGCCGACGCCGTGCCCAGCGCCCTGACAGGCAAAACCACCATTGACGGTGCGAACGTTACGGTAGGCGATCTTTTCACGAATGCCGGTGAAAATGCCGCTTACGTCCTTGCCCCTGCACCGACCCGCCTGAAACCGCTGATTTTATCCAAAGCAGATCTGCAACGCGTGGCCTCGTATTTTCATCTGAACTGGCAAGCACCTGCAGGCCCCGTCAGTGTATCACTGGTGCCAAATGTCGATCCTACCAGCGTCATGGTACCGGCTTTTGCAACACCGATGGCCCCCAACAGCATCATCAGCGCCAGCGATCTGACGGAAATTCCGGTAGCCCGTGACGCTTTGCAAGCCACGACACTTCTGAAAAAAGAAGACTTGATCGGCATGGTCACGCGCCATACGGTTCTGGCAGGCCAAGCGCTGCAACAAGCGGATATTACCCCGCCTCTTTTGGTTAAACGCAATGAATTGATTACGGTCAGCTATAAAAACGGCGTGATCAATCTATCGACCAAAGCCCGTTCCATGGATAACGCCTCGAACGGCGATGTGATCACATTGATGAATTTGACCAGCAAAAAACCCTTCCAGGCGATCGTTACCGGCCCATCGCAGGCCGAAGCCATCGTCGAAACCAATAGCTAATCGTGAGGAGACACACCATGAATATCCGCGCTTGTACACACACGCTTCTGGGGGTCGCCCTCATCCTCAGCTTGACCGGCTGTGGCACCACGATGGATCGCCTGTCCAGCGTCGGTCAGGATCCCAAAATGGCAGCCATTGAAAACCCTGTTCTTCAATCCAATTATCATCCGGTAAGCATGCCAATGCCTGCCGACCGTCTGGAAACCAAACAAGCCAACTCGCTATGGATGTCAGGCCGTAAGTCGTTCTTCAAAGATCAACGCGCCGGACAGGTTGGCGACATTCTTACCGTCATGGTCAGCATTGCCGATACGGCCAAGCTGGAAAACAAATCGGAAAAAACCAAAGATTCCAGCGAAGCCATGGGCATGCCCAACATGTTCGGTTTAGAAGGTAAATTGAGCAAAGTTCTTCCTGAAGCCACCGACCCCAGCAGCTTGGTCAGCACAAGCGGTTCGACCAGCGATACCGGTAAAGGCAAAATCGAACGCAAGGAAGAAGTTGACTTGAAAGTAGCCGCTGTGGTTACTCAAATCCTTCCCAACGGCAACATGGTTATCCATGGTCGTCAACAGGTACGTGTCAGCAATGAGCGTCGTGACTTGGAAGTCGCCGGTATCATCCGACCCGAAGATATTACAACGAATAACAGCATCAGTTACGAGAAAATTGCTGAAGCGCGCATCAGCTACGGCGGCGCCGGCATGATCACCGATGCAAACCGTCCACGCTACGGCAACGAGCTCATGGACATCTTACTGCCTTTCTAACACTCTTCCATCCTGAAGAATAAACTTACCGGCGGACTTTATATCCGCCGGTCTTTTTTTGTACTGCTTTTGGATTACTCCGAATGGTCGCGCTGGGTGCGCTCACGGCGCTCGTGCAGCTCTTGCGCTTCCAGAGTCATAGTGGCCGTCGGCCGCGCAATCAGGCGTTTGACAGGGATCGGGTCGCCGGTTTCTTCACAAAAACCATAGGTTCCGTCCTCGATACGATCGATTGCTTCGTTGATTTTGTTCAACAGTTTACGCTCACGGTCACGGGTACGAAACTCGATCGCCAGATCCGTTTCTTCGGACGCGCGGTCCGTGATGTCCGGTTTCTGCATATTACCTTCTTCATGAAGGTTGTGCAGGGTCTCTTCCGACTCACGCAGCAGCTCATCACGCCACTCGAGCAAGCGGCGGCGGAAATATTCGCGCATTACCGGGTTCATGAAATCTTCTTTGTCGGTCGGCTCATAGTTATGCGGAACGATGGTGGTATTGGGCAAAATATCTTTTTGCGGCGAGGCAATCTTTTGCATGACCGCTTTAATCACCTGAATGGGCTTGGAGGGCGCTTTCTTCGCCGGAGCTGTCGCTTTGGCCGCGGGCGTTGCCTTTTTAGCAGGCGTCGATTTTGCCGGAGCGGACGTTTTCTTCTTTGCAGGGGGAGCAGGTTTTTTAGGTGGCAAGGGACATCTCCTCAAAAATCATATATCGGGGGAATGTATCACAGGGTCTCGTATTTGGCTAGCTCTACCGCCGCCCGCAATGCAATATCGTCCAAGAGGGCCATAATCTTGGGATCGCTTACCACCAGCCGCTGCTGACGCACCCGCCCGGCCAGCTGGTGCAGCTGATTTTTCGTATAACTACCTAGCAACAACCCGATCCGCAGATCTTCCAGATCGTCCAGCAGGTCCCCGGCATGGATAATGGCCCGGCGGCGATTCTCGTGTTCGGTGGCATGCTCGGCTGCCTGCAGGGCGACATACATACTGACCCCGGCGACATTCGTCGGAGCCGTGCTGGCCTCGACATCCCCTGCCCCGGTCAATAACTCGGCAAACGAGCTACCCCCAACGGAATCCGCCTTTTTGGTCTTGTCCGTCTTGCCTGTGGCACTGGTTTTACCGGGTCCTTCTATCTTCATAAAAGCCAGATTAACGGATTTCGGCCCTGTTAAGCAATCGGCAAGTTTTGCCTAGGGTTTGCCGCCTCTGGAATTGGCACGTTTTGTGCATACATGAGGGGTGAAACGTCTACTTACGAGGTCCCAATCATGCTTACCAGAAACCGTAAAGCGCTCCGCCGTACTCTGAACGATATGACTCGGTTCGGAATCATTGCCGCTATGTTGTTGGCCATCAGCACGTTAGGTGCACATGCCGCCACCAGCCGTATCAAGGACATCGTCCAAATCGAAGGCGTACGCGATAACCTGTTGGTAGGTTACGGCTTGGTCGTCGGTCTGAACGGCACCGGGGACAGTATCAGCAATTCTCCTTTCACCCAGCAAAGTATCATCGGGATGTTGGAACGTCTGGGCGTCAGCATCCGGGATCAGAATTTTAAAACCGGTAACGTCGCAGCTGTCATGGTCACAGCCACATTGCCCCCGTTTTCCGCACAAGGTGCCCGTTTGGATGTCACCATTTCCACCTTGGGTGATGCCAAAGACCTGCGCGGCGGTACATTGGTCGTGACCCCGCTTTTAGGGGCAGATGGCGAAGTCTATGCCGTGTCTCAAGGCGCCGTCACGACGAACGCTTTCCAGGCCGGCGGCCAGGGCTCTTCTGTTACACAAAACATTCCAACCGTCGGTCGTATCGTGAATGGCGCGATCATTGAACGTGAGATGGATTTCAAATTAAACGACATGCACAAAGTACGCCTCAGTCTGCGTAACCCGGATTTCACAACAGCACGTCGTATCGCTGATACGATCAACCGCTCGCTTAAAGTCAGCAGCGCTGTGGCGACCGACCCCAATACCGTACATTTGACGGTTCCGACCGATTACAAAGGCAAGATGTTTGACCTGCTGGCCGATATCGAACAGCTCCAGGTCGTACCGGACTCGATGGCGAAAATCGTCGTCGATGAAAAATCCGGCACGATCGTCATGGGTAAAGACGTCCGCATCTCGGAAGTGGCGATCGCCCAAGGCAATCTGACCATTCGAATCACGGAAACACCACAAGTATCCCAGCCCCAGCCTTTCTCGTCGGGCGGCACAACAACAACCGTTCCCCGCACGAATGTGGATGTTAACTCCGGCGAAGGCAACAAGATTACCGTTATGCCGTCGGGTATCAGTGTGCAAGAATTGGTTGCCAGCCTGAATGCGTTGGGTGTCACACCGCGCGATGTGATAACCATCCTGCAATCCATCAAAGCCGCCGGCGCCCTGCAAGCCGATATTCAGGTGATCTAATCATGACGTCTGTGGCCTCACCCGTATCGCCTCTTGCACTCGCCAGCGGACCCGGCAAAGCGCACGCACGCGATCCCATGAAACCCTTTGCTGAGGCTGCCAAAAAATTCGAGGCGCTGTTTATGACGGAAATGCTGGGCCATATGTACGAAGGTATCGAAACCGATGGACCTTTTGGCGGCGGCCGCGGCGAAGAGATTTTCCGCTCCCTGATGATCGAACAGTACGGTCAAAAAATTGCTTCCTCGGGCCAAACCGGCCTGTCCAAAGTCCTCACCCGCGAAATGCTGCGCGTCCAAGAACTTCATGACAATCCCCACGCCGGAGCTGCTCCCCATGTCAACGCTTGAAATCAAAGTCGCTAATACGCTTGATGCCGTCGAAAACTTCAGCCAGTTTTTGGAATACGAGACCAAAGCCCTTGCAACTGCTGATTACCAGACATTTGCTTCCATCCAAGACACGAAAATTCTGCTCGCACAACAATACCAGGATGCGATACTGGCTTTTGAAGCGGATCTGCCACATCTGCATGCTTTAAACGAAACACTGAAAGACAAACTTCGCAACATGCATCAGCGCTATCTGAAAGCATCCGAAGCCAATCAAAAAGCTCTGGTCGCTGCCAAGAACGTTACCGAGCGTATGGTAAACCTGATCATGACCGCCGCCAAGCAAACGGTCATGGACGGCCCGACCTATTCGGCGGTCGGTGTCCAAGGCATTTCGGACAAGCTGCCGATCCATTTCAAACTCAACGAAGTACTATAATCTTCTAAAAATCCTGCTAGAGTGGTGTCTATGACCACACCACGTAAACCTCTTGTCTTGTGTATTTTGGATGGCTGGGGCTTGAACCCTGTCTCGGAAAACAATGCCATTGCCTTGGCCAAGACCCCCAATTTCGACAAATTGTGGAAGTATTTCCCCCACACAACCTTGCGGACGGACGGGCTGGCGGTCGGACTGCCGGAGGGACAATTCGGAAACTCCGAAGTTGGTCACACCAATATTGGCGCCGGACGCGTCGTGTTACAGGATCTGCCGCGCATTTCTAAAGCCTGCCATGACGGAACGCTGGCACACAATCCCGAGCTCTTGAAATTCATTCAAAAAATGCAGATTTCGGGCGGTGCTGTGCATCTGATGGGATTGGTGTCCGATGGTGGCGTACATGCGCATAGCGAGCATATTCTCAGCCTGGCTAAAATTTTGGATACGCACGGCCTGGATGTCGTCGTGCATATTTTTACCGACGGCCGCGATACCCCACCCAACAGTGCGCTGGTGCAGATTCGTGATTTCGTACAACAGCTGCCCCCGTCGGTGCGCATCGGCACCGTCTCGGGCCGTTACTATGCCATGGATCGCGATACACGCTGGAACCGGACGCAGGCCGCGTGGCAGGCCATCGTACATGCCAAAGGCCTGCAATCCGCGAATGCTTTAAGCGCTATCCAACAAAGCTATGTACGTCACGAGCTGGATGAATTCATCAAACCAACTGTCCTTGCCGGATATGAAGGTTTGCAACTGGGGGATGGTCTGTTGATGGCCAATTTCCGCAGTGATCGCGCGCGTCAAATTCTGCGCGCCCTTGTCTTGCCACAATTTAACAGCTTTGACCGCGGCGTTTACCGCCCACTGGCAAATATCCTTGGCATGGTCAGCTATGCGGATGATTTGAATCCTTACATACCGATTTTATTTCCTCCCGAGGCTTTGACCGACCTTTTCGGGGAAGTCATCGCCAACGCCGGGTTGAAACAATTACGCGCCGCCGAAACCGAGAAATATCCGCATGTCACTTTTTTCTTTAACGGCGGGCGCGAAGATGTTTTTGCCAATGAAGAACGTCTCCTGGTCCCATCGCCACGCGTGGCAACCTATGATATGCAGCCGGAAATGTCGGCCATTCCCCTTACCGATCAACTTATCAAAAAGCTGGAGGATGTGGATGTCGTGATTTTAAACTACGCCAATGCCGATATGGTCGGCCATACCGGTGATCTGCATGCCGCGGTACGGGCCGTGGAAACCGTCGATCAATGTCTGGGGCGTATTGCCGCTGCTGTCAGCGAGCGCGAAGGTATTCTCTTGGTCACCGCCGATCATGGTAACGCCGATCAGATGATCGATCCCAAGACCGGTCAACCGCACACCGCACATACAACGAATCCTGTACCGTTTATTGTTGCGGGTTGCGAGACCGTGCATGCTTTGCGCGAAGGAGGAGTGCTGGGGGATATTGCCCCCACCATGCTGCAGCTTTTGAATTTACCTCAACCCGCCGCGATGACCGGTAAAAGCTTGATTAAAGCCTAGTCGTTATTGAAAGAACTTTTTCGACGGGAAGGCTTGGCAATGGGTTTGTTTTTTAAAAGATCCAATTCGGTCAAATCCAGCTTGACAACCAACGAATAATAATCTTTCTGTCCCTCATTCGAGCAATCACCAAACATGTCGAAGATCTCTTCGTGTATTCTACGATAAACATCATGTGACGATGATTTATCTTCGGCGCTCATCAGTTACTGACCTTATGAGTTGAATGACAAAGATTTTTTACGTACGCCATCATTCTCTAATGCGGCACCTATATATTGCACATTATTTTGATGGAAAGAATGCAACGTCGAATGAATTCGCGATCTACCGCTTAGTGGGTTTCCCCAGTGCCCTTCCGTCAAGTTTCCTTCGGATTGCTCAACACATTCTTCAGTTGTTTGATCCGCTTCTGGCACTGCAGGTTTTTCAAGTAATTCCTCCGGCATATCTGCATTACCAATTTTATCCATATAATGGATACTGGTGGGATCGACGCCAACATGTGCTACACTACGGGGTGTGTAGCGAACAATAACCTCGTCAAAACAATATTCTTTTCTATCATCAACGACAACTTCTTGTGCAAATGGAAATGGCATTTTATTACTCCTTTTTGTTAAATTAAGAAACAAAATAACCCATTTTCCGATTATTGTCAAGCACGATTCGCATAACTTTGTGTGGCAGCAGCCCTCTTGCAAGCCTTTGGAAAGCGGGTATTGTTTGAGAGTCTATCATATATTCTCAAAATAGGAACATTTCCCATGGCCACCATTACCGTCCCTCCCCTCGGCGAATCCGTTACCGAAGCCACCATTGCAAAATGGCTTGTGGCCGAAGGGGCGGCTGTTGCAGCGGATCAGCCCGTGTGCGAACTGGAAACAGACAAAGTTACCTTGGAAGTGAATGCACCGACCGCAGGTGTTCTTAAAACGATTACAGCCAAGCAAGGCTCGACCGTGGCTGTCGGCGCTGTTTTGGGCGAGATCGAAGCCGGTGCCAAAGGCGCTGTTGCAGCTCCTGCAAAAACAGCCGAAGCTCCCAAAGCAGCCACTCCCGTTGCAGCCCCTACCCCCGCTGCACCGATAGCCGCAGCCGCTTCATCGCATGATCTTTCTCCGGCTGTACGCAAGATGATTGCGGATAACAATTTGAATCCCGCATCAATCCCCGCCAGTGGCAAAGACGGCCGTTTGACCAAAGAAGATGTACAAAATTACCTGGCAAAAGCTCCCACTGCAGCCCCAGCGTCCGTTGCTGCCGCCCCTCGTGCGCCGCGCGTCGATAGCCCGCGGGAAGAGCGCGTCCGCATGACGAAACTACGCCAGACCATTGCGCGCCGTTTGAAAGAAGCCCAAAACACCGCCGCCATGCTGACAACCTTTAACGAGGTCGATATGTCGGCCGTAATGGCGTTGCGTAATCAATATAAAGACGCCTTCGAGAAGAAACACAAAGCCCGCCTTGGCTTCATGTCCTTCTTTGTCAAAGCTGCGGTCAAAGCGCTTAAAGAATTCCCGGCGGTGAATGCCGAGATCGATGGCGACGATATCATTTACAAGAACTACTATGATATCGGCGTTGCGGTCAGCACGCCGAACGGTCTGGTGGTTCCGGTCTTGCGCGATGCCGAAGGAAAATCCTTTGCCGATATCGAGAACACCATCGTTGATTTAGGCAAACGCGCCGGCGAAGGCAAGCTCGGCATGGCCGAAATGCAAGGCGGTACCTTTACCATCACCAACGGCGGGGTATTCGGCTCACTGATGTCCACGCCGATTTTGAATGCGCCACAGTCCGGCATTCTGGGGATGCACAGCATCAAAGAGCGCCCTGTCGTCGTAAATGGCCAGATCGTTATTCGCCCGATGATGTATATCGCTCTGTCCTATGATCACCGCATCATCGATGGCCGCGAAGCCGTGTCGTTCCTGGTGCGCATCAAAGATGCCATTGAAGATCCACAACGTTTGTTGTTGGAGGTGTAATCATGTACGACATCATCGTTATCGGCGGCGGTCCCGGCGGCTATGTGCACGCTATTCGTGCGGCGCAACTGGGTAAAAAAGTGGCCCTGGTGGAAAAGCGTCCCACCTTGGGCGGCACCTGTTTAAATGTCGGTTGCATCCCTTCCAAGGCGCTGTTGTCGGCCAGCCATGAATTCCACAAGGCCGCGCACGAATTTGAAACCTTTGGGATTACTGTGTCGGCGCCGAAAGTGAATTTGCCACAAATGATGAAATTCAAAAGCGATGTCGTTGACGCCAATACCAAAGGCATCGACTTCCTTATGAAGAAAAACAAGATCGAACGTATTGTTGGTACGGGTTCGATCAAAGCACCGGGAGTTGTGCTTGTTGATGGCAAGCAGGAATTACAAACGAAATATATCGTGATTGCTACCGGTTCAGCATCCATCGATATCCCCAATGTCAAAGTCGATGAAAAACAAATCGTCACTTCGACCGGCGCCTTGGAGCTTTCAACCCTGCCGGCTTCGATGGTCGTGATCGGCGGCGGTGTCATCGGCCTGGAGATGGCGTCTGTCTGGTCGCGCCTTGGAACAAACGTGACCGTTATTGAATATCTGGACCGTATCTTGCCCGGCATGGATGGCGATGTGGCCAAGGAAATGCAAAAAATTCTGACCAAACAAGGCCTGACCTTTAAGCTGGCCAGCAAAGTCACTTCGGCGAAAACGGATAAAAAAGGCGTGGCCTTGACCGTGGAACCCGCCGCGGGCGGCAAGGCGGAAAACCTAAATGCCGATGTCGTATTGGTGGCTGTTGGCCGCCGTGCCTATACCGAAGGCTTGGGCCTGGACAAGGTCGGCGTCAAGACCGACGAGCGCGGCCGCGTGGTTGTGGACGAAACATTTGAATCCTCGGTCGAAGGCATTTATGCGATCGGCGATGTTATTGCCGGCCCGATGCTGGCACACAAAGCCGAAGAAGAAGGTGTTATCCTTGCCGAGATGCTGGCCGGACAATCAGGCCATATCGATTACAATCTGGTACCGGGTGTTGTTTACACCGCACCGGAAGCTGCAAGCATCGGCAAAACCGAAGATGATCTGAAAAAAGCAGGCGTTGCTATTAAAGTCGGCAAGTTTCCTTTCATGGCGAATGGCCGCGCCCGTGCGATGAACAGCACCGAAGGTTTTGTGAAAATTATCGCTGACGCCAAAACCGACAAGGTATTAGGCGCGCATATCGTCGGCCCCGAGGCCGGAGCGCTGATTCACGAAGTCGCGGTGCTGATGGAATTCGGCGGTTCGGCGGAAGATTTAGCCCGTACCTGTCACGCCCATCCCACCTTGAATGAAACAGTCAAGGAAGCCGCTTTAGCTGTGAGCGGATCTGCGATTCACATTTAAAAACAGCATATTAAATCTTCACACGCTTGTAGCTTGACTTAGCACATAGGTATATATTACCTTATAGTCAGTTCATAATTTTCAAGGGCTATATCGTGTCGTCTACTATTTCCGTACCAAGCGCTGCTTTAAAGGATTATTTCCCACCGGAAGAGTTTGCTTTCATCTGCGGTTTGGACGCGCGTTTCACTGACAAGAAGATCATCGAGAAATTTAATGCTCTACTCGCCGTTGCGCCCAAAGATCGACCCGACTATGCACGTAAAGAACAAGAAAAACTCGATCGCGCTGGATGGGTACGTACGGGTAGCAAGTCAGGTGAATGCGAAACGGTTGCACAGCATACCGACGAGATGATGAGCATGCTGGAACATGACATGAAAGTCACAGGCCAGGAGTTGACCATTTCACAGCAAATGGCGCACGATCATGATATTGGAGAACCTATTGTCGGCGATTTCACTCCGTTTGACACCATTTCCAAAGAAGAAAAGAACAATCTGGAACGACTGGGCATTCGCGCCATTTTTGAAGATTATCCTGAGCGTCTGGCTCTGTGGGATGAAGCTGAATTTGGTAATAGCCGTCCTGCCCAGCTGGTCAAGGATATCGATAAAGTGCAAATGTATCTGGAAGCATGGCGCGGTGTCGATACATTCCCCAAACGTTTGGAACATATCCAAGGCG
>CAYRRF010000001.1:14006-16542 GCA_964426595.1 uncultured Bdellovibrionales bacterium | reverse complement strand
ACGGTTTTAAAACGAGTGAAGGCTTGTCTGTTTTTGAAGATATCAGAGGCCGATACAAAAACAGCCGTGCTACTCTTGGTCTTGATTCGTAGGCACCGGCGTCTGCGGACGCGAGGTCCCGCTACCACCCAAACCCGGAACGCTAAGGCCCGGTGCGCTGGGGCGCAAGCCATAGGCTGGCGTTGGGGTACTGGGTGCCAGTTGGGGTGTCCGTAGTTGCAGACCTTCCAGCAATTTGCGCGCCATCACCGACGGGCTAAGCCCTTGTTGTGTGTACTGATCGACCACGGTTTGAATGAACTGATTTTGCTGTTGCGTATTCATGCGCTGGAAAGCCGAATTTTCTTTGATCCCCAACAATTCTCCTAAGGCATCATTCATATCGCGCAGTTGCTTGGGATCTTTGGAACGGATCGTAAAGTCGCCAAAGATCTCGGATAATTTATCAAAGTTTTCCCAATCGCGTTCGACCGTATCGACAAAGTCCGCCGCGACACGCAACACGCCCAATACCGCACCGGTAGGCGCCTGTTCGTTCGCGTATATTTTGATCATTTCCAGCACGCCATCGGCCGGCGACAGGACGTCCTGTACGCCCTGAAACCCGTCGGTCAGGCATACCAGCTTCTCGCCCTTTTTGACGGTGCTGTGCTCGGCAATATACCAGCGCTTGACCTTGGCGGTATCAATAAAATCAATGACCGCCGGGGCCGTCACCTCGTACTCTTTGGTAGCTGGCACAGACATCAGGCCGCACGCACCCTTTCCAAACGACGCACCGCAACATTCAGCATAGACAGATCGATCGTTTCAATGCGCGCGATATCGCCCATGATCTGATGCACCGGATCCAGTTGCGGTTGGCGTTTTTGCAACCAGCTATTCAACTCGGCCGCTGTTGAGTGGCTGGACAGCTATTCTTTGGTCAAATGCGCCAGCACACCATAGACTTCGTCACGCAAGCCCTCGACGGCCTCTTGAGTCCAGGCGTCGCTGATCGGCAGGTTTTCCGCCTGTTGCATGATGGTAGCGATGTGCAATTTATCGCTCAGCGTAAAGTAAACGCTGGCAACATCCGAGGCATTGGCCTTGGTTTGCTCTTTCAAGCGCACAACATCGCAGCCGGCAATCAACAAGGGCAATTGTGCCAGACGTTTCTTGGTCTCGGGACTCAACGCACCGCATTCAGCCAATTTCGTCTCTTGTGCTTGTAATAGAGCCCGGGTAGCGGGTGGCAGAATATTGGCAAAAGTCGTTTGCAAGGACGCCAGACTATCCCGATAGAGCGGCACCAATTTTTCCCACGACAAATCATCGCCATGATTTTGCAGGAACCATTTCACGCCTTCTTGCAAAACGGCAGCGACTTGATCATACAACGACAATTGGAATTCTGCCGAAACTTTATTGTCCAACGCATCCACATCCGCCCACAGGCCACGCAGATCAAAGACGGCGCGGGTAATCAGCCATGCTTTTACTACCTGCTCGATCGTGGCGCCTGTGTTCGCCTGTTTGCTGGTAACAAAGGTCGGTCCCATGCGGTTGATAACGACGTTCGCCACTTCGGTCGCGATAATGTTGCGATGCAAGCGGTGCTTTTCAATTTCTTTGGGATATTTTTGCTGCAACACATCGGGGAAATATTCCATGGCTTGATGGCTGATCGCCGGATCGTCCGGCAAGGCCGTAGCCAAGAGCTTGTTGAATAAATCCATTTTCGAATACGCCAACACAACGGCCAGCTCGGGGCGAGTCAGGCCCGTCCGTCGTTGCACAAGACGCTGGATAGAATCATCATCCGGCAGATCTTCGATTTTACGATCCAAAAGACCTTCGCGTTCCAATTGACGCATCAATTGCGCCTGGATCGGGAGCTCTTCGGCCGCACGACGCGCGAGCAAAGACAAAGACAAGGACTGGTCGTAGTTGTTTTTTAGCACGTGCGAAGCAATATCAGGCGTCATCGAAACCAGCAACTTCTCACGCTGTTCCTCGGGAAGTTTCTTCGATTGCACCATTGGTTGCAACAGGATCTTGATGTTCACCTCGTGATCGCTGGTATCGACACCGGCCGAGTTATCAATGAAGTCCGTGTTTAATTTACCGCCGCGCTGTGCAAATTCGATACGTGCCAGCTGGGTCATGGCCAAATTAGCCCCCTCGCCCAAGACTTTGCAGCGCAATTCGGACGCATTTACCCGGGCCGCATCGTTCGTCTTGTCGCCTACTTGTTCGTGCGTCTGGTACGATGCTTTGATATAAGTGCCGATACCGCCGAAATACAACAACTCGACACGCGCCCGCAAGATGGCCTGCATCAACTCAGCCGGCGATATCTTGTCCACCGACAGATCCAGCAAAGCTTGAATCTCCGGCGTTAAGGCCAACGATTTCTCCTGACGGCTGAAAACACCCCCACCCTTGGAAATCAATTTCGGATCGTAATCCATCCATGAGGAACCGGCTTTTTCGAATAAACGCTTGCGCTCGGCATGGCTCTTTTTGGCATCCGGTGTCGGATCGATAAAAATAT
>CAYRRF010000001.1:2235-13996 GCA_964426595.1 uncultured Bdellovibrionales bacterium | reverse complement strand
TTTTCTCGGACAGCAGCATACCGTCTCCGAAAACGTCCCCGCTCATGTCGCCAACACCGGCAACCTCAAATTCTTCGGTCTGGATATCTTTGCCCAATTCGCGGAAATGCCGCTTGACGCATTCCCATGCACCCCGCGCGGTGATGCCCATGACTTTGTGATCATAGCCTTTGGAACCGCCCGAAGCAAACGCATCACCCAGCCAAAAACCATGTTCAAGAGACAATTTATTGGCAATATCCGAGAATGTCGCCGTCCCTTTGTCTGCGGCCACAACTAAATACGGATCGTCGCCATCGTGACGCACCGTGTTGGCGGGAGGAACATTCGCGCCATCGACAATATTGTCTGTAACACTTAACAGGCTGCGCACCATGATTTGATAACAGGCAATACCTTCCTGCTGGCGTTCCTGTGGCGTTTTCATTTGCGACATGTGTTTGCAAATAAAGCCGCCCTTCGCACCCACCGGTACAATCACCGAGTTTTTGACCATCTGCGCTTTCACCAGACCCAAGATTTCGGTACGGAAATCTTCGTAACGATCGGACCAGCGTATCCCGCCGCGTGCAATGGGACCGCCCCGCAAATGGACTGCTTCCACACGCGGGCTGAACACGAAAATCTCTTTGAAAGGCCGCGGTTTCGGCAGATCGTTCAAGGCTTGGGCGTTGAATTTCAAAATCAGCACGTCCAGCGGCTGCCCGGAAGCATCCACATGAAAATAATTCGTCCGTAACGTCTGGCGAATCAATGCCATGACACTACGCAAGACTTTATCTTCATCCAGCTTTTCAACGCCATCCAACGCTTTTTCCACTTCCGCGAATAAGGTTTCGGCCATTTTATTTGCCGAGTCACGCGTTTGCTGCGGATCATGCAGGAATAGGAAGGCGTCGCATAATTTGCGGGTGATGGCTGAATATTTCGTCAGAACCTGGGAAATATAACGTTTACCCAACGCATAGCGCGCCAAATCTAAGTAACGCGCATAGGCCCGGAAAAGATTAGCCTCACGCCAGTTCAGGCCCGCGGCCAGAACCAATGCATTAAAGCTGTCACTCTCAATTTTACGATCCCAGGCCTTCAAGAAAGTGTCGGCAAACAGCGGTTCGATTTCTTTGAGGTTGTCTTTATCCAAGGCCGAAATTTTACCCACCAAATCATGAAGCCAGATATTCGGCAGACCATCGGTCGGCTGGACGTTATAGGCATACTCATACGTGCAGCTAAAGCCCATGCGATCCAGAATCGGCAACAATTCCGACAGACTGGCCTCTTCGCCCTGCTTATATACCTTGACACGATACTCATCAGCGGCATCGCTTGCACGCTGGTGCAATGTAACCACCATCTCGGACTGGCGCATAGCACGCTGTAGCGGCTCCAGGTCTTCGATAGCGTTTTCAACCGTCACCTGATCCTGATAGCTGACCGAGAATCCTTGACTGATAGAAGCCAAAAGACGCTGCGATTCTTTTTTACCGTAGCGCTGCAATAACAGTTTTTTCAGGCGATCCGGCCACGGCGTGCAGATATCAATCAAATCCTGCCGCACTTTGTCCACTGAAATTTCTGGCAGATTGATGTCTTCGGCAGCAATCATGCACATTAATCGCGCCATGGGCTTTTCATCAATGGTACTGTGATACGCGGCGATCCGTCCTTTGAAATGTTTTTCTAAAAGGCCTTGCACTTGTGCCCCGAGTTTGGTGTCGTACTCATCGCGAGGCAGATATACCAAAACCGAAAAATAACGCTGCAGAAGGTCTTTTCGCACGAATAAATCCACGTCCGGGCGGCTATTCAGGCGATTAATCCCTGTCGCATGCTCGTAAAGCTGTTCGACACTGATCTGGAATAACTCGTCGCGCGGATAATTATCCAGCACGTGCTCGAGCGAACGCCACGCATGTGTACCGGGATCGTAGCCCGACATGGCCAGCACTTCGTTGACTTTCGATTTCAAATACGGAATTTGATCGGTCGGCTTGGCGTAGCATTGGGAGGTAAACAATCCCGAGAAAAAGCGTAAGGTCTCGACCTCGCCCTTATCGTTGTATTGCTTGATAAGCAAGACATCCATATGCACATTGCGGTGCACCGTCGCCCGGCGGTTGGCTTTCAAAATCATGCACAAAGGCTTGGGCCCGTGAATAAGCTCACTTACCTTACGTGGAATCAAATCATCCGTAATCAAACCATCGAACAACAGAAACTGGCGATCGCGCAACAGCCCCAGACTCTTTTCGGACTGCAAATCATAAAAGGTTGCATTCTTTTGACGACGAACATGATATTCACGATAGCCCAGGAAGGTGAAATTATCCTGCTGCAGGAAACTAAGGAACTCTGCCGCTTCCAATGCTTCCGTTCTGACATCTTTAATCGTGACGGCTTGCAGATCTCCAATCGTTTCTGAGACGCGCCCTTGCATCGGTCGCCAATCTTCCACCGCTGCATGCACGTCGCGCAATGTGTCTAAAATCTTGCGCTGTAAGGCAGCGACATCCAAAGATTCGCCGCGATGCTCGCATTGCAGATGCAGCACTTTATCCGTTTCCAGATCTGGCCCCATATCCTCATCATGGTGCAAGGTCAGCAAATTTCCTTCATCATCGCGCCGCACGCGAAAGGCCGCGTTCAGCATGACGGCTACCGAAAGATATTCCTGGGCGAACAGATTTAAAATCGAGTCGGTAATAAATGGCATTTGACGCTGGATAACGGTTACATCCAGACGCCCTTCCTGACCAAAGGCATCTTCCTGGATATCAATATAAATATCCGTGAAAGTGCGCTTCTGAAATTTTTGCCACAGCGTTTTTAGCGTGGTAGCGGCCTCATCTATACTGCGCTTTTGCAAATCGCGCAGACTATTACCTTGCAGCAACTGATTAACAAAGGCCTGTTTACATGCCGGCGTAATCCCCTTTCCTGCGGGCCACGTCGCAGCCTCTTGCCGAATAGCGGAAAGAAAAGGGTTCTCATCACTGATTTTTTGCTTTTTCATCATGTTTCAGGCTCGTAAAAAATAGGTACGATATGCTAGCATAAGGCCCATGAAAGGCAACTCGACCGACCCCGAATTTTTTATGCGCGCCGCGCTGGACGAGGCGGAAAAAGCCTATGCCGCCCAGGAGGTGCCGATCGGGGCTGTTTTGGTCGATAACGCCACCGGAGCCATCCTCTCACGCGCCTTTAACCAGACCATCGCCCAGAGCGACCCCACCGCCCATGCGGAAATCCTGGCCCTGCGGCAGGTCTGTGCCCAAAGGGGCGCCCAGCGCATCCCCGATACAACACTTTATGTCACACTTGAACCCTGCCCGATGTGCGCGGCTGCCCTCAGCTATGCCCGAATCAGTCACATTGTCTTTGGCGCCTCTGATGCCAAGTCCGGTGGACTGGTCAGCGGGCCACAACTGGGACAGCACCCCGTGCTGCATCACAAGCCATCAATTACCGGCGGCATTTTAGCGGACGCTTGCGGCGATCTACTCAAACGTTTTTTTCAGGAACGGCGATGAACGAACTGATTGAACCCCTTTCCGTTTCCGAGCTCAGTCAGAAACTCAAACGTTGTCTGGAGCAGCAATTTGAATATGTGCGTGTGCGCGGCGAGTTGTCCAAAGTTAAAATTCACAGCTCGGGACATCTTTATACTGACCTGAAGGATGCAGACTCGGTTTTGAATGCCGTGTGTTGGCGCGGCACTGTGCAACGCCTGCCCTTGAAACCGGAAGAAGGGCTCGAGGTCATTTGTACCGGCAAAATCAGCAGCTACCCGGCACGCTCGAATTACCAGCTGATCATCGAAGGCATGGAGCTGGCGGGTCAAGGCGCACTGCTCAAAATGCTGGAAGAGCGCAAAAAACGCCTGCAGGCCGAAGGATTATTCGATCCCGCGCGCAAGCGGCCCTTGCCCTTTTTGCCACAACGCATCGGCATTATCACCTCGCCGACAGGCGCCGTCATCCAGGACATGCTACATCGTCTGGGCGACCGCTTTCCGGTATCTGTTCTTTTGTATCCGGCAACGGTGCAAGGAGAAAATACCGTACGCGATATCACACAAGGGATCCGCGCCTTTCAAGCACTTCCCGAAGCATCACGCCCGGATCTTGTGATCATTGCGCGTGGCGGCGGATCCCTTGAAGACTTGATGCCCTTTAACGATGAAGCCATCGTACGGGCCGTGGCTTCGTGTACTATTCCGATTATATCCGCTATCGGCCATGAGACCGATACCACATTGATTGACTATGCGGCGGATCGTCGCGCTCCAACCCCCAGCGCGGCCGCCGAAATGGCTGTTCCTGTGCGTCAGGACCTGATCTACACTATCGGCCAACACCAGCAACGTCTTGCCACGCATATGCTGGCGCGCATGAAACATGAAAAACTGCATCTGCGCAGCATCATCAATGCTTTGGGTGACCCCGGAAAGATCTTGCAAACACAACAACAGCGCGTCGACTTCGCGCAAATGGGATTGCAGCAACAGCTTCAACAATTCTGGACCCGGATCGGCCATCGATTCGTACGCCTGCAAAGTGCGCTGCGCCACCCGCACGATCGCCTTGCTCTATCCAGCCAGCGTCTGGGGCATCTGGCCTCTCTCTTGGAAAGCCTGTCGTATAAAAATGTACTGGCGCGTGGTTTTGCATTGGTGACAACATCGCAAGGAAACATTGTGGCATCGGCAAAGGACGCCCAACAACAAGAGCGCCTTCAGCTGACCTTCCATGACGATACTGTCACCGTCAAAGTTACATCATGACCTCTTTAGCCTTCCCTTCCTTACTGGGCGATCCGGAGGCCGTGCAGCTGGTACGCTATTACACCGAAGCCGGGCATGACATACGGTTCGTCGGGGGATGCGTGCGCGATTCATTGCGAGGCGTGCCCTTAAAAGACATCGATTTCGCCACTTCACTTCCTCCCGAGCAAGGCCTCGAACTTTTACAGCATCACAAGGTGCGTGTTATCCCTACCGGTATTGCCTATGGCACCATCACAGCGCATCTAAATAATCGAAATTTTGAAATTACGACTTTGCGTCAAGACACCCAGACCGACGGCCGCCATGCCGTTGTCGCTTACACACACGACTGGCAGCAAGACGCCGCTCGACGTGATTTTACTGTCAATGCTTTAAGCGTCGATCCAAGTGGAAAATTGTATGATTACTATGACGGGTTGCACGATTTACAAAGCCGTACCTTGCGCTTTATCGGCGATGCCACAGCCCGTATCCGCGAAGATTACTTGCGTATCTTGCGTTATTTTCGTTTTGCAGCCACATGGGATTGGCACCTTACCGAGACGCCAACCCTTGCGATCTGCCAAGCGCAGGCTCCGCATCTGAAAGATCTAAGCCGTGAACGCATTCAAAACGAGCTTTACCGTCTGGTCATGGGGAATGGCGCCGTGCGTATTCTGCGCCTGATGCAGGATTATCACCTACTGGATCCTCTTTTTGGATTTAAAACAGATTTTTCTCTTTTGGAAGAACTAATAGCCTGCAATGACCCCGATCCTTTTCGTCGCTTGTGGAGCTGTAACGATCCCCTGAACACGGCATGGCTCGATCCCGTGATTGTCTTAAGCAATGCACAAAAAAAACGTCTGGCTAATTTCCCGCATATCCACACGAATGCCGCATGGCCGCTTCATAAAAAACTTTATTATTTCGAGAGCGAAACAGTTACCGATTGGGCTTATCTCTGCCAACACATGGACATTCTACCCGCTGTTGCTGCGTGGCAAAAGCCGGCTTTTCCCGTCGATTCGTCCACCCTCATTGCCCGCACCGGCCTGCAAGGTAAAGCTTTGGGCGATACGCTCAAACGTCTGGAACTTTACTGGGTCGAGCAGCAGTTTAAACCGGACAAAGACGCGCTTTTAGCGCTGGTATAGGCTGCGCAATTCCTTCATTCCCGGAGGGCCTTCGTCATCATTGGTGTTGACGCCGGGCTTTACATGCGTAATCAGATAATCCAAAACTGCATGCGCTTCTTTACTACTCCAGTCCGCATCACCCTGGAACCGCGCGACAGCTTCCATGTTTTGATTTAAGATAAGCGTCACGGGCACGCCATCCACATCTTTTAAGATTTCCAGCTTATCCATGTTGCCTTCGGCATCGATATACGGAACAAGACTGTCCAATTTCTTTTCATCCATAAACTTTTTCACGCCATCCATGTCTTTATCAATCGAAACAGGCAGTACGACGAATTTATCGCTCCCCATGGATTTTTGTAATGCGTCCAACGACGGCATTTCCGTCACGCACGGCGGACACCACACCGCCCATATATTCATCAGGATGATTTTGCCCCGGTAATCGGAAAGATATTTCGTCCCCGTCGGGCGTGACGCCAATACAATCTCGGGCACGCGAACGGGTTTGGGTAAAATTTCCAACCGATACATCTCGCCCGTCAACGGAGGATTCAACACCTCGTCCGCCCAGGCGGGCATCCCCAGCAGCAGGATTAAAGCGATAAGCATGATTTGACGCATTGGCATTTCTCCGAATTTCTCCTATTGTATCACAAAAGGACACAAAATGCGACGTTTATTCATTATCACTTTGATCGCCCTGTCGGTTTGCGGATGCGGGAAAAAACCGAACGTCCTGGAACCAGTACCCCATGCGGAAAAAAATTACGCCTATCCGGAAGATTCGCAGCCGTCAGGCCAAAAGTGATTTAACCCGCTGGCGCAGAACATCCATATCAAACGGCTTGGACATGACTTCGTGGACCAAAGCATCCAGATTATGCGCCCGCTGGCGCTCGTGCGCATAGCCGGTCATCAACAGGATTTTCAAGCCGGGGTAATCATGCTCGGCTTGCAATGACAGGGTGATGCCATCCATGCCCGGCATGGCAATATCGGTCAGCAATAAATCAAAATGCTGTTCGCGTAAGGCAGCCAGGGCCATGTAACCATCAAAACAGGATACGACATCATGTCCATCGGCGCGCAACGCACGTTCGACATACATACGCACATCCTGTTCATCATCCACTACTAATATATGTGCCATTCGCTATGCCCTCAGTCTGCAAAACGCACAGTAACATTTTCTGCGCCTTTAGGAACGTCTTGTAGTTTGTACTCGAAAGAGATTTCTTCATCTGATTGTAAAGGTTTATTGTGCAAATCAATCGGCCATTCTTTTAGTTGGCCGGCAGTGCCATTTACAGCAATAACCAATCCCCCTAAAAGACCTTCGTCTTTGGCTTTATTCTTGATTTTGCCTTTGACCAGCAATATACCCTCTTCCATTTTGGATGTGACATCCTCGAGAGCCATATCCGCTCCTGGAACGGGTACCGCCATGCCAAGAGTCTGATAAAACAATGCCATCGGCGGCCAACCCGCGGTCATGCCGCGGCGGGTCGGTACCAGAAACGCCAAGACCACCAGGCACAACACCACAAACAACGTAGCGGCGGCTGCAGCGACAGGTTGCCAGGTACGGTCATGTACAACAGGAACCTCAACGCGTGCGGGCGCGGGCGACGGGGCGCTAAAATTTTCAGCAATCTGTTCTTGAATAAATTCAACCTTATCCGCACCGGCTGGAGGCTGTAACCACGTATGCGCACACGAAGTGCATTTCACACGGCGTCCACGTTCACCAATTGCATCATCAGGCAACTCGTACTGGGCAGCGCATGCGGGACAAGCAATAATCATAGGCTAACTATATATGGATTACATGTTTAAGCCAAGACAGGAATGAGGGGTACAGGGCCCCGATAACGAGCCATAATCCCGCCAGAATCACCCCCAGAAAGACAACATTGAGCCCCAGCAAGGCAATCATATCCCATGTCCAGAAACGTTCCCGTGACGGCTTTTCGTTTACATCCATACCCCGTACAATAGCCCAAATGAAAAACGACACAATCCATCTTGAACTCACGGTTACGGGCCAACGCCTGGACAGCCTGCTGGCTGAAAAAATACCGGATGCTTCACGGGCACAAATCCAGCAATGGATCAAACAAGGATTGCTGACGGATGCCGGTGGCACGCCTTTAACGCAGGCTTCATTAAAACTCAAGCAGCCCCTGAAAGTGGTTTTGCATCGACCCATCAAGGAGCCTTTCGCATTGCCGGTTGCAGAAGAACGCCCCGAGGGACTGCGCATTGTATTTGAAGACGAACATCTGATTGTCCTGGATAAACCTGTAGGCTTAACAGTGCATCCAGGTGCGGGACGACGTGACGGTACACTGGTGAACATGTTGCTGGGACATACCAAGGGCCAGTTATCCGATATCGGCACCCATGAACGTCCAGGAATCGTGCATCGGCTGGATAAAGATACCGGCGGCTTGATGCTGGTTGCAAAAACCAATCAGGCGCACAATGCCCTCGCCGAAGCATTGCAACAACGCAAGATTCACCGACATTATCAAGCTCTGGTCTGGGGTTTCCCTCAACCCATGAGCGGGATGATTGAGGCTCCCATCGGGCGCGATCCCAAAAACCGCCAGCGCATGGCGATCACCGCAAGCGGAAAATCCGCCGTCACCCATTACACTGTCCTGCGCGCCTTTGGTGGAACGACATTTGCACATGTGGCCTGTCGCCTGGAAACCGGACGCACGCACCAGATCCGCGTACATCTGACATCCATCGGCCATCCGATTATCGGCGACAAGACCTATGTCGGTCGTATCCCGCGCCGCGTAAATACTCTTCCCTCTGATCTTAGACAGGCTATTACGGATTTGCCCGGGCAAATGCTGTATGCAGCCGAATTGATATTCGAACATCCGATAACAGGCGCCGAACACCATTTTACGGCACAGCCGCCCGAAAATTTTACGCAGCTTTTGGCTTTACTCGGTCGCCTCTGATTCTTCGGCACCTTCTTCTTCCGCTTCTTCCGGATCAGCAAGGGGTGCATTATTTCTCACTTGAGGGCCCCAGGCGGCGGCAAGGGCTTCCTGTTCTTTTTCCAAGGAACGAATACGGCCCTCGGCACGGCGGCGCAAAATACCACCGACGAACACGGGTGTATAACCGTACAACAGCCACCCAATTGCCGCTGGTAACAGCATCACTAAAATTACGGCAGGCTGGGACAAAACATCCACGGCTGCATCCATCGTGTGATTGCCCCGCCACAATGTCAGCAGCGCCGGCAGGACCCCTGCAAAATTTAAAAAACACACGGTGGGTCCCAAAGTGCGATCGCGGCTGTTATCCACAAAATAAGCGACGGCTGCAGGGATCATCCCCACCACAAAAATAAGGGTCGTCGGCATGATGGCCACAGCGCCCATAGCAATAATCAGGCCAAGGAGGATTCCCTTGATACCTCCTTTTTTCTTTTTGGATTTAGCAGCTTGTGGTTTTTTTGCGCTCATAGGCCACCTTTGAGACGGGCTAGAACGTTAATCAAAACCAAGGATGAAATAACAACACCCGAAAGAATAGCTGAAATAACCATCGCAATATGCTGTCCTGAACCTTGTCCGAACGTGGGGTTGCGATCCAACTCGGTCCGGATGCGGTCGCGTTCATTGCCTAAAGCGCGATATAGCATCGTTGCTTTGTTAAAGTCGTCCGTGTCTTTGCGCACGACCGCCGGACTGTCGATCAATGTCAAAATACGCCGCAAGCTTCCCGACTTAATTTCTTTTGCCAGCTCTTTGGATAAATCTTGTTTCAAACGCACATTGTGGAAGCGCTGGACAACGAATTCCGCATCCTTGTGCAAGCATTCACACAAATTGGTAAGCTTTGGGCTATCCGAACGTTTTTGCAAGCCTTGATACAATGTCAAAAGCCCCAGGCTCATTTTGATTTTATCGCCGGAATCTATAGCGCTCATTAACCCGCCATTATCGTGGGTATCACGTACACAGACAAATGCCGCAATATGCCGGTCAATAGGCCGAACGTTTTTATTGCGCTCGGCGATTTGATCGATACAATTTACAAGATTATTACAGTCCAGCGTATAGTAACTTTGCAGCAGATCGCTTAAGCAGGGCGTATAAGGCGACAAGTCATACACACAGCGTTCCATGCCAAAATTGATCCCGCGGCGTATGATAAGCTTGGATACATTATCAAAGCGGCGCATGATGTTTTCGACATCCGAATGCGTATTTTCTTTGTGGCCGTACCACACCCACGCCAGCTTGTCTTTGATAAATTCCGCATAAGGCTGGACAGGAATACCATTCAAAAGGGCGTAGGTCAGGCTGCCGCCGATGCCCATGGGAAAGACGCTGATTTCTTTGTAACGTACCGGCGCGCGCGGATCCATGGCCATCGCTACATAGCATACCAAACGATCTTCGTATCCTTGGGTGCGCCCGGCAGCCGCTGCGCGGGCAATTGCTTCATTGACGACTTCCAGTCGCTCGTGGTCGCCCAAAGCGCGTTCCAGCCATTTAGCCAGATACCCGCTTTCGATCATACCGACCGCTTCCGGAATATTATCAAACATATCCCGCGCCAACAGGCGGGGACGAATATATTTTTTGCCGTTAAAATCCATGGCGCGCTGAGCGCGTGGTCCCGCTACTGTTGGCTTGGGCGTGGTACGCGCCCCATCCACCCACGCGCCTACCTGATCAATTGTCCATCGTTGGCGCGGGTCATCATTTAATGTCGCGCGTAAAAACTCGGCCAACCCGGGTGAAAGATGCAATCCATCGGTCAGGACGTTAAAACTACTGCGATTTATTTTTTCTTCAACGATTGTTCTATCGGATTTTCCGACTAACGGCTCTTGTCCGCGGAATAATACGGCGACGGTGGCGCCAAAAGCGTAAATATCATCGTGAGACAGACCGGTTCCACGGCCTTGCGGATCTGCCATTCCTCGTTCGATCGTTTCATACAGACCCGGCTGTATGATTCCCGGCATAGTCGAGGCGCACTCACCCAAAGTCGCTTCGCCGGATTCACTGCCGGAAAAGAAAATATTATCCGGACGAATATTCCCGTGGAACATGGCGCGGTCGGCCAAGCTGCGTAATACAAAGAAAATCGGACGAATAATATTACGACGAATGATATCTTCCGATATCGGTTCGCGCAGCTGGCGATTGCTGTTAAACAATGGCGTGCCCAGCGGGCGACGATAAATCAAAACAAAGCGCTGTGTACTATCGGGTGTCCAGTTGACAATGGCCGTCGTACGCAGAATCATCATTCCCGGAATATCGGCCTGCAAGGCGACTTTGATAACATCCTGGCGCGCGGGATAGCGCCCTTTGAGCACCACCGCAATACAATCGTTCGAGGCCCCGTCACTGCTGCACTCATAGGCTTCCGCATAGGCGTTGCTGAATTCGGCTACGGCGCGCGCGGTATCGACTTCGAACTTGTCAGCAACCAGGACCTTGCCTTGAGAAGACCCGCGTTTAGGCCGCGGCGATGCCGCCTCGGTAGGCGTAGACATCTCGACAGTCGAAAGATCGGCAGGGGCGGTTTCTTCGGTCATGGTACAGCACTCCTAGCCATACCCTGATTTCGGCAAATAAACCGTTAATTTGTGGCCCAAACCCAGTCCAACCAGGTGGTCAAGAGTGTAATATCTGCCGTTTCAACGGTTGCCCCGCACCAGATGCGCAATCCGACCGGGGCCGTTTTATACGATTTAATATCGAAAGCCACCTGTTCGCTGGCAAGGATTTTGGCCAAGGATTCAATACGAGCCTCTTGATCCGCCTTTGACATGGCCGTAAATGCGGGCGCGACAATACGTAAG
>CAYRRF010000001.1:0-2205 GCA_964426595.1 uncultured Bdellovibrionales bacterium | reverse complement strand
CCAGAGCTGCAGCGTTGGCCTCTATACGTTTCTGTACCGCTTGCAAACCCCCGAGACTTTCCATCCAGCGCAAACTGTCCAACGCATCTTCCACGCACAGCATCGAGGGCGTATTGATCGTCTCACCTTCAAAGAAAGACATGTTTATTTTATTTTGATTGTCATGCAGTTTGAAAACTTTTGGGATGGGCCAGCGCGGTTTATACTCTTGCAAACGTTGCAAGGCTTTGGGACTCATAACGATGATCCCGTGCTGCGCTTCACCGCCCATGACTTTTTGCCACGACCATGTCACGACATCCAAAACGTCCCACGGCAAATCATAAGCAAAAACCGCCGAGGTTGCATCGCAGATGCGCAAGCCTTTACGACCTTTCGGCAATGCTACACCGTGCGGCCAGCACACCCCGCTGGTCGTGCCATTCCACGCAAAGACGGCGTCCCGATCGGCGTCCATTTGAGTGATATCCGGCAACTGGCCATAGGCGGATTCAAAAACACGCACGTCCGGAAGCTTTAATTCTTGCGTGATATCTTCCAGCCACAACCGGCTAAAGCGTTCCCACGCAAAGACATCGACGCCCCGCTCCCCTAACAGATTCCACAAAGCCATCTCGACTGCACCGGTATCCGAAGCCGGTGTAATGCCGATATAATAGGCGTCCGGTATAGCCAAAAGGCGGCGTGTGCGCTCCAGCACTTCTTTCAATTTTTTCTTGCCAAGGCTCGAACGGTGCGAACGACCCATCACCGCGCGATCAAAGTGTTGCATATCCCAGCCCGGTCGCTTGGCACAGGGGCCGGAACCAAAACACGGATTGCTGGGTTTTTGCTGGGGTTTCATGCTTTAAAATCCAGACCCAAAGAGCGGTAGCGTTCCGGATCTTCCTGCCACTCTTTGCGCACCTTCACAAATAAAGACAAATGTACCGGCACGCCGAATTGCTTATTCATGTCCAGACGTGCAGCCATACCGATCTTTTTCAACTGCTGCCCCTCATGGCCCAGGATGATCGAACGCTGCCCCTCACGCTGAACATAGATCGTTTGTTCGATCAGCCATTTATTGGGATCGGACTCGTCGAAAACTTCCGTTTCTACCGTACAGGAATAGGGCAGCTCTTGATAAAGCTGTTCGAATATTTTTTCACGGGTCAATTCAGCCGCCAGCAAACGCATGGGAATAGTCGTCAGGTCGTCTTCCGGGAACAGATATTCGCCTTCCGGGACCTGATCCGAGAAATACTCCAGCACATCTTTAATCCCATTTCCTTTCAAGGCCGAGACCATGAAAACACGCTCGAAACTATATTCCTGCATAAATTCTTGCGTGAGGTGCAATAGGTTTTCTTTCTTTACCAGATCCACTTTATTCAGAATAAGCACAGCCGGCTTTTTATGGTCCTGCAGCCGCTTTAAAATCGGGCTTGCAAATTTAACCGGATCTTTGCGCGAAGCATCTACCAGCAAAGCGACACAATCCGCTTCTTTAACTCCCTCCCATGCCGCCTGTACCATCGATCGATCCAAGCGTTTATTGGGAACAAAAATACCCGGCGTATCCACAAACACCAATTGCGCATCCTTGTGCATCACAATACCCGTGATACGCGTGCGTGTTGTCTGTACCTTATCCGATACAATCGCTACTTTGCCACCGACCAATTGGTTGACCAAGGTCGACTTGCCGGCATTCGGCGCGCCGATAACGGCAATAAAACCACAACGTTTATTTTTGGAACTCATGATGCTCTCGTAACAAGGTGATGAGGGCGCGGGCAGCTGCTTTTTCTGCCATTTGCTTGGAGGAACCTTCGCCACGCGTCGCGGGATACCCCGCCAATGAAGCTTCGACTACAAAAGTCGGACGGTGATCGGGGCCCGATTGTTCCACCAGCCGATACTCGGGCAAGGCATGGCCGCGGGCTTGCGCCCATTCTTGGAGGGTGCTTTTCGAATCTTCTGGTGGCGTGACTTCCTGATGCAAAGCTTCTGCCCAAAAACGCTGTACGCATTTTTCTGCCGTCGTAAAGCCGCTATCCAGATAGATCGCCGCTAGTATGGCCTCCAGCACGTCGGAAACCATCGAACCGCTTACCGTCGTTTCTTTAGAAGCAACACGAATAAAGCGTACAAGATCGATTTTTTCAGCGATACGCTCCAAAGCCGCCTGTTTGACCAACGCGCTGTGACGCTTGGCCAGAG